>NZ_CP062005.1:627830-941745 GCF_014840935.1 Halomonas sp. YLGW01 | reverse complement strand
TGGGCTGGTTCAACGGCTATCTGGTCAACAAGACCGGCCTGCCCTCCTTCATTGTGACCCTCGGTTTCCTGTTCATCCTGCGCGGCCTGGCGATCGGCATCAGCCGCCTGCTGACCGGGCGCACCCAGATCGGCGGTGTTCAGGAGCATATCGCCGGCGACTGGTTCGCCACCCTCTTCTCGGGCGAGGTGGCCACTGGGTTCTTCACCTGGATGGCCACTCAGGGCTGGATCGCCACCAACTTCGCCGGCAATCCGACGGTCACCGGCATTCCGGTCTCCATCGTCTGGTGGCTGGCGCTGACCGCCATCGCGACCTGGGTACTGCTGTGCACCCCCTATGGCAACTGGATCTTCGCCAGCGGCGGTGATGCCAATGCGGCGCGCAACTCAGGGGTGCCGGTGCACCGGGTCAAGATCTCGCTGTTCATGTTCACCGCCTTCTCCGCGACCATCTTCGCCTGCCTGCAGGTGATGGATACCGGTTCGGCGGACACCATTCGCGGCCTGCTCAAGGAGCTCGAGGCGATCATCGCGGTAGTCATCGGCGGCGCCCTGCTCACCGGCGGCTACGGCTCGGCCATCGGGGCGGCGCTGGGTGCCCTGATCTTCGGTCTGGTGCAGATGGGCATCTTCTATACCGGGGTCAATACCGACTGGTTCCAGGTCTTCCTCGGCGTGATGCTGCTGGTGGCCGTGCTGTTCAACAACTTTATGCGCAAGAAGGCGATGGAGGCCAAGTGAGATGAAAGAACTCAAGCCGATGATCGAGATGCGCAACGTCAGCAAGCACTTCGGCAGCGTGATCGCCCTGAGCGATATCTCGCTGAAGGTCCACTCCGGAGAGGTCATGTGCCTGCTTGGCGATAACGGCGCGGGCAAGTCCACCCTGATCAAGACCCTGTCGGGGGTCCACAAGCCGACCCATGGCGAGATGCTGCTGGACGGCGAGCCCGTGCGCTTTAAGTCTCCCGCCTATGCCCTCGACGCGGGCATCGCCACCGTCTTCCAGGACCTGGCGATGATTCCCCTGATGTCGATCACCCGCAACTTCTTCATGGGCCGGGAGCCCACCGTGGGCTGGGGCCCCATGAAGCGCATCGACTGGAAATATGCCGACCGCATCGCCAAGCAGGAGATGTCCAAGATCGGGATCGACGTGCGAGATCCCGGCCAGCCGGTGGGCACCCTCTCCGGCGGCGAACGTCAGTGCGTGGCGATCGCTCGGGCCGTGTACTTCGGCGCCAAGGTGCTGATCCTCGACGAGCCGACCTCGGCACTGGGCGTCAAGCAGGCCTCGGTGGTGCTGCGCTACATCGCCAAGGCCCGCGCCGATGGCCTGGCGGTGATCTTCATCACCCACAACGTCCATCACGCTTACCCGGTCGCCAATGCCTTCACCCTGCTCAAGCGCGGCGGCAGCCTGGGCTCCTTCCGCAAGGAAGAGATCACCCGCGAGGAGGTCCTCAACATGATGGCGGGCGGCGCCGAGCTCGAGAGCCTCGATGCCGAGCTGGCCGAGTTCCAGCGCAGCGACCAGCAGCAGAAGAGCCAGGTCGCCTGAGGGCGACCACCTTACTGTTCCATGGAGACTACGCCATGACATCCCTCCACATCGGACTGATCGGCACCGGCTACATGGGCAAGGCCCATGCCATTGCCCTGCATGCCGCGCCCCGGGTGTTCGACCTGCCCGCGGCACCGGTCTGCGAGCTGCTCGCCGAGGTCGACGAGACGCTGGCGACCCGCAAGGCCCGTGAGCTGGGCTTCGCCCGCGCTACCGGCGACTGGCGTGCGCTGGTAGCCGACCCCAGGGTCGACGTCGTGGACATCTGCGCGCCGAACTTCCTGCACAAGGAGATGGCCCTGGCGGCCATCTCCCATGGCAAGCATGTGTACCTGGAGAAGCCCATGGCGCTGAATGACGCCGACGCCGCCGAGATGGTCGCGGCGGCACAGCGCGCCGGCGTCAAGACCCTGGTCGGCTTCAACTACGTGCGCAATCCCGCCACCCAGCTGGCCCGGGAGATCATCGCCAGCGGCGAGATTGGCGAGGTGATCCACTTCCGTGGCCGTCACAACGAGGACTACATGGCCGACCCGGCCACGCCTCACGACTGGCACACCTTTCGTGAGACCGCAGGCGCCGGCGCCCTGGGCGATCTGGGTTCCCACATTCTGCACATGGCCGAATACCTGACCGGACGCTCCATCACCAAGGTCTGCGGCCAGCTCCAAACCGTGATCACAGAGCGTCCCCTGGCGGATGGCAGCGGCATGCGACCGGTCGAGAACGACGATCACGCTCAGGCGCTGCTGCGCTTCGACAGCGGCCTGATCGGCAGCATCGAGACCTCGCGCATCGCCTCGGGCCGCAAGATGGGGCTGGCCTACACCGTTACCGGCACCAAGGGCGCCATCACCTTCGACCAGGAGCGCATGAGCGAGCTCAAGCTCTACCAGCAGCAAGGACCGAGCGGCCGGCGGGGCTTTCGCACCCTGCTGATCGGCCCGGATCATCCCGACTACGCCGCCTTCTGCCCGGCCCCGGGGCACGGGCTTGGCTACAACGACCAGAAGATCATCGAGATCCGTGACCTGATCGAGGGGCTGGCCGGTCAAAAGCCGCTCACCCCCGACTTCCGACAGGCCAGGCGGGTCAACACCCTGATCGAGGCCATCGAGCGCTCGCATCACGACGGTGACTGGGTGGAGCTCGCGGACGCCTGATACACCCGTGACGACCGCAGCATTACGCCCCGACCCACTTACATGACGAGAGCACGCGAGATGAATCAACACACAAGGACCTCCCCCTTCACCCTGGCCGCCTGTGCCGAGATGCTCTTTCGCGACCTGCCGGTCGTGGAGCGGGTGCGCAAGCTCGATGCCCTGGGCTTCCAGGTGGAGATCTGGGACTGGACTCGCCATGACATCGACGCACTGGCCAACACCGGGGCCACCTTCTCCTCCATGACCGGCTATATCGAGGGCAGCCTTGACGACAAGGAAGGCGCCGATCGTCTGGTCGAGACGGCCAGGGAATCAATCGCCGTGGCCAAGCGCCTGAACATTCCTCGCCTCAACCTGCACGGCACCGGCCTGGACGGGGAAGGTCTGCCGGTCAAGCCCGCCGACCGGATCACGGGAGCGATGTGGATCCGTGCCCACGACACCCTGTCGCGCCTGGCCGACCTGGGCCAGCAGCATGAGGTCACCTTCGTGCTCGAGAACCTCAATACCCAGGTTGACCATCCCGGCGTGCCTTTCGCTCGGGCCGAGGACGTGCTGGAGCTGATCGCAAGCGTCGATCGTCCGGAGGTTCGGATCATGCTGGATCTCTATCACGCCCAGATCGGCGAGGGGAACCTGATCGAGCTCATGCAACGCTGTGGGCCCTATATCGGTGAGATCCAGGTCGCCGATGTGCCGGGGCGCTGCGAGCCCGGCAGCGGTGAGATTCACTATCCGGCCATCGCGCGCGCCCTCGACGAGATGGGCTACCGAGGCACCGTCGGGCTCGAGGGCTGGGCATCGGGCGATGACGAAGCAGCGCTCGGGCGATTCAGGGATGCCTTCACTTTTTAACCATTGATCGATACATGCGTCGTAGCGCCTACCGGGGCCAGTGGCCCCTCCAACGCAGCGGCGCGACGTCATAGGCGACGCGGAGAGACGATATGCAAGCAACAACTACAACTACACGATCGCTGGACCTGATCTGCCTCGGCCGCGTCGCGGTGGATCTGTACTCCGAACAGGTGGGGAGCCGCCTGGAAGACGTGGCCAGCTTCGCCAAGTACCTGGGCGGAAGCTCCGGCAACATGGCCTACGGCACCGCCCGCCTCGGCCTGAACTCCGCCATGCTCTCTCGAGTCGGCGACGAGCAGATGGGCAATTTCGTGCGCGAGGAACTCGAGCGTGCCGGCGTCGACGTAAGCGCCCTGCAGGTCGACCCCGAGCGTCATACCGGCCTGGTGCTGCTGGCCCTCAAGGATCGCGACAGCTTCCCGCTGCTGTTCTATCGCCGCGACTGCGCCGACATGGCCATCGATCATGCGGCCATCGACCCGGCCTTCATCGCCCGCGCCAAGGCGCTGGCCATCACCGGCACCCACCTGTCCACCGACACCACCGCCCGCGCCTGCCGCAAGGCGCTGGATGCGGCCGCCGACCATGGCGTCAAACGGGTCCTGGACATCGACTACCGCCCGGTGCTGTGGGGCCTGACCTCGCCCGGTGACGGCGAGACCCGCTTCATCGCCGACGATACCGTGACGAAGGACCTCCAGGCCTGGCTGCCCGACTTCGACCTGATCGTCGGCACCGAGGAAGAATTCCATATCGCCGGCGGCAGCACCGACACCCTCACCGCCCTGCGCGCGGTGCGTGCGGTCAGTGCGGCCACCCTGGTGTGCAAGCTCGGCGCCTTGGGCTGTGTGATCATCGAGGGCGAGATTCCAGCGCACCTCGAGGACGGCATCCTCGTCGAAGGCGTCAAGGTAGAGGTGCTCAACGTGCTCGGCGCCGGCGACGCCTTCATGAGCGGCCTGCTGCGGGGCTGGCTGCGCGGCGAAGACTGGCAGACCAGCGCGACCTACGCCAATGCCTGCGGCGCCCTGGTGGTCTCGCGCCATGGCTGCGCCCCGGCCATGCCCACCGAGGCCGAGCTGTTCGACTATGTGGCACGCCGGGGCACGGTCAAGCGCCCCGATCAGGATGCCGGGCTCAACCACCTGCACCGGGTCACGACCCGGGTGCCCAAGGAATGGCCAGAGGTCTGCGGTCTGGCCTTCGATCACCGCCGCCAGCTCACCGACATGGCTCGCGAGGTTCAGGCCGACCCCGCCCGTATCCCGGCCCTGAAACAGCTGCTGGTCAAGGCCGCCGAGGAAGGCGGGCGCCGTACCGGTCTGGCCACACCGGCGATCCTGGTCGACGATGTCTTCGGTCAGGACGCGCTGAACGATGCCACCGGAAAGGGCTGGTGGATCGGCCGCCCAGTGGAGCTGCCAAGCTCTCGGCCGCTGCGTTTCCAACACGGGGACGACCTGGGGAGCCGCCTGAAGCACTGGCCGAGGGAGCACATCATCAAGTGCCTGGTGTTCTATCATCCGGACGACCCGGTCGAGCTGCGCCTCGATCAGGAAGCACGCCTGCGCCAGCTCTACCAGGCGGCCTGTGCCAATGACCTGGAACTGCTGGTCGAGGTGATTCCCCCCAACCAGGCAGACATTGACGACCAGACCCTGGCCCGGGCCGTGCAGCGGCTCTATCACCTGGGCATTCGCCCCGACTGGTGGAAGCTGCCGACGATGTCTGATACCGCCTGGGAAGCGGTCAGCCAGGCCATCGAGGCTCAGGACCCGCACTGTCGCGGCGTCGTGCTGCTGGGACTGGATGCCCCCATGGAGGACATGAAGCGCGGCTTCACCGCTGCCGCCCGTCACCCCCAGTGCAAGGGCTTCACCGTCGGTCGCACACTGTTTTCCGCCCCCAGCCGCGACTGGCTGGCCGGCACCATCGATGACGGCCAGCTGATCGACCGAGTGGCCAGCAACTACGCCGAACTGATCCAGGCCTGGCAGCAGCTGCGCAGCGCCCAGCCCATCACAGAGGACACCCTGTCATGAGCACCATTCGACTCACCATGGCCCAGGCACTGGTCAAGTACCTGGCCGCCCAGCACATCGAACTCGACGGCGAGGAAGTGCCGCTGTTCGCCGGCGTCTTCGCCATCTTCGGTCACGGCAACGTGGCCGGTCTCGGCGAGGCCCTCTATCACGCTCAAGACAGCCTGCCGACCTATCGCGCCCACAACGAGCAGACCATGGCGCATGCCGCCATCGCCTACGCCAAGGCCAAGGGGCGGCGGCAGATGATGGCGGTCACCAGCTCGATCGGCCCCGGCGCCGCCAACATGGTCACCGCCGCGGCCCTTGCGCATACCAACCGGCTGCCGGTGCTGCTGCTGCCCGGCGACACCTTCGCCACCCGCGAACCGGACCCGGTGCTGCAACAGCTCGAGCACTTCAATGACCCAACGATCACCGTCAACGACTGCTTCCGCCCGGTATCGCGCTACTTCGACCGCATCATGCGCCCGGAACAGCTGCTGACCAGCCTGCCACAGGCCATCGCCACCCTGCTCGATCCCGAGCATTGCGGCCCGGCCACCCTGTCGCTGCCCCAGGACGTGCAGACCTTCAGCCATGACTTCCCGGAGCGCTTCTTCGCACGGCGTGTGCATCGCATTCGTCGCCCGGCACCGGAGCCCCGTGAGCTGGACGAGGCCCTCCAGGCCCTGCGTAAGGCCAAGCAACCGCTGATCATCGCCGGGGGTGGCGTGCAGTACGCCGATGCCTGCCAGGCGCTGGACCGCTTCGCCCGGGCTCACGGCATTCCCGTGGCCGAGACCCAGGCCGGCAAGGGCGCCCTGCCCGACACCCATCCGCAGAGCGTGGGCGCCATCGGCGTCACCGGCAGTGCGGCGTCCAACCGCCTCGCCGAACAGGCCGACGTGATCCTCGCCGTGGGCACCCGCCTGCAGGACTTCACCACCGGCTCCCGGGCGCTGTTCGAGCGCGACGACCTGACCCTGCTGGCCTTGAACGTCGGCCGCTTCGACAGTGCCAAGCATCACGCCCTGCCCCTGAGCTGCGATGCAAAGGTGGGTCTCGAGCAGCTGCACGCGTCGCTCGACGCCTGGAGCGCCGACGATCAATGGCGCGAGCAGGCCGGCGGCCTCAAGCGGGAATGGGAGAACGTGGTTAACCGCGTCACCGCCGACGGTGGCCTTGAACTGCCCACCGATGCACAGGTGATCGGAGCCGTGAACCGTCAGGCCAGCGACGACGGTACCGTGGTCTGTGCCGCCGGCGGCCTGCCCGGCGAGCTGCACAAGCTATGGCAGGCGGCCGGGCCCGGCAGCTATCACGTCGAATACGGTTTCTCCTGCATGGGCTATGAGATCGCCGGTGGCCTGGGGGTGAAGATGGCCAGGCCGGAGCGGGAGGTCTTCGTGATGGTCGGCGATGGCAGCTACCTGATGCATAACTCGGAGCTCGCCACCTCGGTGATGCTTGGACACAAGCTGATCGTGGTGGTGCTCGACAACCGGGGCTTCGGTTGCATCAACCGGCTGCAGCATGCCACCGGGGGCGCCGGTTTCAACAACCTGCTCAAGGACTGCCAGACGGTACCGGAGGGCGCCCCCAAGACCGACTTCGCCGCCCACGCCCGGGCCCTGGGGTGCCAGGCCGAGTCGGTCAGCAGCATCGCGGCCCTGGAAGCGGCCCTTCAGCGCGCCCGCCAGGCCTCGTCGACCTACGTGATCGCCCTAGACACCGACCCGCTGCCGAGCACCGCCGAAGGGGGCGCCTGGTGGGAGGTCGCGGTGCCGGAGGTCTCCGAGCGCGAGGAGGTCAGAAAGGCCTATCGCGGCTACGTCGAGGCCAAGACACACCAGCATCACTGATGCCGTTACAGCTTAGCCAGCACCCACTTACTACAACCCACAATGACCGGTCGCCGAACGCCACGCCGGCGGCCAGATCGCCTTCAAGGAGCACACCATGACCATTCGCCTCGGCATCAATCCGCTGACCTGGACCAACGACGACCTGCCGAGCCTCGGCGGCGACACTCCGCTTGAGACCTGCCTGACCGAGGGGCGTGAAGCGGGGTTCTCGGGCTTCGAGCTCGGCCAGAAGTTTCCCCGCACCCCCGATGCCCTGTCGAAGGTGCTGGGCGACCATGACCTGTCGCTGGTCTCCGGCTGGTACTCCAGCCGCCTTTTGGAGCGCAGTCCAGAAGAGGAAATCGAGGCGGTCAAGGATCACCTCAACCTGCTCAAGCAGTGTGGCGCAAAGGTCATGGTGTTCTGCGAGGTCAGCCACTGCATCCACGGCGACCAGTCCCGCCCCGTGTCCCGGCGCCCGACCCTTGGCGAGGACGACTGGGCCCGCCTCACCGAGGGCCTCAACGTGGTCGGCGACTACCTCAAGGAGCAGGGTGTGCATATGGCCTATCACCATCACCTCGGCACGGTGGTAGAGAGCCAGGCCGATGTCGAACGCCTGATGGACAGCACCCGGGACTCCGTGGGCCTGCTGCTCGACTTTGGACACCTGGTCGGTGCCGGCGGCGACCCGCTTGCCACCGCCAAGCGCTACGCCTCACGCATCAAGCACGTGCACTGCAAGGACATGCGCTTCCCCGTATTGAACGAGCTGCGCAACCGCGACAAGAGCTTCCTCGACGGGGTGCTCGATGGCCTCTTTACCGTCCCGGGAGACGGCAATATCGACTTCCTGCCCGCCCTGAACGTGCTTCGCGAGAGCGACTATCAAGGCTGGCTGGTCGTGGAGGCCGAGCAGGACCCCAAGGTGGCCGACCCGCTGACCTATGCGCGTCTGGGCTATCGCAACCTGCACGCCCTGGCCGAACAGGTCGGCTTCACGATCGGCAACTAACCGGCATGCGACGCTAACACCCACTCGGTGCCATTCAGCGAACGCGTCATGGCTGTTCGACATGGCGGCCCGGGGATTCGATTTCGTAATTCGACATAGGTATTCGACATGAACCAGATTCACCACTTTCTCAACGGCAGCATCGTCGAGGGCCGCAGCGAGCGCTACGCCCCGGTCTTCAACCCGGCCACCGGCGAGCAGAGCGCCCAGGTAGCGCTGGCCACCGCGGACGAAACCCGGGAAGCCGTGCGGCTTGCCTCTGAGGCCTTCCCGGCCTGGTCACGGATTTCTCCGCTCAAGCGCTCGCGCATCCTGTTCAAGTTCAAGGCACTGGTCGAGGCCCATACCGACGAACTGGCGGCCATGATCTCCCGCGAGCACGGCAAGGTGTTCTCCGATGCCAAGGGCGAAGTGACCCGTGGCCTCGAGGTGGTGGAATTTGCCTGCGGCATTCCGCACCTGCAGAAGGGCGAGCATTCGATGAACGTCGGCACCGGCGTGGACAGCTACTCGATGATGCAGCCGCTGGGCGTCTGCGCCGGCATCTCGCCGTTCAACTTCCCGGCCATGGTGCCGATGTGGATGTTCCCCATCGCCCTGGCCTGCGGCAACACCTTCGTCATGAAGCCGTCCGAGAAGGATCCCTCCACGCCCATGCGCCTAGCCGAGCTGCTCAAGGAAGCCGGGCTGCCCGATGGCGTCTTCAACGTGGTCAACGGCGACAAGGAGTCGGTGGACGTGCTGCTCACCGACGAGCGGGTGCAGGCCGTCAGCTTCGTCGGCTCCACCCCCATCGCCGAGTACATCTACGCCACCGCCTCCCAGCATGGCAAGCGGGTCCAGTCGCTAGGGGGCGCCAAGAACCACATGGTCATCATGCCCGATGCCGACCTGGACCAGGCGGTCGATGCCCTGATGGGGGCGGCCTACGGCAGCGCCGGCGAGCGCTGCATGGCGATCTCGGTGGCGGTGCCGGTGGGCGAGGAAACCGCCAAGCGCCTGCGCGAGAAGCTCATCGCACGGCTCGAGACGCTGCGCGTCGGCCCGGGGCTGGTCGACGGTCCCGACAACGACATGGGCCCGCTGGTCACCAAGGAGCATCTGGAGAAGGTCAAGGGCTACATCGCCTCCGGCGTCGAGGAAGGCGCGGAGCTGGTGGTGGATGGCCGCGACGTCACCATCGAAGGGGCCGGCGATGGCTACTTCGTCGGTGGCTCGCTGTTCGATCATGTCACGCCGGGCATGCGCATCCACGCAGAAGAGATCTTCGGCCCGGTGCTGGCCATCGCCCGCGCCGCCAGCTTCGATGAGGCCGTTGCCATGATCAACGATCACGAGTACGGCAACGGCACCGCCATCTTCACCCGCGACGGCGATGCCGCCCGCCAGTTCTGCGAGCAGATTCTGGTCGGCATGGTCGGCGTGAATGTGCCGATCCCGGTGCCCATGGCCTTCCATAGCTTCGGCGGCTGGAAGCGCTCGCTGTTCGGCCCGCTGCACATGCATGGCCCGGATGGCGTGCGCTTCAATACTCGCATGAAGACCATTACCCAGCGCTGGCCCAGCGGCATCCGCGAAGAGACCAACCACTTCACCATGCCTACCCTCTAAGCGCCGCCTCGCCGCCCGCCGGACCTCACGCCCGGCGGGAAGTAAACTCTAGAGCAAACGACGACGCCCGCCATTGATATGGCGGGCGTCGCGCGTTTCAGCATCCCTAGTCGCTCATCAACTGCGTCAGGGCACGAGAATGGTCGAGCCGGTGGTCTGGCGGCCAGCCAGGGCCTGCTGGGCCTTGCCTGCATCGGCCAGCGGGTAGCGTTGGGCAATGTCGATGGTGATCTTGCCGCTTTCAAGCATCGCGAAGAGCTCCTCGCTCATGGCCTCGAGGCGCTCGCGGGTATCGGCATAGCCGTTGAGGCTCGGCCGAGTCACGAAGAGCGAACCCTTCTGGTTGAGGATGCCCAGGTTGACGCCCTCCACCGGGCCGGAGGCGTTGCCGAAGCTAACCATCAGGCCGCGCTTCTTGAGACAATCAAGCGAGGTCTCCCAGGTGTCCTTGCCCACCGAGTCGTAGACCACATCCACCATCTCACCATTGGTGAGCTCGCGCACCCGCTCGACCACGTCCTCCTTGGTGTAGTCGATGGTCGCCCAGGCGCCGTTCTTCTCGGCCAGGGCGGCCTTCTCGGGGGAGCTGACGGTACCGATCAACCTGACGCCCAGGGCCCTGGCCCACTGACAGGCGATCGAGCCGACGCCGCCGGCGGCGGCATGGAAGAGGATGGTCTCGCCGCCCTTGAGCGGATAGGTCTGGCGCAGCAGGTACTGCACCGTGAGGCCCTTGAGCATCGAGGCCGCGGCGGTGTCGACGTCCACGCCCTCGGGCAGGGTGACGACCTTCTCGGCAGGCAGGGTGTGAAGCTCGGCGTAGGCGCCCAGGGGCCCCTGGGCATAGGCCACCCGATCCCCCACCGCCAGGTGGGTCACGCCCTCGCCCACGGCATCGACCACGCCTGCGCCCTCGGTGCCGAGGCCGGAAGGCAGCGCCGGCACCGGGTAGAGGCCGGTGCGCACATAGATGTCGATGAAGTTGAGCCCCACTGCCTGGTTGCGAACCCGGACCTCTCCGGGGCCGGGCTCCACGGGCGTGACATCGACGAACTCGAGAACCTCGGGACCGCCGGTGCGGGCGAGCTGGATACGCTTGGCCATCAAAACCTTCCTTGTGCTGGAGCCTTGGTGAACAGGCTCGTGAAAGAGCGGAAAAGCCTTCTATCCAAGCGCCCGCAGCGAGAAGGGTCAAGCCCGCCATTGGGCGAAGCCGCCGACACCTCGGCGGATACCTCCGCCTCGCTTCGCGTGACGGGGCGGCCTTACAGCGTGGTCGGGAAGGATTCCAGGCCGCGTACGAAGCGTGACTTGTAGCCCTCGAAGGTGTCCTTGTCCTGCTTGAAAGAGGCCACCACCGAGCGCTCATCGAAGGCGAGCGTCCGCGTCAGGTCATCCAACCCCTCGGCCGGATGCTGGGCCCCGAGCCCGATGCGTAGCCCCTGTTCGCCGTCGAACCAGCGCGTGATGCCCGCCTCGCGGAACATCGCCTCCTGCTTGGCATCGCTTGCCACCACCTTCAGCGGCGCCTTGAGGGCGAGCTCCTGAATCAGGCGCTGGGCGGGGTTCGCCACGCTGCTGCCCTCGAGGGCCGTGAGCAGCGACACTTCCATGCCCTGCCCCGCCTCGTCCAGCACCAGCAATGCCAGGGCCACCGGGCGCTGCTGGTTATCGACCAGCGCCAGTACACGAGCGGCTTCCTGCTTGACCAGCACGCCCAGGGTGCCGGCGAAGGTGGCCAGCGGCGCCAGCCCCGCCTGGTGACCGTAGACCTCGGCACACAGCCGGGCGAGGCAGGCCTCGCGCTGCTGGGCGTTCTTGACGTGCACGACTCTCATCGACTTCCCTCTATCGCGGCGCCCGCTGACGCGGGCCTTCTGTTAAAAAAGGCGCAGCCTAGCACAGTCAGGCGTCGCTGGCCCCGCCTCGCCCCATTGCCGTGTCGATAAGCGGTAGCACGGGAATCTGCGGCGACGCCCCCCACACCAGGGCGCGGTGATCGAAGGTCGCCTCCAGGGTCGGCTTGATCACCGCGAAATAGGGCGAGACATCGAAGTCCCGGGGCATGAAGAAGCTGAAGTGCCGCGGGTAGAGCACCCGGATCTCGCCATCCGGATAGCGCGGATCCTTGGAGGGGGTGACGGTCACACAGGGCAGGATCGGGTAGCGGATCGACTGGAAGGCCTGGGCGATCAGCGAGGAGCAGATCGCCCGGGTGGGATCGCCGCTGCCCAGCGACAGCAGACGCCGCCGCCAGCGTACCGGCACCGGCGGCGTGGGAATCAGGTAGCGGGCCAGGTCGATGATGTTCTTGAGATCGTAGTGATAGCCCAGGCGCTCGCCGGCATAGGCCACGACCCTTGCCACCTCGGCGTCATCGAGCCCCACCGGCCGGCAGATGCGACAGTGCAGATCCGTGAAGTGATCCAGCCCGACTCGCCGCACCCCTTCGCGCATATCCACCTCGATCAACCCCCGGGGACCGCCGCCGGCCTCCGAGTAGGCGTCGCCGACATAGAGGGCCGCATGGGACCAGGTGGACTGAGTCAGGTACTTGATCGCCGTGCTGAGCCTCGATTCGCCCTCGACCAGTAGCACATCGCCGGGCCGAAGGGCCGCCGCCAGCGATTCGAGATCGCTGGGCGCCTGGGTGCGGGCGCCCGGCACCGGCTTGGTCAGGTAACGGCTGAGACAGTCTCCGAGCAGACGTAGCATGACTCCTCCCCACGGGCCGGTTCGGCCTCGACCGAGAACACCCCAAGCGGCGCCCCTTCCCTCCCTAGAGCCTAGGCAAGTGTCGCCTCACTGCGTAACGCGCCGATGTGATTTAGTCTGGGGACCACCACGTCGCCTTTCAGGAACTGCTGTCATGCACGCCTCTTCCCTCTCTCCCCTCTCCGCCTCGGCGACATCTCCCCTCGAGGTACTGCCCCGCCTGATCGCCCATCGCGGCCTCTCGGCGGTAGCCCCGGAGAACACCCTGGCGGCGGTGCGCGCCGCCCATGAGGCCGGAATCGACTGGGTAGAGCTCGATGTGCAGCTGCTCGCCGACGGCACGCCGGTAATCTGGCACGACGCCACCCTCCACCGCTGCTCCAACGGCCGTGGGCGGCTGGCACGGTTCGACCTCGCCGAGGCCCGACGCCTGGACGTGGGCGCCTGGTTCGCTCCCCGCTTCGCCGGCGAGCGCATGGCGACGCTCGCCGGGATGCTTGCGCTGATCAATGAGCTCGGCATGGGGCTGAACCTGGAGCTCAAGCTCGCCCGTGGCCGAGACCCGGGGGTGCTGGCCGAGACAGCGGTGCCCGAGGCGATGACGGCGCTACCCGCCGAACGGCTGATCGTGTCGTCCTTCTCGGGACCGGCGCTTGAGGCCGCCCGCGCCATCATGCCCGCCCCCGCGCGACTAAGACTCGGACGCCTCTACGACAAGCTCCCCAAAGGCTGGGAGGAGGAGGCCCGCCGGCTCGATGCCTTCAGCGTGCACACCGACTGGAAGCGTCTCACCGAGGCCCAGGCACGGGCGATCAAGGATGCCGGCTATCGGCTGATCTGCTATACCGCCAACGACCCTGAAGCCTTCGCCCCGCTGTGGGACTGGGGCGTCGATGCGGCGATCAGCGACGATCCGCGGCGCTTCGCGGATCGCGTCCCGGCCTCTGATTGAAACGGGTCGAGCCTGCCCAGGCCCGGCCAAGCCCTGCCGCATCAGGCCAGGCTCGACCTAGTTGGCTCGGCTGAGAAGCGACCGGCTCAGCCCCGGCCCACCAGCGCCAGCACCCGCTCCATGTCCAGGTGCGCCTCGATGGCGTCGGCGAGGCGGTCGAGCTCCCGCTCCCGGTGGCTGGCGAAGCTCTCGCGCTTGGCGTCCCCGTCCTCGAGGCCCAGCCGGGCGAGCAGCGCCTTCAAGGCGTCGGCCTCGTCGAAGAGCCCGTGCAGGTAGGTGCCCATCACCTGGCCATCCTCACTCACCGCGCCGTCCGGGCGGCCGTCCAGGTCGAGCAGCGGCCGAGCAAGCGCCGGGCCCTCGCTGACGCCGTTGTGGATCTCGTAACCGCTCACCGACCCGCCTTCGCCGGCCGGGGTGCCAGCATGAGTGCCGATAAGCGTACCCCGCACATTGCGCAGCTGCTTGCCCGCCACCATCCGCGTGCGCAGGGGCAGCAGGCCGAACCCCGGCACGCTGCCGGGCGCGCCTTCCAGCCCCTCGGGATCGTCGATGGCCTCCCCTAGCATCTGGAAGCCGCCGCAGATGCCGAGCACCTTGCCGCCATAGCGCAGATGGCGACGGATCACGTCCTCCCATCCCAGGGCGCGCAGCCAGGCAAGATCGCTGGCCGTCGACTTGCTCCCCGGCAGCAGGATCACGTCGGCGGGCGGGATCGCTTGGCCGGGGCCGACCAGGGTCAGGGACACCCGTGGATGCAGGCGCAGCGGATCCAGGTCGGTGTGATTGCTGATGCGCGGCAGCGCCGGCACCACCACCCGCAGCGCGGCTTCACCCACCTGCCGACCGACGAGCCCCACGCCGTCCTCGGCATCGAGCAGCAGGCCGTCGAGGTGTGGCAGCACCCCCAGCACCGGTTTGGCGCTGTAGTCCTCGAGCCAGTCGAGGCCGGGTTCGAGCAGGGCGATATCGCCGCGGAAGCGATTGATGATGACGCCCCGCGTGCGGGCCCGCTCGCTGTCGCTGAGCAATTCGAGGGTCCCCACCAGCTGGGCGAAGACCCCGCCCCGGTCGATGTCGCCGACCAGCAGCACCGGGCAGTCGACGGCCTCGGCGAAGCCCATGTTGGCGATATCGCCCCGGCGCAGATTGATCTCGGCGGGGCTGCCCGCCCCCTCGGCGATGATCACCTCGACGCGACTCGACAGTCGCTCCCAGGCGGCCAGCACCGTCTCCCGGGCCCGACGCTTGAAGGCGTGATACTCGAGGGCATCCATGTGGCCATGGACCCGACCATCGAGAATCACCTGGGCGCCCCGGTCACTCTCGGGCTTGAGCAGCACCGGGTTCATGTCGGTATGCGGATCGATCCCCGCGGCCCGTGCCTGCAGGGCCGTGGAGCGGCCGATCTCGCCACCCTCCGGGGTCACGGCGCTATTGAGCGCCATGTTCTGGGGCTTGAAGGGCGCCACCGAGATACCGCGGCGGGCAAGCGCCCGGCACAGCCCGGCGACGACCGTGCTCTTGCCGGCATCGGAGGTGGTGCCCTGGATCATCAGGGTCGGCATGGCAGGGTCCTCGTCACGGTCTTCAGGATGGACTTCATGGCAGGCCTCAGGGGTGTCCGTTGAGGGCATCGAGGGCGCGGGCCAACGACTCGTCCGCCTGCGGAGCCTGCCAGCCGTTGCCGTGGACCCGTTCGGCCAGCGGCAGACGCTGACGCCAGCCGGCCCGAGCCAGTTCCGGCTGGTCGAGAAAGTCGTCGACATAGCCCAGGCACAGGTAGGCCAGCGGGTAGACGTGATCCGGCAGGCCCAGCACCTCGGCCAGATCGCCCTGGTCGAGAATGCTGACCCAACCGACGCCGATGCCCTCGGCCCTTGCCGCCAGCCACAGGTTCTGGACTGCCAGGCAGGTGCTGAACAGATCCATCTCGACGATGCTCTGGCGGCCCAGCACGTGCTCGCCGCCACGACTGCGATCGCAGGTGATGCACAGGTTCATGGGGCTCTCGAGGATGCCCTCCAGCTTGAGGCGGCGATACAGGACGCCGCGCTCGCTGGAGTGGGCCTCGGCCGCCCTGGCGTTCTCGCGCTCGAAGATGGCGTGCACCCGCTTTCGCACCTCACGGTCGTCGATCAGCAGGAAGTCCCAGGGCTGCATGAAACCCACCGAGGGCGCATGGTGGGCGGCCTTCAGCAGGCGGGCCAGCACCTCGGGAGGAATCGGGTCCGAGCGGAACTGGGCGCGCACGTCGCGACGCTCGAAGATGGCCCGGTAGACCCCGGCGCGCTCGCTCTCGCTGAAGGCGTGTGGGTCGTCGATCATCAGAGCTCGACGCCCTTCTGGGCCTTGATGCCCTGATCCTTGAAGGCATGCTTGACCACCTTCATCTCGGTCACGGTATCGGCAAGCTCGATCAGCGCCTCGGGTGCGTGGCGGCCCGTCACGACCGCGTGCTGCATGGCCGGGCGGCCCTGGAGGTCGTCGAGCACCCGGTCGAGCTCCAGGTAGCCGTGGCGCAGGGCGATATTGAGCTCGTCGAACAGCACCAGGGCATAGCGCTCGTCGCTCAGCATGCGCCGAGCCTCGGCCCAGGCGGCCTCGGCGGCGCGCACATCGCGCTCCCGATCCTGGGTGTCCCAGGTATAGCCTTCGCCCATGACGTGATAGTCCACGCCGGGCAGCTCTCGGAAGAAGGCCTCCTCGCCGGTCTGGAACTTGCCCTTGATGAACTGCACCACGCCGACTTTCATGCCGTGGCCCAAGGCGCGTGCGACCATGCCGAAGCCGGAGCTGCTCTTGCCCTTGCCGGGGCCGGTGAGCACCAGCAGCACGCCCTGTTCCTTGTCGGCGGCGGCGATCCGCTCGTTCATGATCTTCTGCTTGTGGGCCATGCGCACCGCATGGCGCTCGGGGTCGACGTGCTTCATCGGGATCTCCATCGATCAGGGAAAATAGCGTTGTGGTTCAGCAACCGGCCGTGACAGCAGCGGCGTCCGCGCCAGCAGATAGACGTCCATGATCCAGCCATGGTGCTCACGCAGGGCGGCGCGACGCTCGACGATGGCCGGGCCCGCCTCGGCCAGCGGGCCCTCGATCAGGCACTGCTTGTCCATGCCGAGATAAGCGCCCCACCAGATATGCAGGCCCTCCGGTGAAAGCGCCTGGAAGGCACCGCCACCGTCCAGCATCACGGCCACGCTGGCGGCGTCCATGGGCCAGCCGCGCTCGCGCAGGCGCCGCCCGGTGGTGATCTGCACCGGCTCGGCCAGGGCGTTGAGGGGGATCCGATGCGCGGCGGTCAGCACCTGCAGGCTGGTGATGCCCGGCACCACCTCGACGTCGAGCGCCTGGCCATCATCCTGTCGCCTCAGGCGCGCGGCGATGCGCAGGCTGCTGTCATAGAGCGAGGGGTCTCCCCAGATCAGCATGGCGACCTGTCCGCCCTGCGGCAGGTTCTTCGTCATCTGCTCGTGCCATACCTCGGCGATCGCCGCGTGCCATTCGTCCACCGCGCCCAGGTAGTCGTCGCGGCCGTCGCGGCGCGGCAGGTCGAACTCCACCACCCGCGAGAGCGCCCCCTCGTCGAGCAGGTTGCGGCACAGCAGCCGACGGAGGTCGATCAGGTCCACTCGGGCCTCGCCCTTGCGCGGCAGCAGGATCAAGTCCGCCTCACGCAGCGCACGCACCCCGGCCAGGGTGATGTGGTCCGGATTGCCGGTGCCGATGCCGATCAGCGAGAGCCGAATCATGTGCTGCCCTCTTGTTTTCCACCCTCTTGTTTTCCACCCTCTCGTTTTCCGCCTGCTCGTTCTCCGCCTTCTCGTGCAAAGACACCATCTTCGTGTTCCAGGGTGCCGCCCTCGGCGAAGGGTGAGTCTGCCGATTGGGGGCGAAAGCGTCGGTCGTAGCCGATGGCGTAGAGGCAGCTGTCGTCGAAGTCGTCGCTCGAAAGCGCCGGGCCGACCAGGATCAGCGCGGTGCGGTTCATGGCCGGGTCGAGCCGCGCGACGATGGTATCGAGCCGCCCGCGGATCACCTTCTGGTCGGGCCAGCTGGCCCGCCAGACGATCGCCACCGGACCGTCCTCGCCGTAGAAGGGCATGAGCGCCGCTACCACGCGCTCGAGGTGATGGATGGACAGATGAATCGCCAGGGTCGCCCCGGTGCGGGCGAAGTTCTCAAGCGTCTCGCCGTCCGGCATGGCGCTGGCCCGGCCCGGGGTGCGGGTCAGCACCACCGACTGCGCCACCCCGGGCAGCGTCAGCTCCTGGCCCAGGGTCGCCGCCGCCGCGGCGAAGGCCGGCACCCCGGGGGTGACGGCATAGGGGATATCGAGTGCACGTAGCCGGCGCAGCTGCTCGCCCATGGCCGACCACACCGAGAGATCGCCGGAGTGCAGCCGGGCCACGTCCTGGCCCGCCGCGTGGGCCGTCGCGATCTCGTCGATGATCTCGTCCAGCGACAGCGGCGCGGTGTTGATGACCCGGGCGTCCGCCGGGCAGTGATCGAGGATCGCCTCGGGCACCAGCGAGCCGGCGTAGAGGCACACCGGGCTGGCGGCGATCAGGTCGCGCCCACGCAGGGTCAAGAGATCCGGCGCACCGGGACCGGCGCCGATGAAGTGAACGGTCATGTCGTGTCTCCTGTCGCCAGCGCCACGGTGGCGCGTCGATCGGTGGAAATCAGTCGGGGGCCGAGCAGGACCGCACCGGGGCCCGCCGCCAGCAGCGCGACGGCCTCGGCGACGCTGCCGGTGCCACGGGCCTGCCGGCTGTACGGGGACCGGGTCATCGTCTCGGCCGAGGCCAGCGCTTCGTCGGGCACACTCAAGGTCGCAAGCCCCCGGGCCTCGCCCAGGGCCTGCACCATCGAGCGCATGCTCGCGGCCGCCGCCAGACCATCGACCGGGCCATAGCGTGCCTCGAGGCGATCCAGCGCCTCGGCCAGCGAACCGAGCCGCGCCTCTCGGCGAAAGCCGAAGCCCGCCACCCTTTTCGTTTCCCCTACCCCGTTCATCGCACCCTTCATCGCACCTTTCTTCGCAACTTTCATCGCACGGCCCGCCACTGCACGATGGGATAGGCGGCCTTCCAGCCGCGCCGGCTGCCGAGGGCGGCCGCCGATGACAGCTCCAGGCGCACCAGCTCGCCGCCGGCCTGGCGCTGCCAGTGGGCCAGCAGCGCCTCTGACTCGAGCGTCACCGCGTTGGCCACCAGCCGCGTGCCCGCCGGCAGGCGGGGCCAGAGCGCCTCCAGTAGCGCCTCGCAGAGCCCGCCGCCGATGAAGACGGCATCGGGCGAGGGTGCGTCAGCCAGGTCGTTCGCCAGCAGCGCCGCGGCATCGCCCTCGATCACCTCGAGCCAGTCGACGCCGAGCTCGCGGGCGTTGCACCGGGCTCGCTCTGCCCTTGCCGGGTCACGCTCTAGGCCCAGGGCGCGGTTGTCCGGGTGGGCCAGCAACCACTCGATGGCCACCGAGCCCGAGCCGGTGCCGATGTCCCACAGCCGTTCGCCCGGTGCCGGTGCCAGGGCCGAAAGCGTCACGGCGCGCACCGCCTGCTTGGTGATCTGGCCGTCGTGGGCGAACCAGTCATCCGGCCGGCCGGGCGTCAGTGGCAGCGCCGGCCCGTCTCCCGCAACCTCGAGGCCCACCGCCACCGGATGGACGATATCGCCCGGCAGCTCGGCGTCGGCGCGTGCGCTGCGCACGCGCTCACCCGTGCCACCCAGCGCCTCCAGCACGTGGAGCCGGCTGGCGCCGAAGCCGGCGCGCCCGAGCAGGCCAGCGAGCTCTTCCACCGCCGCGCCGTCGCGCAGCAGCACCAGCAGGCGACGCCCGGGATGCAGGTGAGGACGCAGGCGCGTCAGCGGCCGGGCGTGAAGCCCCAGGCAGGTCACGCCCTCCAGCGCCCAGCCGAGCCTTGACGCCGCCAGGCCGAAGGTCGAGAGCGACGGCAGCGAGCACCACTCGCCGGGTCCGAGGTGTCGCGCCAGGGTCGCCCCGGCACCGAACCAGAAGGGATCGCCGGAGGCCAGCATCACTACTCGGCGGCCACGCTCGGCCAGTAACAGGGGAATGCCGTCGGCGAAGGGCACCGGCCATTCGCGCACCTCGGCGGCGAGCGGCGGCAGCAGGCGCAGGAGGCGTCGGGCGCCGAACACCACCTCGGCGGCGTCAAGCGCCTCGCGACTTGCCGCCGTGAGCCCCGCCATGCCACTCTCGCCCCAGCCCAGTATCGTCAGCCAGGGGGCCTCGTCCGCGTCAGTCATCATGTGCCTCGATACGCTTCCTGATTGTCGTTCCCTGCTCGAGATGGTCAGCACCAAGCGCTATCCGGCGCGCATCCCGCCAACCCTATGAAGGAGCTCGAAGAGCCCCGATGAAAGTCCTGATTCTCGGCGGTACCACCGAGGCCAGTGCCCTGGCTCGCGCCCTGGCCGAGCGCGAGATTCCTGCACGCTTCAGCTACGCCGGCCGTGTCGCCGCACCCAAGCCCCAGCCGCTGCCGACCCGGGTCGGTGGCTTCGGCGGCATCGATGGGTTGGCCGCCTTTCTCAAGGCGGAGGGCATCACCCACCTGATCGACGCCACCCACCCCTTCGCCGAGCAGATGAGCCGCCATGCCGTGGCCGCGGCCGAACAAACGGGTACTCGGCTGCTCGCCCTGACCCGGCCGCCCTGGGCGTTGCAGCCGGGCGACGACTGGCAGCGGGTCGATAGCATCGAGGCGGCGGTGGAAGCGCTCGCCGGCCCCCCGCAGCGGGTGCTGCTGGCGATCGGGCGCATGCACCTTGCCGCCTTCGCCGCGAGGCCCGAGCACCACTACCTGCTGCGGCTGATCGACCGGCCCGATACGCCCCCGCCGCTGCCGCACCATACGCTGACCGTCGACCGCGGCCCCTTTACCCGGGAGGGCGACCTGGCCCTGCTGCGCGAGCACGGCGTCGAGCGCCTGGTGTGCAAGAACGCCGGCGGCGCGGGCGCGGCGGCCAAGCTCGAGGCGGCGAGGATCCTCGCGCTGCCGGTGGTGATGATCGACCGGCCGGCGCTGCCGCCCCGCCGCGAGGCGCACACCCTCGACGAAGCACTCCAGTGGCTGGGTCATTGAGCCGCCTCAGATGAGGGCGCCGACCGCGGGGTATAGACCCACTCGCCTTCCTCGTTTCCGCCCCCCGGGATCCGACGCGTCAGGCTCGAGCCCACCATCACCAGGGTGCGCATGTCAGCCATCTCGGGCATCGCCTCTCCCAGGGTGGTGACGCGCAGACGCTCCTGCGGCGTGGAGACCGCGCGGGCGAACATGATCAGGCGCGCCTCGCCACAGGCCTGGCGCAACACCGTCAGCGCGCGGGCGAAGCCCTCCGGCCGCGAGCGGGAGCGCGGGTTGTAGAAGGCCATGGCGAAATCGGCCTCGGCGGCCAGCCGCAGGCGCTTCTCGATCAGCGCCCAGGGCTTCAGGTTGTCCGAGAGGTTGATGCAGCAGAAATCGTGGCCCAGGGGGGCACCGAGCCTCGCGCTGGCGGCCAGCATCGCCGAGACCCCCGGCAGCACCTGGATATCCAGCGCCCGCCAGGCCGGCTCGACCGCTTCCAGCGCCTCGAACACGGCAGCCCCCATGGCGAACACGCCGGGGTCCCCCGAGGAGACGACCGCCACCCGGCGGCCCGCGGCGGCCATCTCGAGGGCCTGCTCGGCGCGGCGAATCTCCTCGCGGTTGTCCGAGCCGTGGCGGGTCAGCCCCGGCCGCGGTGCCACGCGCTCGACGTAGGGCACATAGCCCACCACGTCGGTCGCGTCGGCCAGCGCGCTGGAGGCCTCAGGGGTAATCAAGGCATCGCTGCCCGGGCCCAACCCCACGATCTTAAGCCAGCCCTCTTGCCCCTCAGCCCTCATGGCCGCCTCCCGTCGCCGTGGATCACCAGGATCGAGAAATAGGGCACCCGCTCGCCGGCATCGCGCAGCGGCACCACCCGCTGCTGCGCCATCGAGGCGTACTCGATCAGCCAGGCCTCGTCCTCGCGGCCGGCGCTTGCCAGCGCACGGCGCAGCTTGTCGAGGTGGCGGCCGATCTTCATCACCACCAGGGCGTCGGTGCGCGCGATGCGCTCGGCCAGCCGCTCCTCCGACTGGGTCGCGGTCAGCACGGTCAGTACGTCGTCGCCCCAGGTGATGGGCCGACCCGTCGCCGTCCAGGCCGCCGACATGCCGGTGATGCCGGGCACCACCTCGGTCGGCACGCGATTCAGGAGCCGCGTGTAGAGGTGCATGAAGGAGCCGTAGAAGAAGGGATCGCCCTCGCAGAGCACCACCACGTCCTGGCCGGCTCCGGCGATCTCGGCCAGCCGAGCCACCTGGCGTTCGTAGAAGGCCGAGAGCCAGGCGTTGTAGCGCGGGTCGTCGAAGGGGATCTCGGTGGTGACCGGATACTCCATCGGCAGCTCCACCGCACCGGGCGCCAGCATGCCCTCGACGATGGTGCGGGCATGCCCGATGCGCCCCTTCTTGCGGAAGTAGGCGACATGACTGGCGGCGCGGATCAGCCGGTCGGCGCGCACGCTCATCAGGTCCTGGCTGCCGGGTCCGAGGCCGACGCCGACGATGGTGCCGGTCCGGCTATCGGGGGAGCTATCGAGGGAGCTATCGAGGGAGCTATCGAGAGTCGTGCCCTGGTTCATTCGCTGCGATCCGCCATGGCGTTGATGGCGGCCACCGTCACCGCGCTGCCGCCGAGCCGGCCCTCGACGATGGCACAGGGCGCCGCAGCGCTCTCCCACAGCGCCTGCTTGGACTCCGCCGCACCGACGAAGCCCACCGGGCAACCGATGATCGCCGCCGGGCGCGGGCAGTCCGGATTCTCGAGCATGTTCAGCAGGTGGAACAGCGCGGTCGGGGCGTTACCGATCGCCACCACCGCGCCCTCCAGCTGGGGCCGCCACAGTTCCAGCGCCGCCGCCGAGCGGGTGTTGGCCATCTCCTGTGCCAGGCCCGGCACTCGCTCGTCGTGCAGGGTGCAGATCACCGCGTTGTCCGCCGGCAAGCGCTTGCGGGTGATGCCCTCGGCGACCATGCGCGCGTCGCACAGGATCGGCGCCCCACCCTCCAGCGCCGCCCGGGCCCTGGCGACCACCTGCCCCCGGAAGTGAACGTGCGGCGCCAGCACCACCAGGCCGGCGGCGTGAATCATGCGCACGGCCACCGGCTCCTCCTCGGGCGAGAAGCGCGCAAGCTCGGCCTCGCGCCGTATGATGGCGAAGGACTCCCGGTAGATCGCCGGTCCGTCGGTTTCATAGACGTGAGGCATCCGTTATCTCCTAATCGATCGTTTCGGGAACGAGGCGTCGCGAGGCATGCGCGCGGCACTTCGCCCCCGTGTCATGTGCTTGCCCATAGCGCGGCAAGGCGCTCGACGGCGTCGGCTTCGCCGAGGCCGGTCGCGATTGGCGTGTGGTCGGCGCGTCCGCCCAGGATCAGGTCATAGCGGCCGTCGCGTCCGGTCAGGCTGAGCTCGGCCGAGCGGCCCCGGGCGCAGCCCTTGGCACAGCCGGAGATGTGCACCCGGCCCGCGCTTCGCCCATCCGGGCGTTTCCCACGCCGCTCGGCCAGCGCCCGGGCCAGGCCCAGGGTGGCCACGCTGGCCTGGGCGCAATGCGGCGCCCCCGGGCAGACGTCCATGGCAAGCCGCGGATCACCCTCGTCATGGATCAGCCCATCGGCCGGGTCGCCGTCGTTGATCTTCGTGCGCAGGCCTTCCAGCAGCAGGCGCCGCCAGGGCGTGACCCGGATGCCGGTGACATCGTCATCGGCAAGCGCGGCGCGCAGCGTCGAGGCCTGCACCCGGCCGAAGGGTAGCCCGACCACCCACCCAAGGGGATGCGCGCCCAACGAGAGTGCCGGCGCGGCATCGGCCGGCGCGGCATCGACCGCCGCCCAGGCCGGCAGCGGCGCATTGAGGCGACGCATCCGCCCGGCTTGCGTGCCACCACTCTCGACGAACCAATGCGCCAGCCGTGTCATCAGGTCGACGGCGGCCTCGACATCCTCGACCGACGTGCCACGGTCGCGCCCGTCGGTCCGCACCAGCAGCCCGCCCTCGGCCGAGCGCTCCAGGCGCAGGTCGGCCGAGGCCTCGGTGAGCACCGGGGCCGGCCCGGCATCCAACGCCAGGCCCCACTTGTGCGGCAGGCTCGGCCAGGCGGCGAGGCGCTGCCGTAGCAGGCACGCCGCCTCGAGAGTCGCGTCGTCATCGCGCCAGTCCGGAGCCAGCAGCAGCGCCGGGCGGCGCTCGGCCGCGATATCCGGGGCCACCAGGCCGTGCTCGGCGAGATGGTCCATCAGCGCGGGCCAGCCGCTCTCGGTCACGCCGCGCAACTGCAGGTTGGCGCGACGGGTGAGCTCGATCAGCCCGCTGCCCCAGGCCTCGGCGGCGTCACACAGCGCCAGCAGTTGTGCCCGGCTGAGCCGGCCCAGCCGCGGGCGCACCCGCACCAGCAGGCCGTCGCCGGTGGCCATGGGGCGCCAGGCGCCGGGGCACCAGCCGCGAATCCGTGCCGGGGGGCTCACGAGGTCTGCTCCCGACGCTCGTCGAACTCGAGCAGCAGGTCCCTGAGCGCCTCGCCGTGCTCGCCGGCGTCCTGCCAGAGGCCGCGCTGGACCGCCTCCAGCAGGCGTTCGGCCATCTCCTCCAGCGCCGCGGCATTGTGCTCGCGCAGGAAGTGCTGGTTCGCCGCGTCCAGCACCAGGGCATCGGTGACTTGGGCGTACTGATGGTCGGCCACCAGATCGGTGGTGGCGTCGTAGGCGAACAGGTAGTCCACGGTGGCGGCCATCTCGAAGGCGCCCTTGTAGCCGTGCTCGCGCATGGCCTCGATCCACTTGGGGTTGAGGACCCGGGAGCGGATCACCCGCGAAAGCTCCTCCTTCAGGGTGCGGATGCGCGGCCGGGCTGGGTTGGCGTGGTCGGCGTGATAGACGGCCGGCGCCTCGCCGCCCAGGGCGCGGCCGGCGTTGGCCATGCCCCCCTGGAAGGCGTAGTAGGTGTTGGAATCGAGGATGTCGTGCTCGCGGTTGTCCTGGTTGTGCAGCACCGCCTGCAGGCCGCCGAGCTGGCGCTCGAAGGCGCGGCGCGCCCCGATGCCGGATTCGGGGAACTGGCCGTAGGCATAGGCGCCGGCGGCGACGTAGGCCTCGGCCAGGTCATCGGCATCATCCCAGGCACGGCCGTCGACCAGCCGGTCCAGGCCGGTGCCGTAGTCGCCGGGCCGGCTGCCGAACACCCGGTAGCCGGCCTCCTGCTCGGCCGCCTCGGGCGAGAGCCCCGAGGCCTCGAGCTCACTCCGGCGCGCCCCGATTGCCGCGCGGATGGTGTTGCCGTCGCCCGGCTCCTGATAGCTCGCCACCGCCCGCACCGCGGCGTCGAACAGCCGGATCACATGGGGAAAGGCGTCGCGGAAGAAGCCGGACACCCGCAGGGTGACGTCCACCCGGGGCCGGCCCAGCAAGGGACTGGCGATCACCTCGACGTCGACCACCCGCTGGGAACCCAGCGACCAGATCGGCCGCACCCCCATCAGCGCCAGGGCTTGGGCGATGTCGTCGCCGCCGGTGCGCATGGTGGCGGTGCCCCAGATCGACAACCCCAGGCGCCGCGGGTAGTCGCCGTGATCCTGCAGGTAGCGCTCGACGAAGGCCTGAGCCGAGGCCTCGCCCAGCGACCAGGCGGCGGGCGACGGCACGGCGCGGTTGTCGACGCTGAAGAAGTTGCGTCCGGTAGGCAGCACGTCGAGCCGGCCGCGGCTGGGCGCTCCGCTTGGGCCTGGCGGCACGCCGCGCCCGTCGAGCCCATCGAGCAGCGCGCCGATCTCGCGCTCGGCGCCGTGGCGCATGGCGGCCCAGAGGCCGTCGCGGGCATGGCGGCAGAGCGCTGCGGTGGCTGGATAATCCCGGGCCAGCGCCTCGAGCTCGCCGGATGCCAGGTCGTCGTCGGATGTCAGGACATGGGCCTCGACCAGCCGCTCGGCGAGCCCCTCGAGGCGCTCGCGGGTATCGGCGGCGCTGCGCCAGGGGGCATCGGAGAGTTCCCTCAGCGCCACCGGCCGTGGCCCCCGCCAAGGCTCGGTGCCGGCCGCCAGCGGATCGAAACGCGCCCCCGACTCGTCCGGCTCGCGCAGCCCCAGGTCGTCGGCCAGGGCGTGGAGCAGACCACGCTGCGTCGTCGACTCGCCCCTGGGGAGCCTGAGGATGGCGACCAGGGTCGCCGCGCGTTTCTCCGCCGGCGGCAGGCTGCCGAGCACGTGCAGGCCGTGGCGGATCTGGGCTTCCTTGATATCACAGAGGTAGGTGTCGAGCTCGGTGAGCAGGCCCTCGTCGTCGCCCTTGTCGTCGCCCTTGTCGTCACCCTCAGCGGCGGTCTGGGTGAGCTCCCGATCGATGCCGGTCCGCTTCAGGTGCGTAAGGATGCGCTCGCGAATCAGGGCCTCCCGACGCGGGTCCATGCCCAGCGCCTGGTAGTACTCGTCGGTCAGCGACTCGAGCTCGGCCATGTCGCCGTAGAGCTCGGCCCGGGCCAGCGGCGGCATCAGGTGGTCGATGATCACCGCCTGGCTGCGGCGCTTGGCCTGGGCGCCCTCCCCTGGATCGTTGACGATGAAGGGATAGAAGTGCGGCAGCGGCCCCAGGGCGACATCCGGCCAGCACTCGGCAGAGAGCGCCGTGCTCTTGCCGGGCAGCCACTCCAGGTTGCCGTGCTTGCCGACGTGAATCACCGCATCCACCCGGTAGTGCTCGCGCAGCCACAGGTAGAACGCCAGATAGCCGTGGGGCGGGACCAGCTCGGTGTCGTGATAGCTCCGGGTCGGATCGGCATCCGGACCGTCACTGATATCCCGGGACGGCTGGATGCCGACGAAGGTCTCGCCGAGGCGGATGCCCGAGATCAGCAGCCGCCCCTGGCGGTGCCGGGGATCATCCTCGGGGGCGCCCCAGCGCCGCCAGACCGAATCCTGCAGCGTATCCGGCAGGGTGCGGAACCAGGCCAGGTAATCGTCGACGCCGAGACTCTGCCAGCTGCCCCGCCAGGCAAGCGACTGCGCCTCGTTGGTGACGCTCGCCTGCAGCCGGCGAATCAGGGCGTTGCCATCCTCGGGCAGGTCCTTGAGCGGATAGCCGGCTTTCTCGAGCGCGCGCAGCAGGTTGACCGTGGAGGCCGGGGTATCCAGGCCGACGCCATTGCCGATGCGCCCGTCCCGGGCGGGATAGTTGGCCAGCACCAGCGCCAGGCGCTTGTCGGCGTTGGGCGTCTGACGCAGCCGCGCGTAGCGCCAGGCCAGTTCGGCGACGAAGGCGGCACGCTCGGGATGCAGCCGATGGCGCGTCACCGAGAGCTGGCAGCGCTCGCTGTAGTGGGACTCGGCCTTGAACCCCACCGCCCGGGTGATGACGCGCCCGTCCATCTCCGGCAGCACCACCTGCATGGCCACGTCACGGCTGTGCAGGCCGGCGGCCTTGTCGCGCCAGTCCTCCTCCGGGCTGCTGGCCAGTATCGCCTGCAGCACCACCGGCCGGCCGACGAAGAGGCCTGCCGGCTCTTCCCCTGGTGCCCCACCGGTGACCTCGCCCTCGTCGGGGGCGCGGTTGACCGAGAAGCCGGTGGTGTTGACCACCAGGCCGGCGCCGGTACGCTCGATCAGATGATCGACGAAGGCGACGCAGGCCTCCTCCTTCAGCGAGGCCACCGCCACCGCCAGGGGCGCGAGCCCTTGGGCCTCGAGGGACGCGATCAGGCCGTCCAGCACCGCGGTGTTGGCCCCCTGCAGGTGGCTGCGATAGAACAGCAGCAGACAGACGGGGCGATCATGGTCCCTGCGCGCTTCCCAGCTCGCCAGCGTCGGCGCCGAGCGTCCCGGCGCGTAGATCAGCGCCGGAGGAATCGCCCGGGGCTCGCGCCAGGCGAGCGGCCTCGCTAGGCCCTGTTCCATACATTCTGCGGCGACGAAGCGCAGCAGTTGCTCGGCGTTGTCCACGCCGCCCTCGCGCAGGTAGCGCCACACCCGATGGGCCGCGTCGAAGGACACACTGGAGGCCGTGAGCAGGGCATCGTCCGGGGCATCGCAGCCCGGCACCAGGATCAGCTGTCGTTTCGGGTCCGCCGCCGCCCAGGCCAGCAGGCGCTCATGGCCATACTGCCAGTAGGCGCTGCCGCCGAGCAGCGAGACGATGACCAGGCGCGCCTGCTCCAGCACCCGATCCTCGTAGAGGTCGTAAGCGGCCGGCTTGACCAGGTTCATCCAGTTGGCGAGGCGCACAGAGGGATAGCCGTCCCCCAGTCGCTCGACCGCCTGGGCCAGCGCCGAGAGGCTGCTGTCGGCGGCCGACAGGATCACGACCTCGGCGGGACTCTGCTGCAGGTCGACGATGCCCTCATCGTCGACGAAGCCCCCGGGCTTGGCGGCGAACAGATGCATCAGGCGGGCATCGCGCGCTCGGCGTCCGCAAGCGTCGCCTGCAGCGAGGCGCGGTCGAGGCCCCGACCGATGATGACCAGCTCGGTGTGGCGCGGCTCGTCCTGGGCCCACAGCCGATCGTAATAGCCGTCCAGCCGCTGGCCGACGGCCTGGATCACCCGACGCATGGGCTTGCCGGGAATCGCCGCGAAGCCCTTGGCGCGATAGATCTGGTGAGCCTTCAAGAGCTCGGCCAGCCGGGCCTCAAGCGCCTCGACGTCGACCTCGCCGAGGCGGATCACGACGCCGTCGAAGTGATCATGGGCATGATCGTGATGGGCGCCCTCGGCATGGTGGCGGTCATGGTGGTTGTCGATGCGATCGATACCCTCCTCGCTCGCCGCGCCGATGCCCATCAGGGCCTCGAGCCGGGCCGGGTCCTGTGCGAGGCTCGGATCGATGAACAGCGTCTTCACGGCCTCGGAGACCTTGCGCGCCACTATCTTCTCGACGCGTTTCCGCTCGTCCGCCGAGAGCAGATCGCTCTTGCTGACCAACACCAGGTCGGCGGCGCTCAGCTGGTCATCGAGCAGCTCGCGCAGGCTGGGGTCGTGATCCAGGCTATCGTCGGCGCGGCGCTGGGCCTCCACCTGCTCGACGTCGCTGGCATAGCGGCCGGCGGCCACCGCGGGGCCGTCCACCACGGTGATGATGGCATCCACGGTGCAGTGCTGGCGCACCTCCGGCCAGTTGAAGGCCTGCACCAGCGGCTTGGGCAGGGCCAGGCCGCTGGTCTCGATCAGGATGTGATCGATGTCGTCGCGGCGGGCCACCAGCTTTTTCATTACCGGCAGGAACTCCTCCTCCACGGTGCAGCAGATGCAGCCGTTGGCCAGCTCGAAGATGCCGCCGTCCTCGTCTTCTTTCATACCCGGGGCACGCGCGCCTTCCTCTTCACTTCCGTCCTCACAGCCGAGGGCGCAGCCGCGCAGCAGGCTGGAGTCGATATCCTGTTCGCCGAACTCGTTGACGATGACGGCGATCCGCTTGCCGGTGATCTGGCGCAGGATGCCGGCCAGCAGCGTGGTCTTGCCGCTGCCCAGGAAACCGGTAACCACCGTGGCGGGAATCTTGTCGAGCTTCATGCGTGGCATTCCTTGGTCTGGTCGAGGGTCGAGTCGGTCGGCGGAGCTTCGGAAGAGCGAGAGGCGTCGGCCGCGTCCGCGCCGAACAGGCGGGCGATGGCGGCGGGATTGTCGGGGAAGAACAGGTGCAGGTAGGACGCCGTCAGGCGCCGCGAGCGATAGATGGCCTCGCCCGGCGCGGGATGGCGCTGGCGTCGGCCGTGGGCGATCGGTGCAGGCGTGCCGCCGGCCTGGGAGCGATGATGGGCGTGGCCACGTACCTCACCCTCGGGCAGCTCGGCGGTCTGCATGCCCTGGCAGCCGCGCCGGCCACGCATGGCGCCCGCACCGGGCAGCAGCCCCAGCATGGCGTGGGTCTTCTCATCGACGTCCGTCAGCGTCTCCAGGCAATAGAGCAGGCCGCCGCATTCGGCGAGGATCGGCAGGTCCGCAGCGAAGGCCCGTTGAAGGTCGTCGCGAAGCGCGGCATTGGCCGCAAGGCCGGCGGCATGCAGCTCGGGGTAGCCCCCGGGCAGCCACAGGGCGTCGCAGGCCGGCAGGCCGCGATCGGTAAGCGGCGAGAAAAAGTGCAGCCTCGCCCCCATCCGTTCGAGCAGGTCCAGGTTGGCCTGATAGATGAAGCTGAAGGCGGCGTCACGAGCCACGGCGATGGTGCGACCGGCCAGCCAGGCCGGCGGCGCCGATGCCTCGCTGGGCGCGGGACTGAAGACCACAGGTGGCAGCGAAAGCAAAGCCTCGCCCAGCCCCTCGGCGGCCAGTGCCTCGGCGCCGGCGTCGAAGCGCGCCTCCAGGTCGTCGCGGATCTCCTCGGCCTGGACCAGCCCCAGATGACGCTCGGGTAGCGCCAGGGCCGTATCGCGGGGCACCGCCGCCAGCAGCGGCACGCTCACCGGCAGCGCCGCCTCGATCAGCTCGCGATGGCGCTGTGATCCGCAGGCGTTGGCGATCAGTCCGGTGATGCGGATGTCATCGCGAAAGCCGGCCAGACCGGCCACCAGCGCCGCCGCGGTCTGGGCCATGCCCTTGACGTCCATGACGATGACCAGCGGCAGACCGAACAGCGCGGCGAGATCGGCGCTGGAGGGCTCGCCGTCGTAAAGCCCCATGGCGCCCTCGACCAGGATCAGGTCGGCCTCGCGGGCGGCCTCGAACAGTCGCTGGCGACAGTAGGCCTCGCCGGCCATCCACAGGTCGAGCTGGTCGACCGGCTGGCCCGAGGCCTGGGCCAGCACCCGGGGATCCAGGTAGTCGGGCCCGGTCTTGAACACCCGAACCACCTGGCCCCGGCGGCGCAGCATCCGTGCCAGGGCCGCGGTCACGGTGGTCTTGCCCTGGCCCGAGGCCGGCGCGGCGATGAACACCGCCGGGCAGCCGATGGTGTTCTCGTTCTTGGTCGCGCTCTCGTTGGCGTGAGCATCATTCATGGGGAGGCCTCCAGGCCGGCCAGCGGCACGTAGAGAGCGCCCAGCTGACGGGCGATGTCGCGGCCCCGCCCACGCCTCACGGCGGCGCTCTCGGTGTCGACGACCACGCAGTCGCCGAGCGACGGCAGGCCACTCAGCGGCTGACGGGTGCGGCCGTCGGTGATCAGATAGGTGCGCACCGAGAGTCCGGCTTCCCGGCGACGCCACTGGCGCAGCAGGTCCGCCGCGCGCTGTACGGCCTCGCGCAGCGGCGTGCCTCCGCCACCGGCGACGGCATCGAGCCGCTCGAGCAGGTCCTTGGGCGCGCGGCGCCGAGGCTGAAGGGAGGTAATGCCATCGTTGCCGAAGCCCAGCACCGCGATCTGCTCGCGGGCGGCATAGGCCTGGCGCGCCAGCCGGTCGACCACGCCCTTGGCACGGCCCAGCAGGCGCCGGCCGAGGGTGGAGGCGGAGGTGTCCAGCAGCACGAGATGCAGCATCGGCTGGCCGGTGCGAGGGCGACGATAGCGCAGGCGCCGCCAGGGCCAGCGCCCACGGTTCTCGACCAGGGTCGCGAACCAGTCCAGGCGCGACACATCCGCGGCCTGCTCACCCTGCCGGCGGTCCCGGCGACGGCCCGCCTGCCGGCCGGAGAGCCGGCTCGAGGACGCAGACACTGCCGGAGCCGTTTTCGTTAGCCCGGTGGCGGCATCGGGCAGCGACGGCATCTGCGCACTGACACTCGGCTGCGCCACCGGCGGCATGGCGCCCCACTGGCCCTGGGGCGCAGAGTCCTGCGTGCCGCCTGCGGCCGGGTCCGGCGAGGCGTCCTCCTGGCGCTCGCGCCCCGGTCGATCACGACTGGTGCCGCTCGGGTTCGATCCGCCACGGCTGGAGCCATGGCCGCTGTCGCCCTCGTCAGGCGGCGTCTCGGGCGCAATGGTGCGGCGGTGGGCCAGCACCCAGGGCTCGACGGTATCCAGGTCCTCGCGCGCGACGCGCGGCTCGCCCCGCCAGGCCGCATGGGCCCGGGCGGCGCGATGCCAGGTCACGTCGGCGCGCATGCCTTCGACGCCGGCGGCATCGCTCTCTCGGGCGATATGCTCGTAGACCCAGGGCTCGGCCGTGACAGCCCCCAACCGCTGGCGGGTATCGGCCAGGCGCCGGGTCAGCGCCTCCTGCTCGGCCGCATGGGCGTCGATGAAGGCAGGGGGATCGCGATCGAAGGCCTCGCGCTTGCGCAGGATGGCGACGCGCTCGGCGACGCCAGGGCTCGCCGCCTGCTCGACGCAGAGGCCGAAGCGGTCGAGCAGCTGGGGGCGCAGCTCCCCTTCGTCGGGGTTCATGGTGCCGATCAGGCTGAAGCGCGCGGGGTGGGCATGGCTCAGGCCATCGCGCTCGACGCGGTTGACGCCACTGGCGGCCACATCGAGCAGCAGATCGACCAGCGAATCCGGCAGCAGATTGACTTCGTCGACGTACAGCAGGCCGCCGTCGGCGCGGGCCAGCAGGCCCTCCTGGAAGCGCGCCTCGCCCTCGGCGAGCACCCACTGCAGGTCCAGGCTGCCGGTCAGGCGTTCCTCGCTGGCGCCCAGCGGCAGGGTCACCAGCGACGGTCGGCGGCCCCCGCCATCCTCCGGCAGCAGCGCCGCCAGCGCCCGAGCCAGGGTCGACTTGGCGCTGCCCTTGGGGCCGCTGATCAGCACGCCGCCGAGGCGGGGGTCGATGACGTTGAGCAGCAGCGCGGTCTTGAGCGGCTGCTGGCCGACGACGGCCACGAAGGGGAACTCGGGCACGGCGGTCATGGCGTCGCGGCCAGGCCGCGGTCGACTGGGCAGCGGCAGACGAACGCCAGACGCGCACCACGGCGGACGCCCCGCCGGGAGGGGGAATCGGAAAACTCGGGCATGTTGATCCTCTCGGTGCCCACCGCACCGGACTGGGATGACACGAAACGACAGGCCGGTCTCCGGGCTCGAAGGCGGCATGGCCGAGGCTCATGCCGTGATCCGCACCTTCCCGGCTATCGCCAGTGGTCATCGCGGATCGCGCTTCATTACCGTTGCGGGGGCAGCGCTGGGATCGGCCGAGGCCTTACCAGACTTCCCGATTATCCCCTGAGCATCAGGGGCACCTGTCTTCGAAGAGCGTATCCTAAGGTAACGGCCGCGACCGGCGCAATCGCCGCCACGCAATTTCCCCGAAGACCGTCATCCATCATTGAACGTCCCCAAGGCATGATCGCCCCTGAACCGGCAATCCGGGGGTTGTTTTTCCCGGGTGTTTTGTCACATGATCGTCGCCCATCGCGGAACGAAGCGCGAGAAAGAGATAGCCAGGACGGGATCAATCGAGATAATCACCCGTAAAAATCGGCGACATTACCTCCCATAAAAACTGCCAATCTATCACTCAAAAAATCGGAAAAAACGCATGAAATATGCTCGCCATTTACTGGCCAAATTGGCGCTATTTCCCGCTTCATTCGCCTTGGCATCCCCCACTCATTATCCGATCACTCTTTCCAACTGCGGCATGGATATTCATTTTTCTTCGGCACCGGGGAGCACGGTTACCGTCGGCCAGTCGGCGACCGAGATCCTCTATGCCCTGGGCATCGACGAGCGCGTCGATGGCACCTCGGTATGGTTCAATCCGGTGCTGCCGGAATTCCAGGAGATCAACGCCGACATCGAGCGACTCGCCGCCAACGACCCGAGCTTCGAGGCCGTGGTCAATCGCAAGCCCGACCTCGTCGCCGCCCAGTATGCATGGCATATCGGCCCCACCGGCAGCGTGGCGACCCGCGAGCAGTTCCATGACCTGGGCATAGCCACCTACATCATGCCCGCCGACTGCGATACCAAGGACAACGCCACCGGCGGCGACGGCACACGCACGGCCGCCTTCTCGACCGACTCGATCTACAAGGGCATCCTTGAGCTGGCCACCATCTTCGACGTCCAGGGCGCCGGAAAGTCCCTGGTGAACGATCTGAGAACGCGGGAATCGGCCGCCGTTTCCGCGGCCCGGGAGTTGGCCTTACCGGACGACCTGTCGGCCGTCTTCTGGTTCTCGTCTCCCGACGAGGCCGCGGATCCCTTCGTCGCCGGCAGGCTCGGCGCACCGGGCTACATGATGGACAAGCTGGACATCCGCAACGTGATTCAATCCGATGAGGAGTGGCCGACCGTTGGCTGGGAGACGATCGCCCGCGCCGATCCCGACATCATCGTGCTGGCCCGCATGGATCGCCGCCGCTACGCGGCGGACAGCATCGACGCCAAGCACGACTTCCTGCGCGATGACCCCGTGGCGCGGGAGATGTCGGCGGTCAAAAACGGCCATATCATCGAGATGGATGCCCATGCCATGAGTGCCACGATGCGCACCATCTTCGGCCTCGAGACACTGGTCGATGCCCTGGCGAGCCAGTCCTTCGATCGATGAACGACACCCTCCGCTCCATGACGTCGCCCATGGCGCCCCCGAGGCGCTCTGCGGCCGCTCGCCCGCCTCGGCCGACGCCATCCGCCTGGCACTGGAGCTGGCTGGCGCCGCTGCTGCTGTTCCTCGCGGTGATGGCCGGCACCGCCTTCGGCGAGACCTCGATCCCGCCGAGGACCCTCCTCGAGGTGCTGGCCAACCGCCTTCTGGGCACGACCTTTCCCGTGGATCGCATCGATGCCGGCATCATCTGGAGCTATCGGCTGAGCCGGACGATCCTCGCGGCCTGCTGCGGCGCCGGACTGGCGCTGGCCGGGGTCGTACTCCAGGCCCTGCTGCGCAACCCGCTGGCCGACCCCTTCCTGATGGGCATCTCCGCCGGCGCTTCGACCGGTGCCGTCTCGGTCGCCATCCTCGGGCTCGGCGCCGGCGCCCTGACGCTGTCGCTCGGCGCCTTCGCCGGAGCCTGCCTGGCCTTCGGCCTGGTGGCGGTGCTCGCCCACGCCGCCGGCAGCGGTATCGGGGGCGATCGCGCGACCCAGGCCGCGGGGGCCATCATCCTCGCCGGTATCGCCGGCTCGCAGCTGTTCAACGCCCTGACCGCGCTAATCATCGCCAAGTCGGCGAGCGCCGAGCAGGCACGCGGCATCATGTTCTGGCTGCTGGGCAACCTCTCCGGGGTGCGATGGGACGACGTCGCCCTGGGGCTGCCCGCCGCCCTGGCCGGCCTGGCCATCTGCCTGTGGTATCGGCGCGCCCTCGATGCCTTCACCTTCGGCGTCGACAGCGCCGCCGCGCTGGGCATCCCCGTGCGCCGGGTCCGCGGGGTGCTGATCGCCGCCATGGCGCTGGTCACCGCCGCCATGGTGTCCATGGTCGGCGCCATCGGCTTCGTCGGGCTGGTGATCCCCCATGCCATGCGCTTTCTCGTCGGCAGCCGCCACACCCGCCTGGTGCCGGCCTCGGCGCTGGCCGGCGCCGTCTTCCTGATCGGCGCGGACGTGCTCTCACGTATGCTGGTGCCGGGCCAGGTGCTGCCGATCGGGGTGGTCACGGCGCTGATCGGCGCCCCGGCCTTCGCCCTGATCCTGATCCGCGGCGCGAGGACACGATGAGACTATTCGCCGAGCACGTCGACTGGCGCATCCACGGGCGCCGGCTGCTGAACGACGTCAGTCTGGCGGTGGAACCGGGCGAGACCTTCGGCCTGGTCGGCCCCAACGGTTCGGGAAAGACCACCCTGCTGCGCGTAATGGCCGGGCTGCGCCGTCCGAAGACCGGACGCGTGCTGGCGAACGGCCAGCCGATGCACCGCATGCGGCGCCATGAGATCGCGAGGATCCTGGCCTTCGTCGAGCAGCAGGCGGACACCCTCGACCGAGTCGAGGTGCACCAGGCGGTGGCGCTTGGGCGCACGCCATTTCTCACACCGCTACGGCCCTGGTCCGCGGAGGACGAGGCCATCGTCGAGCGGGCGCTGGCCGACGTCGGCCTGGAGGCCCTGGCGAACCGCCTCTGGCACACCCTCTCCGGCGGCGAGCGTCAGCGGGTGCACATCGCCCGCGCCCTGGCCCAGCAACCCAGCGCCCTGCTGCTCGACGAGCCCACCAATCATCTGGATATTCGCCACCAGCTGTCGATCCTGCGGCTTGTTCGGCGGCTGCCGATCACGGTCATCATCGCCCTGCACGATCTCGATCAGGCCATGGACTGCGACCGCATCGGCATCATGGACGGCGGACGCCTGGTCGCCACGGGCCCGCCCCGGGAGGTGCTGACACCCGACCGGCTGCGGCGCACCTTCGGCGTGCACGCCGAGGTGCTCGAGGTCCCCGGCGATGGCCGTCCCATCCTGCGCTTTCGCCATGCCCTCTAGACAGCAACCCGAGTCCTGTCCGTGCTCGGCGAGCGAACCGGCGCCCTCGCTCGGCCGACCGGCTCACGCACTGCGTCACGACGCCACCCTCAACAGGAGAGCCCTTCCATGCTCGACAAGAAAGCCCGCACCCGAATGGAGCGCCAGCTGACCCGCGCCCTGACCGATGCCTGCGAGACCGCCAAGCCTATGCTGCCGGGCTTCGCCTGGCTGACCCACCTGGTGGACTACCGCCGCTTCCCCGAGAGCCTCAGGGTCGTCTGGGTGTTCGAGACCCAGGCCGACATGACCCGCGCCCTCAAGGGAAACGGGCGCCGGCGGATGCGCGAGCTCACCGAGGCCGCCTTCTTCGAGGCAGGCGTCGAGGTGGCCGCCATCGACGACCATCTGGATGTCGACAGCGAGGAAGAATGTCGGCGCGTGCACGGCGGCGACTGGGAACGCCGGCTGGCGATCCGGGGGTATCACTGAATGGCCAAGGGCATCGAAAGTCCCTGCGTCTCGATCTGCCAACTGAAGCGCGGGCTATGCGTGGGCTGCGGGCGCACCATGGAGGAGATCACCCGCTGGCGCTCGATGAAGCGACCGGAACGTATGAAGACCAACCAGCGGGCGGCGCAGCGGCTCAAGAAGCTCGACAAGGACTGATCGGCGCTTAAGCCTCCTATCGCCTCAATGCTTGGGCACGAAGACCGGCGCGCCATCGACCATGGCGGTGGTGAGGGCCTGGCCATAGAGCCGTTCGAGAGCCTCGGGCACCAGCATGCGGTCCGCCGGCCCCCAGCAGGCCTCGCCGTCGGGGTACAGCAGCAGCAGGTGGTCGCACCAGCGTGCCGCCAGGTTGAGATCATGCAGACACATCATCACCCCGCAGCCACGAGCGGCCTGCTCGGCCAAGAGTTTCATGACCGCCACCTGGTGATGCAGGTCGAGATGGTTGGTGGGCTCGTCGGCGAGCCACAACCGAGGGGCCTGGGTCAGCAAGGTCGCCAGGCTGACCCGCTGTCGCTCGCCGCCGGAAAGAGTGGCGAGCTCTCGCTCGGCCAGGTGCGTCAGGTCGAGTCTCGCCAGTGCCGCCTCGGCCCTCGCGACATCCTCCGGCCCCTCCTGCTGCCAGGGCGAGAGGAAAGGATGGCGACCGATCAGCGCCGTCTCGCGCACGGTGGCCGGAAAGTCGTCGTGATGGGCCTGGAAGACGATGCCCAGCCGACGCGCCAGAGCCCGCCGCTTGAGGCGCGCCAAGGGCTCTCCGCCGAGGCGCACCTCGCCTTCGCGCGGCGCACGCAGCCCGGCCAGGGTGTGCATCAGGGTCGTCTTGCCGGCGCCATTCGGCCCCAGCACTCCCCAGCGCTCACCGGGCGCGACCCGCAGATCCAGCGGCCGCCCGCCAGCGCGTCCCGGGATATCGATGACCAGCTCATGCGCTTCCAGAGTCTCCATCAGCGGCTCCGACATCGTCATCAACGGCTCCGGGACAGCAGGTAGAGAAAGCTCGGCACGCCGAGCAGCGCGGTGATCACGCCTACCGGCAGCTGCTGAGGGGCGATCAGGGTGCGCGCCAGGGTGTCGGCCAGGGTCAACAGGGTGCCCCCGGCCAGCAGGCTGGCCGGTAGGATCAGCCGCTGGTCGTTGCCGAGCCTCAGGCGCAGCATGTGGGGCACCATCAGGCCGACGAAGCCCACGCTGCCGGCGGTGGTGACCGCCACCGCAGTGAGCAGGCTGGCCAACAGGTAGAGGGTCCACTCCAGTGGGCGCACCGCCACGCCCAGGGCCGCGGCCTGCAGGCTGCCGCGGGCCAGCACGTTGAGGGTACGACCCAGGGGCATCACCACCAGAAGGCTGATCACTGCAAGGCTCAGCACCGGCCAGGGACTACCGGCATAGGCCATGTCGCCCATCAGCCAGTAGAGCATGCCGGGCAGCCGCTCCACCGGGCTCACTGCCAGCAGGAAGCTGATCAGCGCCCCCCAGCCGGCGGCCATCACTACCCCGGTGAGCAACAGGCGCGTCGGCGTCCAGCTGCCGGTACCGTGGGCCAGGCCGAAGACGATCAGGGTCGAGGCCAGGGCACCCCCAAAGGCCGCCCCGGCGACCAGTGCGGCGCCGAGACCGGCGAGCATCGCGGCCAGCGCCGCCACCGAGGCTCCGCCGGACAGCCCCAGCACATAGGGGTCGGCCAGCGGATTGCGCAGCAGGATCTGCATCAGGGCGCCGGCGAGCGCCAGCAGGGCCCCGGTGCCGAAGGCGGCAAGCGCCCGGGGCAGGCGAAGCTCCAGCACCAGCGTCTGGTGCAGAGCCTCGCCGCCCCCGGAGAGCACCGCCACGAGCTCCCCCGGGGCGATGGCGACGCTGCCCAGGGCCAGCGATAACGCCAGCGCCAGCAGCGCGGCCAGGGTCAGCCAGGCCAGGGGCCGCAGGCGCCGCGCACGATTCACCGGGTGAGCACTAGCGGCGACCACGGGCGACCTCCAGGTACTGACAGAGCCGGCGGGTTCCTTCCACCAGCCGCGGGGCGGCCCGCTGCACCAGGTCGGGATCGATGAGGAAGAGATTGTCGCGACGCACCGCCGTCAGCCGGGGATACGCCCGCCAGGCCTCGAGCCAGGTGGAGTCCGGCTCGCCCATGCCACCGGTGATGATCGCCTCCGGGTCGCGGGCGAGCACCGCCTCGACGCCGATCCGAGGCACCAGGGCGGAAGCCTCGGCGAATAGATTCACGCCGCCGCACAGCTCGAGCGAGCGGCTGATCCAGTGGCGGCCATTGAGGGTCATCAGCGGCTGCTCCCAGACCTGATAGAAGACCGGCACTGGGGCGGCGGCGGCATAGCGCTCGCGTAGCGCCGCAACCTCCTCGCGCAGCGACGACGCCGCGGATGCGGCGACGTCAGGGGTACCCGCCAGGGTGCCGAAGCGCTCGAGGCTCTCGGCGATGCCGGCAAAGTCTCCCACGTCGGAGAAGTAGACCGGTAGCCCGAGGGCGGCCAGGCGGTCAAGCTGGTCGCCAGGATTACCGCCGGCCCAGGCCACCACCAGATCGGGCTCCAGCGCCAGCAGCGCCTCGAGGTCGAGGCGATCATAGCTGCCCACCCGGGGCAGCCCCGCCGCCTCGGCCGGGTAGTCGCTGAAGCCGACCGCCCCGACCACCGCCTCGCCGGCGCCAGCGGCAAACAGCAGCTCGGTGACCCCGGGCGACAGCGCCACGATGCGGCTCGCAGGCGCCTCCAGGCAGACCTCGCGGTCGGCGTCATCGGTGACGCAGACACCATCGGCGCCCTGAGCCGGGCCGGCCAGGCTCAAGGCCAGCCCCGATACCAGAACCAATGCCAGGCCGAGACCCGGCCATCGACACCGCCGTCCTGAACGCCGCATGGAAGTCATGAATCGCATCAACCGCCGAAGCTCAGGCTGAGGTAGGCCGCGCGGCCCGGGCTGTTGTAGCCGCCGGCCGTTTCGTAGTCCCTGTCCAAGGCGTTCTCAAGGGTCAGGCGGGCCGACCAGCCCGGCGCGAAGGCCCAGCCGGCACGCAGGTTGAGGAGACCGAAACCGGCCAGCCGCTCGTCGTTGTCGGCATCCTCATAACGGTGGTTCTGGGCGATGAAGGAACCGCCCAGGCTCCAGTCGCCCAGCGTGCGGTCGGCGTCCAAGCGCAGGCTCTGGCTGGCGCGATTCGTCAGCTGCTTGCCAGTGTCGCGGTCCTCGGGGTCCATGAGGGTTACCGCGGCGCGCAGCGTCCAGTCATTGATGTCGGCGCCGGTGGCCACCTCCACACCACGGATGCGCGCCCGATCGACGTTTTCTGAGGTATCGACGCTACCATCGCCGTCGGTATCAACCGTCGTGATCATGTCATCGATATCGCTCTGGTAGACCGCCAGGTCCCAGAACCCGCGCCCGAGCTGGCCGCGAATGCCCAGCTCATAGGTCTCCGAGGTCTCCGCCTCGAGATCCGGATTGCCCTCGTAGAAGCCATCGTCTGGATAGTAGAGGTCATTGAAGGTCGGGGCCCGGAAGGCAGTGCCATAGCTGGCGCGCAGGGTATGAGTCTCGTCGAGCGCCACCCCCAGCGCCAGGCTGCCGGTGGTCTCCTCTCCAAAGGCCTCATTGTCGTCGTGGCGCAACGATGCCTGAAGGCTCAAAGGCGAGAAGTCCATCAGCGCCTGGGTAAAGACGGCCTTGTTATCGCGACTGTCCTTGTCGAAGGCTGTGGTAGAGTCGACGTCGTCGCGGGCATACTCGCCGCCGGCGACCAGTTCGTGGGGGCCGAAAGCCAGGATGTTCTCCCAACGGGCGGTGCGCGTGCGGGTATCGAATACCGAATCGCCGGTGTCTCTGTGGCTGTTGCTCTCGTCCCTCGCCTCACTGAGCGTCAGGCGGCTGGACCAAGCCTCGGTAAGCGGCAACTCACCATAGACGCCGGCCACCTGCTGAACGTAATCGGTATCGCCGGGTGAGCCGTAGTTATCGAATTCGGTATTCCCGCTGGCCCGCAGCGCCAGCACGCCCACCTCGGCGCCGTTATCGAAGCCGTGTGAGAGGCGCACCAGACCGGTGGTGTTGTCGTAGCCCTTGTCACCCTCGCCGTCGACGATCTCGTAGCCGTCGCTCTCCAGGCGGCTGGTGGCGACGAAATAGCGCGTGCCGTCCTCGGCGCCGGAAAGCGAGGCACTGGCCCGGCGGGTACCGAAGCTACCGCCCCCCAGGCTGATGCTCGGTGTGGGGTCGCCCTCGCCTTTCGGAGTGAACAGCTGGACCACCCCGCCCACGGCATCGGCACCGTAGAGGCTGCCGCGCGGACCGCGCACGACCTCGATGCGCTCGAACACGCGCGGCTCGAGGAACTGCCAGGCCGGGCCACCATCGGTAGCGGAGCGCAGCCGGATGCCGTCGATCATCAGTGGTGTGGACTCCCTGCCAGTGCCGCGCAAGTAGATGCCGGTGTTCTTGCCAAAGCCGCCGCTGGAGGAGACATCCACGCCGGGCTGGGCGCGCAGGATGTCGGTGATGTCCTTGGGGTCCTGGCGGCGAAGATCGGCCTCGTCGAGGATCGTGACCGAGGCGAGGCTCTGATCGGCGGTTTGGGGCGCCAGCGACGCGGTCACCACCATAGGTGCGAGGGTCTGCTCGCTTTCGGTAACGTTCGTCTCGGAAGAGGAGGTCGCGGCATCGGCCAGCGGCGCCACGCCGAGGCACAGGGCGGTGAGGCTCCGGCGGCGCAGGGGGGATATCATCATGATCATGTCTCTCAGGGCCGCACGCACCCGTGCGGCAGGAACCCTTGAAGGCCGGGCGGGGGGGAGATCGACGTGGGGATAGGGTGACAGCCGGTGATCGGCGAGTCACTTCATTCCCGGATCGCCCGCGCCCTGGCATGCACTCGAAGGCCGGTCTCCGGGCTGACGAGTGAGGCGGGACACCTCGAGACCGCCGCCTTCCCGTGCTTGAGCACAGTGGCCTACCGTTGCCGATAGTGGCGATCCTTGACTCGATTACCGTTGCGGGGGCAGCGTCGGACTGGCCGCTTGGCGTCACCGACTTCCCGTTTCAACCCGGACTGTCTGCGCGGTCCTGGGTCACCTTGGAGTGGGCGTAAGCTAGCAATCGGGGGGTGGGGCGTCAACGCGAATCCCGCGCGGGCCGCTACCGCAAGCGGCGAGCCAGCCCATGCCGCACGTACCAGACGGCCTCGGCAATGGACGCCGCATCCTGCGCAAGCCAGCCGGCCAGATCCCGCAGGCGGCGATCCTCGGGCGCCACTGGCACGATGCCACGGCCGATCTCCGGCAGGATCAGCACGATGGTCGCCTCTCCTTGCCGCTCGGCCTCGCTCATCGCCACGAGCTCGTCGGCCAGCCGCTCGCGCAACCGGTCGTCGTCGGGCTCTTCGACCAGCGACCGTGCGAGCCAGTCGGTCCATGTGGTGATCACGAGGCAGCGACCCGGCACGAGCCGGTCACGCCAGCCGGAAAGCGTACCGCCCTCTCCCACCTTCCACCAGAAGGCGCCAGGGAAACGTGCCGCTACCAGGTCGCGCTTGCCGGCGCAGGCACCGCCGATGAAGAGCTGCATGACCAGCCGTCCTCCTCGAATGTGAAACGAAAACAGCGCCCCTGGGCCTGGCCGACCACGCCATCCCAGAAGTCGGCCGCCTCGAGGCGACGACGCAGCTCGCGGATGGCCCCCCCGTGACTGACCGCCAGCACGCGACGGTGCTGACACTGGCGTGCCTCGGCCAGCACATCATCTAGCCAGGCCGAAAGCCGCGCCCAGAGATCATCCGCAGACTCGCCCCCGGGAGTGGCCAGCCGGCCGTGGCTGTCTACCCAGGCCCGATAGGCGGGATCGTCCTTCAGCGCATCCCAGGTACGCCCTTCGTACTCGCCGAAGTTGAGCTCCCGCAGGCGGGCATCGAAGCGCGGCGCTTCCCCATGGCCTTGCCGCTCCTTGCCCTCCTGCACATGGGCAAGCGTCTGGCGACAGCGGGTCAAATCGCTGCAGTGAACGGCATCGAAGTCGACCGCGGCCAGATGATCGCGCAGCCGGTCCAGGTCGGGCTGGGCCTCGGGCAGCAGCAGCGGAATGTCTCGATGCCCTTGGTAGCGGCGCTCCAGGTTCCAGCTCGTAAGGCCATGACGAACGACCAACACGTCGAGGCAGCGGGTATCGTCCATACGAGAATCACTCATCGGCGTTCCCCCTCTTCACAGGCCCGGCTCGTCAGGCCATGACGAACGACCACCAGCTCCAGGCGATCATCAGCAACCATAGTTCTCCTCCCTCAATGGCGGCCCCGACGATATCGCCGTTGATGCCGCCGAAGGCCCGGCGCACCGCCAGGCCATAGATGATGATGAAAGCCGCAAGGCCTGCCATCAGCCAGGCCATGCCCGGCGTGACGAGCAGGCCCAACAGCGGTAACAGCGCAGCCAGGGCGAGATCGCGGGCGCCGAGGCTCTGCTGCCAGGCATGGGCCAGGCCTTCCGGGCGCGCCGCCGGCAACCCCACCAGCAGGCCGATGGCACCCAGCCGGCCGAGGGCGGCGATCGGCACCAGCCACCAGGGGCTGGCCCCCGCCTCGAGCAGCGCCCAGAGCAGCATGGCCTTCCAGGCCAGCTGAAACACCAGCGCCAAGACGGCGAAGCTGCCGATCTGCGAATCCTTCATGATGGCCCAGCGCCGCTCCAGCGGGGCATTGCTGCCCAGGGCATCCGCCAGGTCCATCAGGCCATCCAGATGCAGACCGCCGGAGAGGGCCACCCACAAGCTGAGCAGCAGCAGGGCCAGCAGCGGCGTAGGCAGTAGCGGTTGCAGGGCCACCCCGACGCCGGCCACCAGGGCACCAAGCAGTGCCCCCACCAGCGGATAGGCACGCGCCGCCCAGCGCCTCGTGACCGGCGTCCAGGGACAAGCCACCGGCACCGGCACCCGGGTCAGAAACTGGATCGCCAGCAGCACGCCCAGGGCAGCATCTTTCATTGACTCTCTCCCTTCCAGTCGATGGCCTGACCGGCCACCACCTCGATCACTCGATTCGCTTGCCCGGCCAAGTCACGGTGAAGGCGCTGCAGGAAGGCCAGGTAGCGCCAGACCAGCGCATCCCGCGGCGGCAGGTCCTCGTTGAGGTCGTTGGAGACTATTACCAGCGTGATGTCGCGGCGGCGAGCCGTATCGATCAGCTGCTGGAGCCTCCCGCGCCCGGCCTCCTCCTCGAGGCCGGCCTCGAACATGAGCTGGCTGGCCCATAGCGTGAGGCAGTCGAGCAGCACGCTGCTTCCGGGCGGAACCTCATCCAGCGCGGAGGCAAGCTCCAGGGGCGCCTCCAGGGTCAGCCAGCCCTCGCCGCGCTCCCGTCTATGGCGGGCGATCCTTGAGGCCATCTCCTCGTCGCCGGCACGAGCCGTGGCGAGATAGACCAGACCGCCGTGCCCCGGCGCGCGCCATGCGCACGCCAGGGCCTCGGCCACACCACTCTTGCCGGAGCGGGCGCCGCCCGAGACGAAGGCGATCATGACGCCCTCCAGGCGGTCAGCGCCTCGAGCAGTCGCACGTTGTCCGGGCCGTCGCGCAGGGCCAGGCGCAGCCAGCGGCCATCCAGGCCGGGGAAGTTGTGGGTGTGCCGAGCCAGCAGGCCACGACGCAACAGGAAGGCGAACAGCGCCTCCGCCTCGGCGGCGTCTTTGCCGTCTAGCAGGAAGAAGTTGGCCTGGGTGGCCGGCACCGCATACCCCAGCGTGCGCACCGCCTCGGGCAGGCCGGGACGCACCCCGGACAGCCAGTCGTGGGTGCGGGCCAGGTAGTCGGCATCGGCCAGCAGCGGCGACACCAGCCCCAGCGCCAGGGCATTGACGCTCCAGGGCATCTGCAGACCTCGCGCCCGCGCCACCCGCTCCGGTGCGCCCAGCAGGTAGCCGAGCCGCAGGCCCGGCAGGTCGTAGAGCTTGGTCAGCGAACGCAGCAGCACAAGGTTCGGGGCCGTGGCCAGCAACGGCGTGAGGGGCTCGGCGTCGCTGAAGTCGACGAAGGCCTCATCCACGACCAGAGTGGTGCCCGTCTCGCGGCCGCGGGCCAGCAGGCGCTCCAGGCTCGCCCGGGGCACCAGGGTGCCGGTGGGGTTGTTGGGGCGACACAGGAAGAGCACCGAGGCGTTCGCCATCGCCTGCTCGGCCTCGTCGACATCGAGCTCGAACGTCTCGCCACACAGCGCCATCGACTCGACCGAAAGGCCATAGTGGGCGCAGGCGAGGCGATACTCGCTGAAGGTCGGCTCGACGATCAGCGCCCGACCGCCGGCGTGCAAGGCCGCGGCCAGATAGATCGCCTCGGCACCGCCATTGGTCACCAGCACCTGCTCGGGCGCCAAGCCGTTGCACTCGGCGATGGCCTTCGCAGGCGCATCGTCATCCGGGGTCGGGTAATGGGCAAGCCGCCCCGCGGCGCCGGCCAGCCAGTCGCCAAGCCAGGCCGGGGGCCCCAGCGGATTGAGGTTGGCGCTGAAGTCGATCAGCGGCTGCTCGGCGGGCAGGCCGAAGCGCTCGAGCAGGGCCGTCCGGCGACCACCATGATCCGGCCACTCAGGCAGGGTGTCTCGGCTCATGACAGCCACTCCCACACCAGCACCAGAGAGGTGGCCAGCAGCAGGAAGACCAGCCAGCCGCCATGCAGGAAGCGGATGGCCCGGGCGATATGCTCGACGGTCAGACCCTCGTGGGGCGTGCCCAGGTTGGCCCGCTGCGAGGGGCGACCGGCATAGTGATTGAGGCCGCCCAACTGCACCCCCAGCAGATTGGCCACCATCGCCTCCGGCCACCCCGCATTGGGGCTCGGGTGGCGCGGGGCCTCACGACGCGTGGCCGCCAGCGCGCCGGCGCGGCGACTGCCGGGAATGGCCAGAGCGGACAGCCAGAGAGTCAGCGCCGTGAGCCTTGCCGGCAGCCAGTTGACGGCATCGTCGAGCCGCGCCGAGGCTTTACCGAAGCCCTCGAAACGCGGGCTGCGGTAGCCGACCATGGAGTCCAGGGTATTCGCGGCCTTGTAGGCCAGCGCCAGGGGCGCACCGCCCAGCAACGCCCAGAACAGTGGCGCGGTAACGCCATCCACGGTGTTCTCGGCGACGGTCTCCACCGCACCGCGGGCGAGCTCGGCCTCGTCGAGCTCTGCCGTGTCGCGACCGACGATCCTGCCAAGGGCCTTTCGGGCCGCTGCCATGTCGCCCCGCGCCAGGGGCTCGGCCACCGCCCGCGCGGCCTCGGCGAGCCCCCGGGCGGCCAGCGTGGTGGCGAGCAGCAGAAGCTCCATGGCCAGCGCCAGCCAGGGATGGACCCAGGCCAGGGCGACCAGCAGGCCCCAGGCGAGCGCCCAGGTGCCGCCCACCACCAAAACCGCCAGCCAGCAACCGCGGCGCCGGCGATCGGCGGCGGGGCCATGGTTCCAGGCCCGCTCGAGCCGAGCGATCACTCGGCCAATCCCGACCACCGGATGCGGCAGCCAGGCAGGGTCGCCCAGCAGCAGGTCGAGCAGCATCGCCGCCCAGACCAGGGCCAACAACGACAGGGACAGGGGGGCGAGGCTCATGTCTGGGCTCATGTCCGGGCTCATCTCGGTGCCTCCCCCGGCATGGCCAGACAGGCCCGCCGAGGTTGGCCGGGCAGGCAGGTGACCGGCGCACTCACCACCGGCTCAGTGCCCGTCACGGTTGTCGACGCCGGCATCCGCAAAGGTCGCCATCTCCGCCAGGATGGCGGTGGCCGACTCGAGCAGCGGGAAGGCCAGGGCGGCACCGCTGCCCTCCCCCAGCCGCAATGCCAAGTCCAGCAGGGGATCGGCGTCCAGCGCCGCCAGGGCTCGAGCATGCCCCGGTTCCCGAGAGCAATGGCCGAAGATCAGATAGGGATGCAGTGCCGGATCGAGACGACAGGCGATGAGAGCCGCGACGGTGGCGATGAAGCCATCAACCAGCACCGGCATACGCCGGGCGGCGGCACCCAGATAGGCGCCTGCCATGGCCGCGATCTCGAGCCCGCCCAGGCGGGCCAGCACGTCCATGGGGTCCTCGGAGTCAACGCCGCGAGCGGCGATCGCCGATTCGATGACCGAGCGCTTGTGGGCAAGCGCCTCGCCGGCCACCCCGGTGCCCGGCCCCACCAGCTCGGCCACCGGCGCGCCGGTCAGCACCGCCAATATGGCGCTGCTGGCGGTGGTGTTGGCGATGCCCATCTCGCCGACGATCAGGCAGCGACAGCCGGCCTTGGCGGCACGCTCGGCGGCGCGCTGGCCCGCCTCGATGGCCGCCCGGGCCTCGTCACGGGACATGGCATCCTCCCGAGCCAGGTTGCCGGTGCCCGGTCGTACCTTGTCATGCACGACCCCGGGACCCGATACCGCCGTCGCCACTCCGACATCGACCACCTCGAGCCGGGCCTCGAGGCGCCGCGCCAGGACATTGATGGCCGCCCCGCCGGCGGCGAAGTTGACCACCATCTGGGCGGTCACCGACTGGGGGAAGGCCGAGACGCCCTCTTCGGCCACACCATGATCGGCGGCGAAGACCACCACGGCGGGCGGCGTGACACGAGGGAAGTCCTCACCGGAGATGCCGGCCAGGGTGACCGCCAGTGACTCGAGCCGACCCAGACTGCCGGGCGGCTTGGTCAGGGTATCGAGGTAGCGGCCAACCCGCTCGGCACAGGCCGTGTCGAAGGAGGGGATCTGCGGCGAAAGGTCGTTCACGAGGGGCTCCGAGCATCCTTGTCGAGGGCGATATCTTACCAGAGGCTGACCGACGTGAGCTGCTCGCGAGCCGTCGCGCAGCTGCTACGCTGAAAAAACCCACCCCATCATCAAGGAACCCGGTCGGTGACTCGTCCGTCACCCAGGCCGAGCCAGGAGGCGGCGCCATGCCCAAGCCAACCCCCCAAACCCGCGGCCTTCACGAGCTCTACGCCGAAGACCCCACGGCAGCGGATCGCCGGCTCTGGGGGCGAGAGGTCGATCCCCTCACCCGTCGCGGCTTCCTCAAGCGCTCGAGCCTGATGGCCATGGCCGCCGCTCTGGGCGCCTCGATCCCCTTCGCCGACAGAATGCCGGGGGGCCTGATCCCCGCGGCTCTTGCGCAGAGCAACGAGCCCTTCACCCTCGAGGGCAAGGAGGGGCTTACGGTACTCAACGACCGACCGATCAACGCCGAGACACCGCCCCACCTGCTGGACGACGACATCACCCCGGCCAGGCACATGTTCGTGCGCAACAACGGTATTCCCCCCGAGGCTCAGGCGATCGACCCCGCGACCTGGCCCCTGACCGTCGAGGGCGAAGCCTGCCTGACGCCCACCACCTTCACCCTGGCCGAACTCAAGGAGCGCTTCAGTCAGCACACCTACCAGCTGCAGGTCGAGTGCGGCGGCAATGGCCGCAGCGAGTTCGTGCCCTCGGCCAGCGGCAACCAGTGGACCACCGGCGCCGTGGCCTGCCCGAGCTTCACGGGCGCTCGGCTTCGCGACGTGCTCGAGGCCTGCGGTATTCGCGATGATGCGATCTACATCGGCTACTACGGTGCCGATACCCACCCCAGCGGCGATCCCAACAAGCAGCCTATCTCCCGCGGCGTGCCGCTTCACAAGGCCATGGAAGAAGAATCGCTGATCGCCTGGGCCATGAACGGCGAGGATATCCCTTACCTCAACGGCCACCCGCTGCGTCTGGTCTGTGGCGGCTGGCCGGGCTCGGTCTCCGGCAAGTGGCTCTCGCGGATCGTGGTGCGCAACCAGATACACGACGGCGCCAAGATGGCCCCCCCCTCCTACAGCGTACCGCGCTACCCGGTGGCTCCAGGCACTGAGGTGCCGCTTGAGGACTTCGAGACCATCCACTCGATGCCGGTGAAGTCGCTGATCACCTTCCCCCGCTCGGGTATCACTCACTCGCTCGGCGAGTCGCTGGAGGTACGGGGCCACGCCTGGGCCGGCGATCTGGCGGTACGCGAGGTGCATGTCTCACACGATTTCGGCGCCACCTGGCAGCCCGCCGAGCTGCGCGAGGCCCCCAACCGACTGGCCTGGCAGCGCTTCACCACCCGCCTCGACTTCCCGGAACCCGGCTATTACGAACTCTGGGCAATGGCGGTGGACAGCGAGGGCCGCGCCCAACCGATGGTGGTGCCCGGCTGGAACCCCAAGGGCTATCTCAACAACGCCTGCCATCGCATCGCGGTGCAGGTGATCTAGGAGGTCGTCATGCGTGTTCATTCACTACGCGCCCTCGGTGTCCTCGGGACTGTGACGGCCCCCCTGCTGATGGCCACGCCGGCCCTGAGCCAGGAAACCGACTCGGCGACCGGCCTGATCATCGCCGAGGGCTGGCAGGTGGTCAGCGCCAATTGCACCGTCTGCCATTCTGCGCAGCTGGTGACTCAGAACAGCGGCTCGCGCAACCACTGGCAGGGGCTGATCCGCTGGATGCAGGACACCCAGGGGCTGTGGGCCTTCACCCCGGAAATGGAAGACACCATCCTCGACTACCTGGCCACCCACTATGGCCCCAAGGCCGGCGCCCGGCGGCCGGCGGCCGGCCCTGCCAGCGTCGCTGCTGCCGCCCAATCCCTACAAGACGCCCGAGATAACCAACGACAGCACCCAGGGGTAGCGCGACGGGGCGGCGGGGGCAGACACTGACCTGAGTCAAGCCACAAGCCGGAGACTCGGCTAGCCTGAGACAAGATGCCGCCGACAGCGGGCAACCGGCGGCCACCACCGAGGGCAGGACGATGCGCTTTCATCAGGTAAGAGAGCTGGTGCACTGGGCGGCGGATTATCATGGGCAACTGGCGGAACACTACGGCCAGCGCGCCAAAGGCAAGGTGAGTGAACGGGTTCGCATGGCGCTGGAGTATCTGGCCAATCACGAGCGCACCCTGCAAGCGAACCTGGAGGTCTACTTCGACGATGGCAGCGATCACCGCGGCGTGCTGGACACCTGGTTCGACGACCCGGCCGACTTTCCTCACCTGCCGGTGCTCGACCGGCTTCCCGAGAGCATGAGCTGTGACAGCGTGCAGGATGTGCTGGCCACGGCGCTGACCGCCCACAAGACCCTGCAGGATCTTTACCGGCACCGAGCCGACCGGGCCAGCATCGAGGAAGAGCGTGAGTTCTTCTCGGCCCTCGCCGAGGGACACGATGGAGAGGTCCGCCGGCTGGCACGCGACATCCAGCGCCTCGAGGACTACTGACGGCATCGCCTGAGCGTGGGCTCTCACGGGACCGGGATACTCGCGTTCGCGCGCCTCTCCCGTCCGCTCGCGTGCCGGCAAGACACACGGAACGATTGCAGACCACAGCGGCGGCCTTTACGCCCGCCCTGCCTCACGTAGGATGAGCGAGTCATTCGTTGCCAGGAACGCCGATGCCTCTCAGCACGCCCCGCCCGCTCAGCAAGACCAAGACCAGCTTCTACCGCCGCCTCTATGTGGCCTACCTGATCGATCAGGGCACCGCCAGCGTGCCGGCCCTGACCGAGGCCACCGGCATGCCGAGGCGCACCGCCCAGGACACCATCAACGCCCTGGCCGAGCTGGACATCGACTGTGAGTTCGAGCCCGAACCGGGCGAGCGCCACAATATCGGCCGCTACGTGATCCGCGACTGGGGCGCCATCGACCGGGAGTGGATCGCGCATCACCAGGCCGCTATCAAGGAGGCACTCGGCTACCCCTGAGCGCCTCCGGACCCTCAGCGGTCTCGGACCGGCACCACCCCGTGACCGCCCCTGCGGCCCTGTTGCCTGCGCCCCTGTCGACGGGCTTGCCGCTTCAGCCTGGCCTCTCGGCCTCAGGGGCGGCCGCTATGCCGTGGCATCGCCTAGAAGCGATCCGCCCGGAAGGGCGTCATGTCGATGGCGGGCGTCTCGCCATCCATCATCTCGCCGAGCAGGCGGCCGGTTGCCGGGCCCAGGGTGAAGCCCTGGTGGCCGTGGCCGAAGGCGAACCACAGGCCGTCGTGCTCGGGCGCCGGGCCGATCACCGGCTTCATGTCGGCGGTGCAGGGGCGAGCGCCCTTCCAGGGGGTATCGCTCAAGCGCGCCCCCAGCGGCACCAGGCGGCGCGCCACGGCCTCGGCGGCATCGAGCTGGTCCAGTTCCGGCGGCGCGTCCCGGGGCGCCAGCTCGGCACCGGTGGTCAGGCGCACCCCGTCCCGCATCGGCGCCACCACATAGCCGACCTCGGCATCCATGATCCAGTGACGGAGCCCGCGCCCTTGCGGCGGGGCGTAATGCATGTGATAGCCCCGCTTGACGAACAGCGGCAGCCGGTAGCCCAGGCGGCTCAGCCAGTCACCGGCCCAGGGGCCCATGGCCATCACCAGGTTGCGGGCCCTCAACTCGCCGGTCTCGGTCGTGACCCGCCAGTCGCCCTCGCCCTGCGCCATCGAGGTGACGTTAGCCTTGACCACCCGTCCTCCCAGGGCTTCGAACGCCTCGGCGTAGGCGGCCACCAGGGCACCGGGGTCGGCGACGGTCCAGCTGTCGCGCCACAGGATCGCGCCGATGGCCTCCTTGGAGAGCTCGGGCTCCCGCTCGGCGAGTGCCGCCCGATCCAGTCGCTCGAGGGTGAGGCCGAAGCGCTCGGCCAGCACGGTCGCTCGGGCCAGGCGCGCCTCGAATGCCTCGGGGGTGCGATACATCTCCAGCCAGCCGTCCCGACAAATCAGGGACTCGGCCCCGGCCGCGGCGATCATCGGCGCATGCTCCTGGGTCGACAGGCTGATCAGGGAGGCATATTCCGGCAGGATGCGGGCATAGGCGCCGGGCGCCGAGTTCTGCCAATAGCGAAACAGCGCACCGGCCGCGCCGAGCATGCCGGCGGGCCGGTAGCGGATGTCGATGCGCCGGTTGGGCACGACCTGCAGCAGCGTCCGGGCGTCCCGCGGGAAGGCATAGGGCGCCACCGCCTCGCGCTGAATGATGCCGGCATTGCCGAACGAGGTCTCATGGCCCGGTGCTCGACGATCGACCAGCACCACCGAACGTCCCCGCCGGGCCAGGTGATAGGCGATCGAAACCCCGACCATGCCGGCCCCCAACACGATGGTATCGCTGTCATGACACTCCCTTGACATGCTCTCTCCTGATATTGACCTGATCCTGGGCGATTATGTCCGGCGCGGCCGGCCCCCCATTGTAGGCGAATCCCCCACCCGCGCGCAGCGACCTGCCTTTCGCGTTTTCCCGCTCGTGGCAAGCCCGCGATACCAGGAGGTCTCGTTGCACAGGGAATCGACTTCATCGCCCCGGCGCCGACAGCGCGCCCAGAAGCGGTTGGTGACGATGGTGCCGGTCGCGGCCCTTGTCGTTGATGATCTCCAGCACCGAGGTGTCGCTGGCCAGGTCACGCTGCACATGCCAGTGGTGGTGCGCCGTTTCTCCTCTAGAGCTTCGGCGCCCCCTTGGTCGAAGTGCTTGCGCGATGGCCTCGCTCGCGTAAGCTGAGCCTCTTTCCCCCTGCCCCGTCTGGCCATGTTTCCGGCCGGGCGAGGCACAGCCTGACTTGCATAGCGGAGTCCTCATGACCGATCGCGACACGCGCCACCAGCAATCGATGCAGAAACTCAAGGCCCACGTGGACGAGAAGGTGGCCAACGCCAACGGGGAGCGCGGCCTGCTGTTGGTCTTCACCGGCAACGGCAAGGGCAAGACCACCGCGGCCTGGGGCACCGTGACACGGGCGCTGGGCTACGGCTATCGCGTAGGCGTGGTCCAGTTCATCAAGGGGCTGTGGGAGTGCGGCGAGCGGGAGCGGTTGATCGACGATGCCAACCTCGAGGTCGCGATCATGGCCACCGGCTTCACCTGGGATACCCAGAACCGGGAAAGCGACACCCGGGCCTGCCAGGAGGTCTGGCAGGAAGCCAAGCGCATGCTCGAGGATCCCGAGTGCTACCTGGTGGTGCTCGACGAGATCACCTACATGCTCAAGTTCGGCTATCTGGACAGCGACGAGGTCATCGCCGCCCTCGAGAACCGTCCCGCGGAGCAGACGGTGATCATCACCGGCCGCAACGCCCATCGCGACCTTCTCGCCATGGCCGACACGATCACCGAGATGCAGGAGACGCGCCACGCCTTCAATGCCGATCTCAAGGCTCGCCGCGGCATCGATTACTGAGGACGCAATACCATCGCCCCCTGAACAGGGGGCGAGAAACTCGGCCTCGTCTTAAAGAATTGCCGAGCAGGATTGTCGAGCAAGCCTGACGCCATCGACACCGTGCGGCCGGCCTTGCCAAAAGGCCGCCCGCGACAAGATGCCGATCCCGCCGCTAAGCCGTGAGCGCCATGGCCTCGGCCACGAAGGCCTCGCAGCGCAGCCTCGCCGGCCGATCCCGAAGGCCGGCCCAGTAGGCCTCGAACTCGGGACGCCAGGGAATCGTGCCGAACTGCATGCCCCAGCCGAGATGAGAGCTCACATAGATATCCGCGGCGCTGAAGGCATCACCGGCGATATAGCGCTTGTTCGCCAGGGCGCCGGCCAGGGTGTCGAGCACCGCCGCGAGGCTGCCGCAGCCGAGCTGCATCTGCTGACGCGCGTCCGGATGGACGCCGAGCAGCCCCTCGAGGGAAGCGGCGGTTTCCATTGGGCCGGCGGCGAAGAACAGCCAGCGGTAGTAATCCCCCCGCAGCGGCGCGGACGGTGCCAGGCCGGCCTCGGGGAAGGCGTCGGCGAGGTAGGCGCAGATGGCGGCGGTCTCGGTGACCACCACTTCGCCGTGGCGAATCGCCGGCACCTTGCCCATCGGGTTGATGGCCAGGAACTCCGGTGACTTCATGGTCGTGCCGTACTCCAGCATCTCCATGCGATAGGGCACACCGAGCTCTTCGAGCAGCCAGTGCACGATGCCGCCCCGGGACAGGGGATTAGTATAGAAGACCAGCTCATCCGAGGACGCGGCCTGCTGGCCGATCGCCGGCGCCGCGCCGGCACGGTCGACCGCCTGCCCGTCCGGTCTCGCCGTGTCGAGGGCGGCGTTGTCGAACGTCGCCGTATCGAGAGTCGAGCTGTCGGGAGCAAAGCCGCCGGGCCCCGTCAGGCCAAGGCCCGTCAGGCGCCGCGCCTGGTCGTCGGGCAGAGCCTTCGCCATCTTGCTGCGTAGCTGGGCGGCCGGCTCCGCCAGGGGCCCCGCCGCTGCCTCGACCCTGTCGAGGCCCAGGGCCAGGGCATCGAGCTCTTCCTCGCTGAGCATCAGCGCCGGCAACAGGACACCAGGAGCGAGGGCATAGCCTGAATTGGGGAGATGTTCGATCTCGGCGCCGACCGCCTTCAGCACCGCGACATCCTGGTAGAGGGTACGCAGCGAAATGCCCAGGGTCTCGGCCAGCGTCGTACCGCTTACCGGCCCCTCGTGGCCGCGCAGCACACGGACAAGATCCTGCAGGCGAGTCTTACGGGACATGTGAAGGGTCTCCTCGAAATGCTGGCAACTGGCGCCGTAGCGGGCCAGATGGACGAATGCAAACGCGCGGGCTCCTCAATGCAGCACGCGGGCGTTTACAGCCTAGCAGCAAGTGTCAAGAAACCTAGGGATAGGCGTAAAAAAAAATCAACAAGGCGAGCCCGATCACAGGGATCGCTGGGCGCTCTCCCGAACGACAGCAGCTCGGCCGCACCGAGCGCCGATGAAGGAAACGGCGAACCGAACGCCAGCTCTCTTCTTGTCTTCTTCTTGCCCTCTTCCCGCTCTCGAACAGCCCGCTACTGCATGCGGATGCCGCCATCGAGACGGATCACCTCGCCGTTGAGCATCACGTTGGTGATGATCTGCTCGGCGAGGCTCGCGAATTCCGCGGGCTTGCCGAGGCGCTTGGGGAAGGGCACGGCGGCGGACAGCGACGCCACCGCCTCCTCGGGAATGCCGCTCATCATCGGCGTCTCGAAGACGCCGGGGGCGATGCTCATCACCCGGATCCCGTGGCGCGACAGCTCCCGGGCCAGCGGCAGGGTCATGCCCGCCACGCCGGCCTTGGAGGCGCTGTAGGCGGCCTGCCCCACCTGGCCATCGAAGGCCGCCACCGAGGCGGTGGTGACGATCACGCCGCGCTCGCCGTCCTCGCCCGGGGCGTTGCCGGCCATGGCGGCGGCGGCCAGGCGCAGGACATTGAAGGTGCCGATCAGGTTGATCTCGACGGTGCGGGCATAAGCAGCGAGATCGGCGGGCTTGCCCTCTCGATCGAGCAGCTTGGCCACGCTGACCACCCCGGCGCAGTGCACGACACCGTGCAGGCCGCCGCTCGCCAGGGCGAGATCGACGGCGGCCTGGATATCGGCCTCCTGCGTCACGTCGCCGCGACAGGCCGTGGCCGCGTCGCCGAGCCGGGCGGCCAGGGCGTCCACCGCCTCGTTCAGGTCGCACAGCACCACCCGGGCGCCGGCGGCGACCAGGCGCTCGGCGGTGGCGGCGCCGAGCCCCGAGGCGGCGCCGGTGATCAGAAAGGTTCGCGCGTGGACTTGCATGATGTCTCTCCCCAGATTTCCCGGACGTGTGCACGGCCTCGACGATCCGATGCCCTGCTTTTCCTGCCCTGGCTCGCCAGGCCTGCGAAATGACGGGGTCCCGCCGCCGCAGCGATCACTGAGCGCCTGGACCATTGAGTGCCTGGATCACTGAACACCTAGTTTACGTTAACGTCAACTAGATATTAAGCGCATGGACGCCGCCGCCCGACGCCTGCTACACCTGCTACAAGCCCTTCAGGGGCCGGCCATGCCCCGTCGGCGAGCGGCTTCCGGGGTCGCTTCGCCTTCCTCCTGGGGGCGATCCGCCCCGGCACCGGCGCGGCCTGGCCGACTCGAGAACCCCATCCGCGATCCACGGTACACGACCCGAGGCCCGCGACCGCCAAAGGAGTTACCCCATGTCCGATTCCCCCGAGATCCTGATCCTGGCCGCGACCCGCACGCCGATGGGCGGCATGCTGGGTAGCCTTGCGAGCCTCACCGCCCCGGAGCTCGGCGCCACCGCCATCCGGGCGGCCCTGTCCCAGGCCGGCGTCGAGGCCGCCGCCGTCGACGAGGGCATCTTCGGCTGCGTGCTGCCGGCCGGGGTCAAGCAGGGCCCGGCCCGCCAGGCGATGCGCCAGGCCGGCGTGCCCGATGCCGTCGGCGCCACCACCATCAACAAGCTGTGCGGCTCCGGCATGAAGGCCACCATGCTGGCGCACGACCTGATCCGCGCCGGCAGCGGTGAGCTCGTGCTGGCGGGCGGCATGGAATCGATGTCCAATGCCCCCCACGTGCTGACCAAGGCTCGCCGCGGCTATCGCCTGGGCCACGGCGAACTCAAGGATCACATGTTCCTGGATGGCCTCGAGGATGCCGAGACCGGGCAGCTGATGGGCGTGTTCGCCCAGACGATCGCCGATCAGCGCGGCTACAGCCGCGAACGCATGGACGACTTCGCGATCGCCTCCCTGGAGCGCGCCATGGCCGCCCACGAGGCCGGCCACCTGGACGGAGAACTGGCGCCGGTGACGGTCAGCAGTCGCAGCGGCGACAGCGTGGTCGAGCACGATGAGCAGCCCTTCCAGGCGCGCCTCGACAAGATCCGCGGCCTGCGCCCGGCCTTCGCCAAGGACGGCACCATCACCGCCGCCAACGCCAGTTCGATCTCCGATGGCGCCTCGGCACTGGTGCTGGCCAGCCCCCAGGCCGCCGAGGCCCACGGCGCCCGCCCGCTGGCCCGCATCCTCGGCCACAGCACCCACTCCCAGCACCCCAGCGAGTTCACCATCGCCCCGGTGGGTGCCATCGGCAAGCTGATGAAGCGCCTCGACTGGACGGTAGACGACGTCGATCTCTTCGAGATCAACGAGGCCTTCGCGGTGGTCACCCTGCTGACCATGGACGGTCTCGACATTCCCCACGACAAGGTCAACGTCTTCGGCGGCGCCTGCGCCCAGGGCCATCCGATCGGCTCGACCGGCTCGCGGATCATCGCCACCCTGATCAATGCCCTGCGCGTCACCGGCGGCAAGCGCGGCATCGCCAGCCTGTGCATCGGCGGCGGCGAGGCCACCGCCGTGGCCGTCGAGCTTTGCGACTGATCAGCACCACGTCGGTGGGAGCGGCGATGTGAACGTCGATGTGAACGTCGATGTGAACGCCGATGTGAACGTCGATGTGAAAATCGATGGAAGCGGCGATGGCGTTACGGCGCCGTCGCCTCTGGCATCGGCAGTGAGCGTCGCCAGTCCTGTTCCTCCTCGGGCGTCGCCCCGATCCAGGCCGCCGCGTCGTCCCGGGACTCCTCATACCAGCGCCGCGGCTGCACGAAACGCAGCCGGCTCTCGCCGTCCCGCAGGGCCACGCCAAGACTCAAGGCGCCGAAGCGCGCGTAGAGTGCCCCCGTCAAGGCGTCGTCGCGCCGCACCAGGTCGGCGAGGATCTCCAGCTGGCGCCCGGTCAGGCGGGCCTCGCTGACCCTCAGGCCTTCCTGTCCGAGCCGCACCCGTGCGGAGCCCAGGATGCCCGACACGTCCAGCAGCCGGCCAAGCCAGCGGCGCTCCCGGGCAGTGGCCACCAGCAACCGGGCCGGCAGGCCACTGTCGCGCATGGCCAGCGACAGGCGAGCGTTCAGCTCCAGGGGACGCGCCCAGACGAGCCGCCCCTCGTCGAGGTCGAGCTGGACCCACCAGCCCTCATCGTTCTCGCCATTGGCGGCCTGGCGCGAGACGTTGTCGAGCCGCAGACGCGAGCCAGAGGCATCGAAGCTCATGCGCGCCAGGTCGCCATCACGCAGTCGCGCCTCCAGTTGCAGGTCGCCGCTCACCCGCTGCTCGCCGAGTCGCAGGCCGGCGTCGAAGGCCGTGAGGGTCAGCTCCCCCTGGGCCTGCAACCCCGCCAGGGTCAGATCCAGCGACAGACCGGCCTGACCCGACAGCCACTCGAGCCCGGCGCCCGCGGGCAGGTAGTCGTTGAGCATGGTCAGGTCGGCCACTTCGGCGATCGGCAATTGAATGTGCGTGATCTGGCGGTCGAGCGCCTCACGATCGGCCGCTATCGCCCGCATCGGCAGCGTTGTCTCCAGCGAGAAGTGGCGCCCGGTGAGCTGCTCGGTGGCCTCCCCCTGACGCCCCAGGGCGACGCTCGGCAGCGAGATGCGCCAGCGCAGATCGGGCGTGGCCGGCCCGCCTTCGACCCAGGCCTCCAGGCGACCGTCGCCGCGGGCCTGATGCTCGAGGAAGCCCACCGTCAGCGCGTCTGCACCGATCGACAGATGGCTGCCGGGCAGGAGGTTGGCGTCGGCAAACGCCAGCTCGGCGCTGAGCCGGCCATTCCCGCGCACCGCCAGTCCATGCGCCTCGGGCAGGAAGGCATCGAGGAAGCCCAGGTTGGCGACCAGCCCATCCATTATCAGTCGCCCACTCGCCGGGGCGCTCGCCGCATCGATCGGCCAGACATGTGCGAAACGCGCCTGGCGGGCGATCAGGGTGCTGCGCAGGCGAGCCTCGTCGCCGGCGGCCCGCATCGCATAGCGCTCACTCGCCGCCTGCATCTCGAGCCGGGTGCCGGACAGGTCGAGCCGACTGCCGTCGAGGCGCGCCTCGGGCATCACCAGCGTCAGGGCCAGCTCGCCTTCCAGCGTCTCTCCGAAGAGCCGGCCGCGGATGGCCTCGCCATTCAGCCGGAGCCGGCCTCGCCCCACGGCGCCTGAGAAGGTCACCTGCCCCGCGGACGTCGACTGACCGCCCAGCAAGGCGAAGGGGGCCGCGGGGGGCAGGTAGGCGTTCAACACCGAGACGTCCGGTACCTTGGCGTCCTGCCAGGAAAGGTCCAGGCGCAGGTCGTCGACCGTGGCGAGGGGGTCGCTTGACTCGCTCACCGCCTCCAGGCTCAGCTGGCCGGCCTGCAGCAGGCGTTGCCCATCGGCCTGCCGCTCGAGCCGGGCATCCGTGAGCGATACCCGCAGCCGTGCCGGCGCATCGGCAGGCCACCGAGCGCTCAACTGGCCCTGTCCGCGGGCGCGAAAGTCCAGGAAGCGGGCGCCCAATCGTCCGGCCGTGATGGTCAGCTGGCTGGCCGGCGCCAGCCGCCCTTGGCGGATCTCCAGTGTCGCGGCCAGCTCGCCCTCGCCTTCCAGCGCCAGGCCGCGGCCGTCGAGTGCCGTGTTCAGGAAGGAGTCCAGGAAGCGCAGCTGGCTCACCCGTCCGGTGATCACCAGTCGGCCCTCCACCGGCAGGTCGTCAGGGGCATGTCGGCGCTCGGCCAGCGGGCGAGTCGCGCTCAATGCCGCCTCGTGCAGGATCAGCTCGGTGACCGGCAATGCATCCTCCCCGGCCTGGCTCACGCCCACCCGCAATCGCGTGCCGGACAGGTCCAGGCGCTGCCGGCGAAGGTCGAGCTCGGTGATGGCCAGGTCGAGTCGCAGCTCGCCGCCGACCCGACTGTCGAGCAGCGTCAGGGTTACCGCCTCGCCGACCAAGGTGAAGGCGCCTTCGATCACGCCGTCACGGTAGTCGAGACGCCCCTCGAGGGTCGCGTTGCCATCGTGCAAGGCGAATGGCAACGGATCGGGCAGATAGCGCGCCAGGACGCCGACATCCGGCAGCCGGGCGCCCTCCCACACCAGGGTGGCCGCCGTCGGCGGTCGGGGAGGGGCGGCCAGGTCGGCATCCGGCAGGCGAGCCTCGAGGCGGAAGTGACGGCTGGTCATAAAAGAGCTCTCGCCCTGCGGCGGCTGCATCAGCATGTCATCGAGGACCACCATCAACCTGGGCTCGCCCGTCGCCTCGACCGTCACACTGACACTACCACTCCCGTCCAGCCGAAAGTGCTGGCCACCGGGATCCGGACTTGCCACGGCATCGCCCTCACCCGATGTGGCCTCGACCCAGGCGCCTTCCTTGAGCGTTAGTTGCAGGTGGGGTGACTCGAGTGTGAGCTCACTGTCGGGAGCCAGTCGGCCCTGCTCGAGGGTCAGATCGCCCGCCAGGCGGCCGCGACCGGCCAGACTCAGCCCGTCGAGACCGCGCAGGTAGGGGTTGAAGACATCCCAGGCATCGGCCTCCGCGGCCAGTGACAAGGTGCCGGAGACGGCGCGTGCGGCGGTACGACTCGGCAGCCGATCGACACGCAAGGCCGCCAGACCCAGGTCCGCGTCGAGGCGAATGTCGCGGGCCAGCCGCTCCTCATCGCGCCAGACCTCGGCCTCCTCCAGCGCTAGCCGGAGTCGCGAGAGGGCAAGGTGCTGCTCATCCAGCCTCAGGCCATTCAATTGCACCCCGCCCCGCCCCGACAGGCGATGCTCGCCCAGCGACAGCGAGCGAAGCCCGTCGGCCTTGAGTACCGGGATCTCGAGGCGCCGCAGGAACAAGGCCCAGATCGACACCTCGAGTTCGGCCGTCTCGAGCTCCAGCCCCAGCGGCAGACCGCTGCCCTCACGTTTAAGCTGCAGGTCATGCACCCTGAGCTGCCCGGGGAAGCGACTGCTGGCCGCCGACCAGCTCACCGTCACCCCGGGCACCTGTGACAGGCGTTTTTCCAGCCAGCCGCCGTTGAGCAACCAGTACATGCCTACGAGGTAAGCGGCCGCCAGCAGCATGAGGAGCCCAGTAAGACCCAGCGCGCCTCGCCGCAGGCGATGCCGGCGGGTGGGGGGAGTGACGTCTTCTCCGTGCATGGCATTCCTCGCCTGAGGGTCTCGCTCAATGTAGCGCGACGGCGCACGGATGCACACCCGACGTGGCCAGCCCCCCACGACCACAGCCACAGCCAAAACGACAACGGGGAAGCCTGATGGCTTCCCCGTTGCGTGTGCGAAGGCTGATGGTGATGCGTCCCGCTAGCCGTAGCGGCCCGTGATGTAGTCCTCGGCCTTCTTGGTATGCGGGTTGGCGAACATGGTCTTGGTATCGTTGTACTCGACCAGTTCCCCCAGGTGGAAGAAGGCGGTGTAGTCTGCCACGCGCGCCGCCTGCTGCATGTTGTGAGTCACCGTGATGATGGTGAAGTCCTGCTTGAGCTTGTCGATCAGGTCCTCGATGGTCGCCGTGGAGATCGGGTCCAGCGCCGAGGTCGGCTCATCCATCAGGATCACATCGGGCTGCACGGCGATCGCGCGGGCGATGCACAGACGCTGCTGCTGGCCGCCGGACAGCGAGGTGCCGGGTTCGTGGAGCTTGTCCTTGACCTCGTTCCACAGACCGGCATCGCGCAGCGCCTTCTCCACCAGCTCGTCCTGGTCGGCCTTGCGGCTGACCAGATCATGCATGCGCGGCGCGTAGGCGATGTTCTCGTAGATCGACTTGGGGAAGGGATTGGGCTTCTGGAAGACCATGCCCACCCGACGCCGCAGGGCGACCTCGTCCATCTTGGCCTCGTTGACGTCCCGGCCGTCCATCTCGATCAGGCCCTCGAGACTCACGCTGGGGATCAAGTCGTTCATGCGGTTGAGGCAGCGCAGGAAGGTCGACTTGCCGCAGCCCGAGGGGCCGATCAGGGCGGTGACGTTCTTCTGGAAGACATCGATATTGATGTTCTTCAGCGCCTGAGTCTCGCCGTACCAGAGATTGAGATCGCGCACGCGAATGCTCAGCTCATGGTTGGCCTGTTCGTTGCGGGTAACCGGCTGGCCGGTATCGTGACCTGACATGGCGACTCCACGGTCGGCAACTTTCATATCCATAGTGACGTATCCTGTTGCAAGTGCCGGTCGGTTACCAGCGACGTTCGAATTTCTTGCGCAACACCACGGCCGTGGCGTTGAGTGTGATCAAGATGGTCAACAGCACCAGAATGCCGCCGGCGGTCTTCTCGGTGAAGGCGCGATCCGGCTCGCCGGCCCAGGTGAAGATCTGCGCGGGCAGCACCGTGGCCGCCTCGGTGATGGTCGCCGAGACGTCCGGAATGAAGGCCACCATGCCGACGATGATCAGCGGCGCGGTCTCGCCCATGGCCTGGGCCAGGCCGATGATCGAGCCGGTCATGATGCCCGGCATGCTGACCGGTAGCACATGGTCACGCACCACCTGCCAGCGCGAGCAGCCTACCCCGAAGGCGGCATGACGAATGGTATCCGGCACGCTGCGAAGCGCCGTGCGGGTAGCGATGATGATCACCGGCAGGGTCATCAGCGCCAGCGTCAGGCCACCCACCAGCGGCGAGGAGCGCGGCACGCCAAAGAAGTTGATGAAGATCGCCAGACCCAGCAGGCCGAACAGGATCGAGGGGATCGCCGCCAGGTTGTTGATGTTGATCTCGATGATCTGAGTGAAGCGGTTGTCGGGGGCGAACTCCTCGAGATACACCGCCGTCATCACGCCGATCGGGAAGGCCACCGCCAGGGTCACCAGCAGGGTCATCACCGTGCCCATGGCCGCGGAGGCGATACCGGCGAGTTCCGGCATCTTGGAATCGCCACGGCTGAAGAAGGTGGTGTTGAACTTGAGCTCGGCGCGCCCCTCGGCGGCGAGTGCATCGACCACTGCCTGCTCGCTGCCGCTCAGCTTGGAGTGATGCCCCTTGAGGTACTGATCGACCTGGCCGTCGGCCAGCACCCACTCCATGCGGGTGGTGCCGAGCAGGTCGGGGTCGTCTTCCATGCGGCCGGGAATCAAGCGCAGGTAGCCGCGGCTGACCAGCGGGCGCACATCTTCCTCGACCGCCGCCAGGGGGATCTCCTGAGCCATCTCGTTGTAGTCGACCTGCACCTGGATCTGGGCCTGCTGGAAGGCCGGCAGGCCCTTGATCAGCATGTCGGTGAAGAAGAACACCAGGAACAGGCCGGCCAGGCCCAGGGCCCCCATCGACATCCACTTCAGGCGGGCAGACTTGCGATGGCGGCGCTTGAGCTGGGCGCTGATCTCATCGAAGGATTGTCTCATTGTCCGGTTGACCTCAATCGATCACAGGTTGTTGGAGCGATACTTTTCGCGGAAGCGGCGGATCATGATCACCGAGACCATGTTCAACGCCAGGGTCACCACGAACAGCACCAGGCCCAGGGCGAAGGCCGACAGCGTCTCGGCGCTGGCGAACTCCTGGTCACCGGTCAACGCCGCCACGATGCGCACGGTCACCGTGGTCATGTCTTCCAGCGGGTTGGCGGTCAGGTTGGGGCGCATGCCGGCGGCCATGACCACGATCATGGTCTCGCCCAGCGCCCGCGACATGGCCAGCAAGGAGGCGGAGATGATGCCCGGAAGGGCGGCCGGCACCACCACGTCCTTGATGGTCTCGGCGCGGGTCATGCCCAGCGCCAGCGAGCCCTGACGCATGCTGTCAGGCACCGCATTGATGACGTCATCCGACAGCGAAGAGATGAAGGGAATGATCATGATGCCCATCACGATGCCGGGGGCCAGGGCGTTGTTGAAGGAGGCCTCCAGGCCGACCGCATCGGCGGCGCTGACGATGATCGGCGCCACGGTGATGGCGGCGAAGAAGCCGTAGACCACCGTGGGGATACCCGCCAGCACCTCGAGCACCGGCTTGGCGATGGTACGCACCTGCTTGGGGGCGTACTCGGACATGTAGATCGCCGACATCAGGCCCACCGGGATGGCCACCAGCATGGCGATCAGGGTGATCATGAAGGTACCGGCGAACAGCGGCACCGACCCGAACTGGGCGGCCGTGGCGCCTTCCTCGGCACGGCCGGCGGCGGCCAGGAAGCTGGCGCCGGGGTTCCAGGTGGTCCCGGTGATGAAGTCCCAGAAGCCCTGCATCTGGAAGAAGCGCAGCGCCTCGTTGATGATCGAGAACAGGATCCCGAAGGTGGTGAAGATCGAGATCATCGCCGCGCCGGCCAGCACGAAGCGGATGGTGCTCTCGATGGCCTTGCGGGCGTGGAAATCGGGACGCACCTGCGTCATGGCCACCATCATGCCGGCGGCGGCCACCACCAGGCTGCCGGCCAGCAGATAGAGGGTGGGGATCTCGGCCCCCATCAGCAGCAGCACGAAGGAGCCGATGGCCCCCACGGCCACCGCCGGCCCGGCCGTGGCCAGGGCGGCAAACCAGGCGTACTGGTCGGGCTGGGCATACATCGCCGTGCCGGCGGCACGCACCTTGGCCGCCTTGGCACGGCCCATGAAGAAGGCTATCAGACCCAGCACCAGCAAGGCGCCGCTGAATAGCAGGATCAGTTGGTTGGTCTGCATGGGAAACTCTCAGTCAACGGGGCCCGGCAACATCAACCTGCCGGAACGTAAGCAGGCCGGCAGCCCGTGGCTGCCGGCCGGTTCATGCATCAAGCGAGATCGATATTCACTTGATGTCAGACAGTTCCAGTGTCTCGTGGTTGGCCACTTGCTCGCGGGCCTCGGCGCGCATCTCCTTCGGCGCCGGAATCAGACCAATGCCCTTGAGATAGCCGATGTCCCCGATCATCTTCTCGCTCATGAACAGGTTGGCGTACTCGGCCATGGCCGGGACGTCGTCGGCGTGCTGGTTCTTCACGTAGAAGAACATGGAGCGCGATACCGGGTACTCGCCGCTGCCGATGGCCTCGGCGGACGGCGCCACGCCGTCGATGGTGGAGCCCTTCAGGGTGTCGGCGTTCTCCTCCAGGAAGGAGTAGCCGAAGATGCCGAAGGCGTCGGTGTTCTCGGACAGACGCTGAACGATCAGGTTGTCGTTCTCGCCGGCATCGATGAAGGCGCCGTCGGTACGGATGTCGGTGTAGCCCTCACCACCGTAGGCGGCCATCTCTTCGGAAGCGGCTTCCATCACCAGCTCCTCGAAGGCATCACGGGTGCCGGAGGTAGTGGGCGGGCCGTAGACGGCGATCTCGCGGGCCGGCAGGGAAGCGTCGATCTCGTTCCACTGGGTGTAGGGGTTGTCGACCAGCTCGCCATCGACCGGCACCTGGGCGGCCAGGGCCATGAAGATCTGCTCGCGGGTCACGTTCATCGTGTCGTTGGCGTTGGACTGGGCGAAGGCGATGCCGTCGTAGCCGATGAAGGCCTCGGTGATGTCGGTGACGCCATTCTCGGCGCAACGCTCGAACTCGGAGACCTTGATGCGGCGCGAGGCGTTGGTGATGTCCGGGGTGCCCTCACCGATGCCGTTGCAGAACAGGCGCAGACCGCCGCCGGAACCGGTGGACTCGATGACCGGTGTCGGGAAATCGGTGGTGGCACCGAATTCCTCGGCCACGTAGCTGGCAAACGGGTACACGGTGCTGGAGCCGACGATGCGGACCTGATCACGAGCCTGGGCGGCGGTGGCGAAGCCCATCACGGCGGCAGCAATGGCGGTGGTCTTGAGAATACGGTTCATGCAGGTAACTCCTGTCGATGAGGGTGTCCAACCTTCTCGAGGCATAAGATGACGCAACAAGATGACAGCTTCGTGACAAGTGAGACATCCCCGACACGCTAGACCAACACCCCCTCCATCGCCAGGCTGCATGGCAGCAAGACGCCGCCTTGCAGAGACCGCCTCACCAGGAGCGACGGCACGTCCGCTGCGCCTTTCCACTCTCCCGGTATTCAGGTGTTGGCATGACGCCCCACCAGTACCCGTACCCCCAGATTGCCCATGGTTGCGACGCCGAGCATGGTCAGCACCATCGGCCAGGGGCTCTCGACCTCGAAGGCGCTGACCAGGACCCCGGCCAAGGCGCCGCAGGAGAACTGGATGCTGCCCAGCAGCGCCGTGGCGGTAGCGCTCATGTGACTGAATTTTTCCAGCAGCGAGCTCATGGCATTGGGGGTGATCAGGCCCACCTGGCCCATGAACAGCATGATCAGCGGTACCACCGTCACCAGCGCGTCTTGGCCCGTGGCCACCACCAGTACCAGCCCGCTGGCCGCCAGCAGCTGCATGCCAAGCCCCAGGCGCAGGTTCTGCTGAGGTGAGCGGTGGCGCAGCAGGCGGATGTTGAGCCGGTTCGACGCGGCCATGACCACCACGTTGGCCCCGAACACCACCGGGTACATGGCCGGCGAAAGGCCGTAGTGATCCATGTACAGGAAGGGCGAGGCGGTAATGAAGGCGAACATGCCGGCGAAGGCCATCGCCACCGCACAGATGTAGCCCATGCCCTCGCGATGGCGAAAGACGCTTGCGTAGTTACCCAGCACCTGCCGGAAGGAGGCCACTGGCTGGTCGGGAGAGCGGGTCTCGGGCAGACGGGTGCCGAGCAGCCAGCCCAGGAAGGCGGCATAGACGGCCAGGAAGACGAAGATCAGCCACCAGTCGGCCAGGTACAGGAGGCCGCTGCCCACCGCCGGAGCCGCCAGCGGCGCTAGCATCATGATCATGGCCATGGTCGACATCACCTTAGCGGCCTCCCGGCCACTGAAGCAGTCGCGCACGATGGCCGCCGAGTTGACCACGCAGGCCCCGCCCCCAAGCGCCTGCACGAAGCGAAAGGCCCACAGGGTCTGAAGCGAGCTCACCTGAGTAATTGCGAGGCTGGCCAGACAGAACACCACCAGCCCGGTCAACAGGACCGGCTTGCGGCCCAGACGGTCGGACAGGGGGCCACCGGTCAACTGGCCGAGGGCGAAGCCGAACAGGAAGACGCTGATCGACAGTTCGGTGTGATGAATGCTGGCACCCACGGCCTTCGCCAGGGCCGGCATCGCCGGCAGGTAGGCATCGATGGCAAAGGGCGCCAGGGCCGTGTTGGCGGCCACCAACAGGGCCACTCTTCGAGTACTCAGTGACAAGGGCTGCTCCTGGGAAAAGAATGACCGAAAAAGTAGCCGGCTAATGATAACCGATTCCCCCCGGCATTACCGCCCTGCCCCGCCGCCCGCCCCGTGGCGGAGGAGAGGGCATGGCCATCGCGCCATGACCCACGACTGTCACATTCGTCTGATAAATCAGTGAGCTATTAATAAGTGACGAACGAATTCCCGGGGACACGGGACCGCAGCCGAACGGCTCATCACATGCAAGGGGACAGGCAACCAGATGCGATTCTTCGACAACATGACGGTCAGGCTCAGTGGCTCACTGGTACTGGTCGCCTTCACGCTCATTCTGCTGATCAGCGCGGGCCTGGGGCTGTTCTCCAATCACTATGCCCGTCAGGCCTTCGGCACCCTCAATCAGATCAACGTCGAACAGACGCAGGCCCTCAATCGCGCCTATGTCGACATGCTGCGGGCCCGGGTGGAGATGAACCGTGCCGCCCAGTTGCTGCGCAGACCCTCCTTCGACCGCCCGGCACCGGTCATCGAACGGGCCCGCGCGCTGATGGGCAGCGCCGAGGACGCCTTCCAGCGTTTCCTGGCGATTCCCGTCCAGCCCTCCCAGACAGAGGCCATCGACAGCCTCGAGGGCCACTTCCAGTCCCTGCTCAACACCGGCCTGTCGCTGCAGCTGATGGTCCTCGAGGATGGTGACGTCGGCGCCTACGACTCCGGCCAGTCGCGGGTCAGCGACATGAGCGAAGCCTTCATGGCGAGCGCCGATACCTTCGTCGCGGCCTCCCAGCAAAGCGGCAACGGCCTGGTCGCCCGGTTCAGTCGCATGGGCGGCTGGATGAACGCGGCCATGGTCGGCGCCCTGGCCATCGCACTCTCGATCGTGCTGATCACCCTCTGGGGCGTCACCGTCAACGTCATTCGCCCGCTGCGCCGGCTGAGCGAGCATTTCCGCGTCATGGCCACCGGCGACCTGTCACAGTCCATCGAGCCCCGGGGCCGCAACGAGATCGGCCAGCTATACCACGAGCTTTCCCAGATGCAGCAGTCGCTGGCGGCCACCGTGAGCCGGGTGCGCGACAGCAGCACCACCATCCTCGACAGCGCCCAGCGCATGAGCGAAGGCAACCAGGAACTGTCCTCGCGCACCCAGCAGCAGGCCTCGTCCCTCGAGCAGACCGCGGCCAGCCTCGACGAGCTGACCGCCACCGTGGCCCATAACGCCGACCACTCCCGCCAGGCAGCCTCGCTTGCCCACGATGCCAGCGGCCAGGCTCGCGCCGGCGGCGAGGTGATCGGCGCCTTCGTGGCCACCATGGGCGAGATCCACGATCGCTCGACCCAGATCCACGACATCGTCGCCCTGATCGACAACATCGCCTTCCAGACCAACCTGCTGGCCCTCAACGCCTCGGTGGAAGCCGCCCGGGCCGGCGAGCACGGCCGGGGCTTCGCGGTAGTGGCCGGCGAGGTTCGCTCGCTGGCCTCCCGCAGCGCCACGGCCGCCAACGACGTGCGCCGGCTGATCGACGACTCCCGCCAGAGCCTCGAGCGGGGCAATGCCCTGTCCGCCGAGGCCAGCGAAGGCATGCAGGGAATCATCACCGCGATCGGCCAGGTCAACGGCCTGATGGAGCAGATCGCCCAAGCCTCCGACGAGCAGCACCGCGGCATCGAACAGCTCAACCAGGCCATGAACCAGATGGAGACCGTCACCCAGCACAACGCCCAGCTCGTGAAGCACGCCTCTCAAGGCGCCATGTCGCTGGAGAATGAGGCCGAACAGATGCGCCGGTTCGCGGCCCGCTTCACTACCCAGGACAGCCCGGCCAACCCAGCCCGTCATGTTGGTCAGGCCAGCGACGATGACGCTGGCCACCCGACAGGAGCGACGGCCGATCGGGGGTTGCGGCCGATCTGGCTCCCCCAGGCGCTGGCCGAGGACACCCCGACGGATACCCAGCGCGACACGGCCTTGCTACAGTGAGGGCCTGACTCACTCGTTCATTCAGGATGACCATGACCCAGGATAAGCTGACCCAGCTTAAAGCCATGACCACGGTGGTCGCCGACACCGGCGACCTGGACGCCATCGCCCGCTTCCAGCCCACCGATGCCACCACCAACCCCTCGCTGATCCTGCAGGCGGCGCAACAGGAAGGGCGCCGCGCCCGCCTGGCCGAGCTGGCCCGCCAGAGCACCGATATCGACGATGCCATGGATGCCGTGGCGGTCGAGATCGGCAGCGAGATCAGTGCCCTGGTGCCAGGCTATGTGTCCACCGAAGTCAGCGCCCGCCTGTCCTTCGACACCGATGCCACCCTCGCCCGCGCCCACTCGCTGATCGAGCGCTACGAGCGCCGTGGCGTCGGGCGCGAGCGCATCCTGATCAAGGTCGCCTCGACCTGGGAAGGCATTCGCGCCGCCAAGCAGCTCGAGCGGGAAGGCATCCGCACCAACCTGACCCTGCTGTTCAGCTTCGCCCAGGCCCAGGCCTGTGCCGATGCCGGCGTGACGCTGATCTCGCCCTTCGTGGGACGCATCCTCGACTGGCACAAGGCCCGGGAGCCCGAGGCGGACTTCGCCGGCGCCAAGGATCCCGGCGTACGCTCGGTGCGCGCCATCTACGAGCACTACAAGGGCCACGGCTACAAGACGGTGGTGATGGGGGCGAGCTTCCGCAACACCGGCGAGATCGAGGCCCTGGCCGGCTGCGATCGCCTGACCATCTCCCCGAAACTGCTCGGCGAACTGGCCGAGGACAGTGGCGAGCTGCCGCGGGCCCTGAGCCCCCTGGGCGCCGAGAGTGCCATGCCTGAGCCGCTGGACGAGGGTGACTTCCGCTGGGCGATGAACGAGGACGCCATGGCCACCGAAAAGCTGGCCGAAGGCATTCGCAAGTTCATGGACGACCAGCGCAAGCTGGAAGCCCTGCTGGCCGAACTGCGCAAGTAAGTCAGGCCGCCACCACATTGGGTGGCTGAGAGATAACCGAAATGAAAGAGGGCCGGTCGCCAGCGACCGGCCCTCTTTTCATGCTCCCGGCCTAGGCCGGGACCTTGCTGTCCTGCCGTTCACGTCATGGCGGCCTAATCGCTGGGCTCTGGAGACTGCTTCTCGAGCAGCTCCACCAGCGGCTGAAACTCCTCACGGTTATGCTCGCTCATGTGCATCAGGATGCGATGCGCCTCCAGGATGCGCTCCTGCAGTGCCAGCTCATCGGCGTTGACCAACGGCAGGTCAGCAAGCTCCGCGGGCTCCTGGATGGGCGACTCGACCAGAGTGAAATAGCCACCGAAGCCCATCACATCGAGCATGCGCCGCACGTCCGGATTGTCGACCACGATGGTCGGCGGCTGTTCGAGACGGTCACGCACGGCGAGCGCCAACTTGGCCAGAAAGCCCAGCGCCGTAGAGTCCACGTTGGTGGCCTCGCGCAGGTCGACCATCACCGCGGTGAGCCCCGGCATCTCGGCCAGGTTCTGCGCCTGGCGGTCCAGGGTCGCACTGAGGGTCAGGCGCACATCGCCGGACAGTTTCAGCACGAAGACGCCGGACTCGATGGCCGCTTGAAGCCGCCCTTCACTCTTCATCATGGTCAAAACCGCTCAACGTCATGATCGTCAGATCGTCGGGCAACTCCTCGTATCCCGGAGCCTGCCCACTGATGTTGTCCTCGTCGTCGGGCAGCCTACCCAGTGACAGGCTGTCCCGCAGGGCCGCCAGGTCGTGGCTGGCGAGCACCAGTCGCTCGAGTTCCCTGAGCCGCCCCTCAAGCGTCCTGCCTGACAGGTACTCCAATACTCCATCTGAACATAACCATAGTCGGAAGTTTTGCGGCAGTGCACAATTCAACCGGGGATATTTCACATTCGGGAACAGGCCGACCGGCATGCCCTCCCCGTCGAGGGGAGTGACACACCCCTCGACGACCAGCATCGGCATCGGCAGCTGGGCGCCCAGCGAATAGTGCAGCTCATGGGTCTCGTGGTCGATGACGCCCACGAACATCGCCGTGTGCTTGCCGATCCCGGTATCCAGCAGCTCACGATTCAGGCTCGCCAGCCAGTCCGCCGGCAGGCACTCCGGGTGGGTGCCGTCCCATTCGCCGAGCCAGCGGTTGCACAGGTACTTGAGCAGCACGGTGACGAAGGCCGACGAGGCCCCATGACCCGAGACATCGGCGAAATAGAAGACGCTGAAGCGCGCGTCGAAGCGCTGGTAGTCGAGGAAGTCGCCGGACAGATAGAGCGACGGCGCCAGCCAGTAATCACAGGTCACCCCGCCAAAGGTGAGTGGGCGCGATGGCAGCAGCTTGCGCTGAATATGGCCGCCGGCCTGCTGATCGAGACGCAGCATTGCCAGATGCGTTTCCAGGCTCTCGTTGAGCTCGGCGAGACGGTCCCGGTCGCGTTGATGCTCCTCGGCCAGCCGATGGTTCTCGATCACCTTGGCGATCATCCGGCGCAGGATATCACCGTGGCGCAGCGGCTCGATGATGTAATCCACCACTCCCGCATCCACCGCCTCGAGAAGATCGCTATCGAGCCGGCTGTCGCTAACCACCAGGGTCGGCAGGCGCGCGGTCAATGAGGCCCAGTCGCGGGACGGCACCGCCCGGACATGGGCGACCACCAGTGCGGTCTCTCCCGGCAACTCCTCGAGTTGCTCGGCGGCCACCACCGCAAAGGCGCCCTTGGCAATCACCTCGGCCAAGGCATTGCGGGCCTCGCCGGGCAGGTCGAGCACACCGATCAGTATTCTTGGGCTGGCCATGGACTGCGTCCCCTCATCCCTCGACAGATGACCGCGATACGGGCCTCCCCGGCTCGCGGCTCATGTTCGGGCCGCCGTTCGGCGGTCATCACGGCGTCGGTGCCGCCTCGCCGTCGGCTTCCTCCGCCTCGGGCGCCAGCTCATCGATGGCGAAATCGCTGTCATCGAACTCGAAGTCATCGCTGGCGAAGGGGTCATCGCCCATCTCGCCGTCGTTGACCTCGAAGCGGCGCTGCTGCAGCCAGGCATCGCGGATGAAGCTGTAGCGGTCTCCCTGGATCAGCTGTTCCTGATCGAGCAAGGCGGCCCGCTTGTCGACCAGCTCCAGGAAGGTCAGGCCATAGGCGACCTCGTCGTCCTCCACATAGCTCGTCGGGTCGGTGTAATAGTCCACCGGCAGGCCGGCGGTGTCGCGCACCGTGCTCGGCCCCAGCAGCGGCAGCATCAGGTAGGGCCCCTCGCCCACGCCCCACACCGCCAGGGTCTGGCCGAAGTCTTCCTCGCGCCCGGTGATACCCATGTCGGTGGCGACATCTACCAGGCCAGCCATGCCTAGCGTCGAGTTGATCACGAACCGGCCGGTGGCGATGCTCGCGTTGCTCCACTTCCACTGCAGCACACTGTTGAAGGCCGTGCCCAGCTCGCCCAGGTTGGAGAAGAAGTTGCCGACCCCGGTCTGCACCGGCGACGGCGTCACATAGTCATAGCCCTGAGCGATCGGCTTCAGGGCATAGCGATCCAGGGTGTCATTGAAGGCGTAGACCTTGCGGTTGAACCCCTCCCAGGGATCATCCGGATGGCCCTCGACCCCCTGCGTGCTGGCACAGCCGGCCGTCACCATCGCGGTGCCCAGCACCACGGCCCTTGCCATCGGCCCCATGGCACCCCGGCCCTTCGGTCTGTGCATGTTCTCTCTCATCGACGTTCCTTGGCAGTCCTTGGCATCAATCACGGGTCGTCATGCACGGCGCACCACGACGCAGCCGGCACTGTAGCCGGCCCCGAAGGAACACACCACCCCCAGCGCACCGGACTCAAGGTCGTCGCGGTGCAGGTGAAAGGCGATGATCGAGCCCGCCGAGCTGGTGTTGGCATAGCGATCGAGAATGATCGGTGCCTGATCATCGCGGGGCGGCTGCCCCAGCACCCGACGCGCAATCAGGTCGTTCATATGCTGGTTGGCCTGATGCAGCCACAGCCGCGACAGATCCACGACATCATGTCCCAGGTCGTTGAGGTGGTCACGGATCAGCGAGGCCACCAGCGGGCAGACCTCCTTGAAGACGCGCCGTCCTTCCTGGACGAAAAGCTTGTCCAGCGCCTGAGGATCGGCATCGGTGACCCGGTTGAGGAAACCGGCATTGTTGCGGATGGCATTGGAAAACTGCGTGACCAGGCGGGTGCCGAGCATCTCGAAGCGCTCGTCGGCGCGCGCCACGGCGACATCTTCGATGACCAGGGCGGTGCAAGCATCGCCGAAGATGAAGTGACTGTCGCGGTCGCGAAAATTGAGATGCGCCGAGCAGATCTCGGGGCTGACCACCAGCACCCGCCGGGCGCTGCCGGCGAGGATCGCGTTGCGGGCGGCATCGAGGGCAAAGGTCGCCGAACTGCAGGCCACGTTCATGTCATAGGCGTGACCGGAGGCCCGAAGCGCCGCCTGGAGCTCCACCGCCACCGCCGGATAGGCCCGCTCCAGGTTGGAGCAGGCGACGATCACCAGATCGATCTCCGATGCCTGAACCTTGGCGGCATCGAGCGCCTGACGAGCCGCCGACAGGCCCATCTCGGCCTGCAGCGAGAGCTCGTCGTTGCCCCGCTGGGGTAGCTTCGGGCGCATGCGCGACGGGTCCAGAATGCCCTCGGCATCCAGCACGTAGCGGCTCTTGATGCCCGAAGCCTTCTCGATAAACTCGCTGCTGGAGTGCGCTAGCGCCTCGCGCTCGCCGGCGGCGATGCCCTCGGCATGGCGGGCGTTGTCGGCATCCACCCAGGCATTGAAGGCCGCGACCAGGGCGGCATTGTCGATGGCGTGAGGCGGCGTATAGAGCCCGCTGCCGGTGATGACGGCGGTGGTCACTGACGAGGCTTGCGACGTGGCCTGTGAGATGGTCATGGTGTTCTCCCTGTGAGCTCGGCCCAGCGCTTCTCGAGCCGCTTGGTGGAGACCGGCTCGAGGGTGCCGAGCTGCTGGGCGAATAGCGAGACCCTCAGCTCCTCGAGCCACCAGCCGAACTCGACAAGCTCGGGGTCTTCCGGCCCCTGCCGCCGCCCGGCCTGGCGGCGCTTGGCGAGGCGAGTCTCGAAGTCCTGGACCTCCTGCATCAGCATCTGATCCCGATTGCGCTCCCGCGGGGCCTTCTCGAGGCGGATCTGGGCCGCCTCCATGTAGCGGGGATACTGCTCGAGCCAGGCCCCGGCCTCGACCACGAACCCCGGATGCACCAGCCGCTGCATCTGGGCCTTGAGATCACTGTATACCAGTGCCAGGGCGAAGCTGAGATTGCCCTTCAACGCCTTGGTGACCGCCAGGTGGCCGTTCAGGGCTCGCGTCAGCACGCTCACCAGATGATCGCCATGGGGTAGCAGCTGCTCACGGGTCTCTGCCAGACGCACTTCGAGCGCGTCTCGCGAGCGCGGCAGCGGATCCACCGCCACCACCTGCAGGAACACCGCCTCGACCAGATCCTCGATGAGCTGGCGCTTGCTGCCCACCTTGGCGAACAGCAGGGCGCACTTGTCGAGCCCCTTCAAGCGCTTGAGTTCGCGCACCGCCTCCGGCGCGCGCTGCATGGCCAGGCGCGCGATGCCATGACGATGCGCTTCACGCGCCTTGGCGGGGTGCTCGAAGAGCTCGACGGCGAAGGCATCGTCGCTCTCGACCAGGGCCGGGAAGGCCTCGACACGGATGCCGGCCTGGGTGGTGACCCGAGACTCGGGCAGCGCCGTCTCGGGCAGGTCGGCGAGGGTCTGCTGCTGGCCGGTGGTCTGCTCGGCCAGCGCCCGGGCGCCCTCGCTCGCCGCCTGGGCGAAGCGTCGCTCCAGCTCGACCGGGTCCCGACCCTCGCCGAGCACGCGGCCCTCGTGATCGACCACGCTCAGGTTCATGCGCAGGTGGGGCTCGAGCTGATCGATCTGCCAGTCATCGGGGTCGAGGCGCAGGCCGGTCTTGACCCGCAGGAAGTCACCCAGGGCGGCGGTCAGCGAGACATCATCCGGCGTCAGGGTGGCAAGGGCTGCATCCACCCAGTCGGGAATCGGCACCACCTGGCGGCGCACCGCCTTGGGCAGCGATTTCATCAGCGCGATGCATTTCTCGCGCAAGAGCCCCGGCACCAGCCACTCGAGTCGCTCGACGGGCAGCTGGGAGAGCATCGCCGCCGGCACCGTCAGGGTCACGCCATCGTCGCTGGCCCCCGGCTGGAAATGATAGCGCAGCGGATAGCGCACCCCGCCGAGCAAGAGCTCGTCTGGGTACTGCGTCTCGGTGACATCCTCCGCCCCGCGGGCCATCAAGGCCTCGCGGTCGAACTTGAGGATATCGGGATCGCTGCTCTCGGCCTTCCTGCGCCAGGCCTCGAAGCCCTTGCCGTTGATGATGTCGGCGGGCAGGCGCTGGTCGTAGAAATCGAACAGGGTCTCCTCGTCGACCAGGATATCGCGCTTGCGGGCACGATCCTCGAGATCCTCGACTTCCTCGACCAGCGAGCGGTTGTGCGCGAAGAACTCGGCCTTGGTGCGGTACTCTCCCTCGACCAGGGCACGGCGGATGAACAGCTCCCGCGCCTCGTCCGGGGCGATCGGCCCATAGTGAACGCGGCGCCGGTTGACGATCGGCAGGCCGAACAGGGTCACCTGCTCGAAGGCCACCACCTGGGCCCGTTTCATCTCCCAGTGCGGCTCACTGTAGGTGCGCTTGACCAGATGGCCGGCCAGCGGCTCGATCCAGGCAGGCTCGATGCGCGCCACCTCGCGGGCGAACAGCTTCGAGGTCTCGACCAGCTCGCCGGCCATGATCCACTTCGGCCGCTTGCGACCGAGCCCGGAGCTCGGATGGATCTGGAACTTGCGGTTGCGGGCCCCCAGGTACTCGCGGGTCTCGAGCAACTGGCCGAGATTCGACAGAAGCCCGGTCAAGAGCGCCTGATGCAGCGCCGTGGCGTTGTCCCGGCGACGCTGTGTACGGGCCTCGTCGTCCTCCGGCAGCGGTTCAGGGGCCGGCACCTTGATGCCCATGTCGTTAAGCAGCTGGCGTAGCTGGCGGAAGGTGTCGTGCCACTCGCGCAGACGCAGGTAACTCAGGTAGTGATCGCGGCACCAGCGGCGCAGCCGGTTGCCGGAGAGCTCTTCGCGAGCGGCCTCGAAGCCGGCCCAGAGGTTGAGCCAGGCCATGAAGTCGGAGTCCTGATCCTTCCACCGTGCATGGGCCTGGTCGGCGGCCTGGCGCTTCTCCGCCGGTCGCTCCCGGGGGTCCTGAATGGCCAGCGCCGAGACCACGATCAGCGTCTCGCGCAGGCAGCCCGACTCGGCGCCGGCCAGCACCATGCGGGCGAGCCTGGGATCGATGGGCAGGCGCGCCAGGCGACGACCGAGCTCGCTCAGGCGATTGCCCTCGTCGACCGCGCCGAGTTCGAAGAGCAGCCTGAAGCCGTCCTTGATGAAGCGCGAGTCCGGGGCATCGACGAACGGAAAGGCCTCGATCTCACCGAGCTTCAGCGACAGCATCGACAGGATCACCGAGGCCAGGTTGGTACGCTGGATCTCGGGCTCGGTGAAGGCCGGCCGCGACAGGTAGTCGTCCTCGTCATAGAGACGGATGCACACGCCCTCGCTGATGCGCCCGCAGCGGCCCTTGCGCTGGTCGGCGCTGGCCTGGCTGATCGGCTCGATGGGCAGCCGCTGCACCTTGGCGCGATAGCTGTAGCGGCTGATGCGTACCAGGCCCGGGTCGATCACGTAGCGGATGCCCGGCACCGTCAGCGAGGTCTCGGCGACGTTGGTCGAGAGCACGATGCGCCGCCCGGCATGAGACTGGAAGACCCGGTTCTGCTCGGCATTGGAGAGCCTGGCATAGAGCGGCAGCACCTCGGTGCCCTTCAGGTCGGCCCGGCGCAGGGTGTCGGCGGTCTCGCGGATCTCGCGCTCGCCGGGCAGGAAGATCAGCACATCCCGCGGGCCATGCTGCCAGCGCTTCTCACGCTCGATGGCCTCGATCTCCTCGACCGCGTGCAGGATGCCTTCCTGCAGGGTGCGGTCCTCCTCGTCGTCTTCCGAGCGCGCGAGCGGCCGATAGCGTACTTCCACCGGGTAGGTGCGCCCGGAGACCTGCACTACCGGCGCCGGCGTGGCGCTGCCGTCCTCCTGAGGTCGACCCTCGTCGGCGAAATGAGAGGCGAAGCGCTCCACGTCGATGGTCGCCGAGGTGATGATGATCTTCAGATCCGGCCGGCGCGCGGTCAGGCGCTTGAGATAGCCCAGCAGGAAGTCGATGTTGAGGCTGCGCTCGTGAGCCTCGTCGATGATGATGGCGTCGTAGCGGGACAGATCCGGATCGTGCTGGGTCTCGGCCAAGAGGATGCCGTCGGTCATCAGCTTGATCAGGGTGGCGTCGTTGGTCTGATCGGTGAAGCGCACCTGATAGCCGACCTGCTCACCGAGATTGACGTCGAGCTCCTCGGCAAGCCTCGTCGCCACCGAGCGCGCCGCCAGCCGCCTCGGCTGGGTATGGCCGATCAGGCCGCGACGGCCGAGCCCCAGTTCCAGACACAGCTTGGGCAGCTGGGTGGTCTTGCCGGAGCCGGTCTCGCCGGCCACCACCACCACCTGATGCTCGCGAAGCGCCTCGAGGATATCCTCCCGGTGCTCGACCACCGGCAGTTCGGGCGGATAATTGAGGCTGAGCGTCTGGGCGCGACGCTTGGCGAGGCGCTGCCGGGATTTGGTGAGTTGCTGCTCGATCTCGGCGACGCCGCGATCGATGGGCTGGCCTTGCTTGGCCCGGCGCCTCAGCCCGGCCAGACGCTTGCCCAGGCGACGGGCATCGGTCAGCAGGCAGTCGTCGAGCTGCTGCTCAAGGTCGGTGAGGCGAGTCGAATCGGCGGCGGTCGGGGAGCGGGACGTCGTGGTGCTCAAGGCAACCTCATTGGCTAGAAATCAGCGGCCCGCGAGGGAGGCCATCGCGGGCCCGCCATTGTACCGCTCGCCCGGCGATGCTGCCTACTTGCCGCGCGGTCCAGGCCCCCCGGCGCTCAGGCCGGCGTCTCGCGCAGCTCGCGGCGCAGCACCTTGCCGACATTGGTCTTGGGCAACTCGTCGCGGAACTCGACGAAACGCGGCACCTTGTAGGCGGACAGCTGCTCTCGGCAATAGGCGCGCAACGTCTCGGCGTCCAGCGCCGGGTTGCGGCTGACCACGAACAGCTTGATCGCCTCGCCGCTGTCGGCGTCCTCGATGCCCACCGCCGCCGCCTCGACCACGTCCTGATGGCCCGCCACCACGTCCTCGATCTCGTTGGGGTACACGTTGAAGCCCGAGACGATGATCATGTCCTTCTTGCGATCGACGATGCGGATGTAGCCATCTTCCTGCAGGACCGCGATATCGCCGGTGCGGATCCAGCCGTCGTCATCCAGGGTCCTGGCCGTCTCCTCCGGCAGGTTCCAGTAGCCCTTCATCACCTGAGGCCCCTTGACGCACAGTTCACCGGGCTCGCCCAGCGGCAGCACCTCGCCGTCGGCATCGATGACCCGTACCGAGGTGCCGGCCACAGGCTTGCCGATCGAGCCGAGCTGGATGGCATCGACCGGGTTGAAGGACACGATCGGCGAGGTCTCGGTCATGCCGTAGCCCTCGGCGATGTCACAACCGGTGACGCGCTTCCAGCGCTCGGCGGCGGCCCGTGTCAGCGCCATGCCGCCGGAGATGGTCAGCTTGAGCGGCGAGAAGTCGAGGGCCTTGAAGTCCTCGCGCTGGCACAGGGCATTGAACAGGGTGTTGAGGCCGATGAAGCCGGTGAAGCGGGTCTTCTCAAGCGTCTTGACGAAGCCATCGAGGTCCCGGGGGTTGGTGATCAGCACCGAGTGATTGCCGGTCTCGACCATGAACAGGCAATTCACCGTGAAGGTGTAGATGTGATAGACCGGCAGCGGCGCGATGATGGTCTCGGCGCCTTCTGATAGCCCCGGGCCGATGGCCGCGTGCGCCTGGAGCATGTTGGCGATCAGGTTGCGATGGGTGAGCATGGTGCCCTTGGCACGCCCCGTGGTTCCGCCCGTGTACTGCAAGGCGGCGATATCCTCGGGGGAACGCGCTACGTCCTCATGCCCCAGCCCCTGCCCCCTCTTCAGCGCCGAGCGAAAGCTCACCGCCGTGGGCAGGGCATAGGGGGGCACCAGTTTCTTTACGTACTTGACCACCGCATTGATCAGGAGCCGCCGGGGAAAGCCATGCAGATCACCGAGCTCGGTGACCAGCACATGGGCGATGTCGGTCTTGTCGAGCACCCGCTCCAGCTTGTCGGCCATATTGGCCAGGATCAGGATCGCCTTGGCGCCCGAATCCTTGAACTGGTGAACCATCTCCCGCTCGGTATAGAGCGGGTTGGTGTTGACCACCACCAGACCGGCACGCAGGGCTCCGAAGACCGCCACTGGAAACTGCAATACGTTAGGCAGCTGGATGGCGATACGATCCCCAGGCTCGAGACTCGTCTCGTGTTGCAGCCAGGCGGCGAAGTCGCCGGACAGCCGGTCCAGGTCGGCAAAGGTCAGGGTCTGGCCCATGCAGCTGAAGGCGGGCTTGTCGGCGAAGCGCTCGACCGAGCCATGGAAGACATCCATCACCGAGGTGTAGTCGTCCAGCCCTTCGAGGGCCGGGCCGGTGAGGGTCACTGCACTGGCATGCTCGCTCATGGGCGAATCTCCGCAAGCGCGTCGAGGCGACCGACGCACTGATGGTGGTTGATCATCCGGCCAAGCTCGGCCGCGGCGCTTTTCAAACGTACGATTGAAACAAGCATCGATCAACCGGAGCATGCTACCGATGGCGCACCGACGCCATGCCACTTTCGTCCGCATGCTCTCCTGGCAAGACCATCACCGCCAGGCCCCGTGGCGCCGGCCACGCTAGTCCAGTGGTTCTGCCACCGCCTCCGGCAGGAAGCGGGCCAGCACCTCGCCGTCCCGCCAGACCAGCATCTCGCCGGGGCACATCCGCACCCAGTCCTCGTTGTCGGTCAGCGGCTCGGTGGCCAGTACCGAGACGACATCATCCTCGGTGGTGTGCTCGGCGAAGTTCACGTTGAGCTCGGCATCCGATAGGTTGGCCTCGCCGAAGGGCGCCCGGCGCGTGATGTGGGCCAGCTTGGTGGAGCAGAAACTGTAGAGATGCACGCCATCGGAGAGCAGCAGGTTGAAGACACCGAGCCCGCGCAGGCGCTCGCAGCAGCGATGCAGCAGCGACCAGAGCGCCTGGGGTTCCTCGGGCGGCTCGGGAAAATGGCGATGGATCTCGCCCATCAGGTAGCAGAAGGCGTGCTCGCTGTCGGTGCTGCCCACCGGCCGGTGGATGCCCAGCGGCAGGTCCCGCCAGCCGTCGAGCTGGCCATTGTGGGCGTAGCACCAGGGTCGCCCCCACATCTCTCGGGTGAACGGGTGCGTATTGGCCAGGCGCACCTGACCGACATTGGCCTGGCGAATGTGGCTGATCACCACATGCGACTTGATCGGGTAGTCGCGGATCAGCCGGGCGATGGGCGAATCCACGGAAGGGTGCGGGTCGCGAAACTCGCGATAGCCGCCCTCCTCGTAGAAGGCGATGCCCCAGCCGTCACGGTGCGGCCCGGTGCCACCCCCGCGATGCAGAAAGCCCGTGAAACTGAAGCAGATATCGGTGGGCACGTTGGCGCTCATGCCGAGCAGTTCACACATGCGGTTCCTCACTGTGCCGGCGCGGGTGGGGTTGGGACGGTTGTCGAGACGGTTGTCGTGGCTGTTGACGCAGGCGGCGGGCGCGAAGGCCCCACAGCGCCAGAATAGCCAGGGCCATCCCCAGCGCTACCCCGACAAGCCATGACCGGGGCTGGTCGCCAAGCCCGCGCACCAGCTGCCGGGCCTTCCCGGGCAGCGCATTGATGGCACCCACGACTCGATCGGCGGCTCCATCTGCGTCGAAGCCGTCGCTACCGGTCGGCGTCACCGCTTCGCCTGGCGTCGCCGGCAGGTCGCGGCTGGTCAACTCGGCCCCGTCCAGGCGCGCCTCATCGAGCAGGATGCGACCGTCAGGGTTGAGCAGCAGCCGCGGCAGGTGCAGCGCACGCGACTCGCCGGCCAGGTCGATCTCGGCCTCGAGCAGCAGCGGCACCCCCAGCTCGGCCGGAAGCTCGGGCAAGGTGACACGCCAGCGGCGCTCGTCGAAGGCCTCGATGGGCAGCGATTCGCCCTGCAGGGTCGCGCTCAGGCGGGTATTGCTCGCGTTGAGCGCCGGATGTTCGGCCTCGAGCCAGACTTGACCCGCTTCCCGGCGGGCGCTGATCGCGGGCAACACATTGACCGCCTGAACTCGCTGACGATGGACGCTTGCGCCCTCGGCATCGATGACCAGCCGCGCATTGCCGGTCAGGGACGGGGCCGGCAGCACCCCACTGAAGCGCGCGTTACCGGAGGTGGTCTGAGTCAGCGGGCTTTCGGCCAGCACCGAGCCATCGAGGGCCTGGAGCTCGACCGTGACCCGCATATCCTGATGCTGACCGCTCGTCAGGGACGCGTCGTCCTCTCGGTCGAGCCAGGCCTCCACCGGCAGATCGAAGCCTTGGTAGAGGGTGGCCGGCAAGTCGGAAGTCTTGAGCACCAGCGGCGAGATCACGCTGACGCGACTGTCATCCTCGAGTTCGCCCTCGATCCGCCACTCGCCCTCCTCGGGCGAGGGCACCGTAATCAGGTCGAAGCGTGGCTGGCGCTGCCAGCTGGCGCCCGCCGGCAGGTCCTTGGGCGTGTAGCGACGCCCACCGGGACCGACGAGCACCGGAGGGGCGGCATCCGGCTCGTGGAACAGCAGCGCCGAGAAGGACTCTACCTCGGGGTCGATGGGAAAGCGGTTGTCGCCAAGTGGCACCTGATCGGTCGGGAAGATGCGCTCGAAGATATCGATAAAGCCACGCAGCAGATCTTCCGGTGTCTGGGCCAGGGCCGCCAGCCCCTGACTCGACTGCGCCAGACGCTCGACCAGGGCCAGATCGGCCTGTGGCGAGAAGGCGATGGCGTGGATGGTCACCCCCCGGTCGGCCAGAGTCGGAGCGAGCTCCTCGAGCAGTACCCGCCGCGAACGGGCATCCCGAACGGACTTGCTGCCACCCGCCGGCTCCAGGTCGATCACCCCATCGGTGAGCAGCACCAGGTGCCGCTCGCCGCCAGGCGCCTCACTGGCCGCGCGGATGGCCGCCTCGATATCGGTGTACTGCTGATAGTCGACCAGGGCCGGCGCCAGGGAGCGCGCCCGTTCACGCCAGCGGCGATCCACCGGGCCGACGGGGAGCGGATTTTCGACGCGTTCACCGAAGAGCCAGAGCCCACCGCGGCTGTCCGCGGGGAGCAGCGAGGCCAGGAGTTCCAGGGCGCTGGCGCTCAGGCGCTCGGGGTCGTTCTCCCGCATGCTGCCGGAGACATCGAAGATCACCCGCACGTCGGAGGCGGGCGCCGGCTGAGAGATTCCCTGTTGTGCTTCGACGTCCTCTGTCGCCTGCTGAGCGAAAACCGTGGTCGACCACAGCAGGCAACCCAGCACGGCACCGAACATGACGCGCATAGGTGCTTCCCCTTAACCGATGACCGGCTCCCGGCGTTCGTGACTTGAAGTCGTCGGCTGCTCGGCACCACGCGCCTGTGGCGCCGCCGGACGGCGGCCCAGGCGCCAGATCATAAGACCCAGCGCCGCCCCCAGCGCCGCACCGATGGCAAGCAGCAGGGCGGCACCGGCCATGGCGCCGCCCTTGCCCTGCAGTACGGCCACCGCGGTCACGACCACCGCCGGCGCGATGCCGGAATGGGGCTCGGCCTGATCCAGGGTCGGCAGCGCATAGCTTGCCGGCATCCAGATGATGCCGGCCACCAGACCGGTGACGACCCAGCGGGGCAGCCGTGGCAGGAAACGAATTCCCAGGTGGCCAGTCACCAGTACGACCAGCGACAATAGGCCATAGATCAGCCACAGTTGTGGCAACGAATTCGATAACAGCATCATATCTCTCCAGGCGTGCGCTCCTTGGCGTACGCATCCTTGTTGATCGCTCATATGGTACACCGCACCCAATGAAAGCACAGCCGCCCGCCTCGCCCATCGACCGGTTCCGCCGCCCGGACGACCCCGACTGGCACTGGCTCGAAGACCGCGACGATCCGACGGTCAGCGCCTTCCTCGAGGTCGCCAATGCCGAAAGCCGTGACTGGTTCGCACCGCTGGAGCCGCTGGTCGAGGCGCTCTACCAGGGTCACCTGGCCCGCCGCGAGCTGGCCGTCACCGGCCTGCCGGCGCCGCTGGATCACTACACCTACTGGAGCGAGACCGCCGCCGACGCCGACTACCCGCGCTGGTGGCGCCACCCACTCGACGCGCCGTCAAGGCGGGAGTGTTTCCTCGACCTGGAGGCCCGCGCCGCCTCTCTGGACTTCCTCGAGATCGGTGACATGGCCCTGTCGCCGAACGAGGCCTGGCTGGCCTGGACCGAGGACACCAGTGGCGACGAGATGTTCACGCTCTATCTCAAGTCGCTGCCCGATGGCGAGCCGCGGCGGCTGCTCGAGAACATCGGCCCGGAGCTGTGTTGGGCCGAGGATGATCGTACCCTGCTGTTCACGCGCTATGACGACATCCAGCGCCCCGAGAGCATCTGGCGACTGGACACGGCAATGCCTGAGCAGGAGGCACAGCTGATCCTGCGCGAAGACGACCCGGAATTCTGGCTCGGCATCGGCAAGACCCGCTCCCGGACGTGGCTGGTGCTGGAGAGCGCCTCCAAGGACACCAGCGAATGCTACCTGTTGCCGGCAGGTTCGCCCGATGCCTCGCCGCAGTGCTTCCGCGCTCGGGAAACCGGCGTCGAGTATGCGATCGACCATCGCCCCGGGCACTTTTACGTGCTCAACAACCGCGAGGCCCCGCACTTCCGGCTGGATGTGTGCCCCGAGGCCGACCGCGACGCCTTGCAGCCGCTGATACCCCATCGCGATGCCCAGACCCTCGAAGGCGTCGACGCCTTCGGCTGGGGACTGGTGATCACCGAACGCGACCACGACGAAGCCCAGGTGCACCTGCGCGTGCTCGAACTGGACGCCCAGCACGGCATTCAGCGCGACGAACGCCTGGCCCTCCCCGAAGCGCCCTGCAGCCTGGCGCTCGGAGATACCCCGCACTTCGACGAACGCCGGCTGCTGCTGCGCGAGGAATCCTTCACCCTGCCGATTCGTTGGCTTCGCCACGACCTGGACACGGGGGAGCGCGCGCTGCTCAAGGAACAGCCGGTGCATGGCGGCCTGCGTCCGTCGCAGCTGACCTGCCGGCGGGTGTGGGCCGAGGCCCATGATGGCGAGCGGATTCCGGTTTCCATCGTCGCCCGCGCCGACCGTCTCGGCCAGGCGCCGATGCCGACCCTGCTCTATGGTTATGGCGCCTACGGGGAAGTGCTCGATCCCTGGTTCTCGGTGGCGAGGCTCGAACTGCTGGAGCGCGGCGTCGCCTTCGCCGTGGCCCACGTGCGGGGCGGCGGCGATCGAGGCGAGCCCTGGTACCTGGCCGGCAAGCTCGAGCAAAAGGAAAACAGCTTTCGGGACTTCCTGGCCGCCCGTGACCGTCTGGTCGAGGCGGGCTTCAGTGACGACAAGCGGGTCGTGGCCTATGGGGCCAGTGCCGGCGGGCTGCTGGTAGGCGCCAGCCTCAACCTCGCCCCCGAGGCCTTCTGCGCCGCCGTGCTCGACGTGCCCTTCGTGGATGTGCTGCGTACCATGGAGAATCCCGACCTGCCGCTGACCATCGCCGAGTACACGGAATGGGGCAACCCGGCCGACCCGGCCGTACGCCGGCGCATCGCAGGATACTCGCCGCTGGATAACCTTCAGGCCCAGCCCTATCCCAGCGTATTCCTGCAGGGCAGCTGGCACGACGCCCGGGTGCCCTACTGGGAGCCTGCCAAGCTCTACGCGCGCCTGCGGGAGCTGGATAGCGCCCGTGGCCCGGTCCTCTTGCGTACCGACATGGGGGCCGGCCACGGCGGGGCCTCGGGACGCTTCAAGGCCTGGCACGACAATGCCCGCCAGGACGCCTATATCCTCTGGGCCCTGGGGCTCGCCGAGACCCCCTGACGCCCGCCCCAGGACACGACAAGGCCTCGTCCGGCAACCCCCGGGCGAGGCCTTCTTTTTTTGCTACTAGCTTCTTGCTACTAGCCGACGAGCGATAAGCTCGACAGGCGTGGTTGCGATTATCAACCGCCGGCTCCGGACCCGGTACCGCCAGCGCCGCCACCGCTCCCCCCGCTGCCGCCATTCCCACCGGCACCGCTACCGCCGGAACCGCTACCGCCACCGGAGTCACCGCTGCCGCCGCCGGAACCACCGCTGCCGCCACCGGAACCACCGCTGCCGCCACCGGAACCACCGCTGCCGCCGCCGGAACCACCGCTGCCGCCGCCGGAACCACCGCTACCGCCGCCGGCACCACCGCTACCGCCGCCGGCACCACCGCTACCGCCGCCGGCACCACCGCTGCCGCCACCGGAACCACCGCTGCCGCCGCCGGAACCACCGCTGCCGCCGCCGGAACCACCGCTACCGCCGCCGGCACCACCGCTACCGCCGCCGATACCACCGTCGCCGCCGCCGGAACCACCGTCACCGTCGCCATCACCGTCGCCGTCGCCATCGCCATCGCCATCACCGTCACCGGGGTCCACGGGTGGCGTCTCGACCGGCGGTGTCACCGCCGCCACCTGTAAGATGAAGCCGTCACAGCCATCCTCGATACCACCACCGCCACAGCCTCCCCCCCCTGCTGCCGGGGCCCCGGCTCCGGACTCGATATCCTCGATCAGCGCCTCCAGCTCTGCGTCGGTCAGAGTATCGTTACCGATCTGTGACATCTCGTCTGCCGGCAGCGGAGTCGCGAAGCTCTCACCCGGTGACGATTGCGCTAAGGCGCCTGACGATGACAGGCAACCAATTGCCATCGCCAGGGCCGTCAACTTGAACTTGTGCATTGCCTGCCCCCTTGCTACTGCCCCTTGCCTGCCGCCTCGCCCCTCGGCCTGCATAAACATTCTGTTACATACCCACATAGCATGGTTACCTGCCCCCTCCTTCACCATCGGAAAAGGACATGGTTCTTCGGTAGCAGGATCTGCAATGAATACGTTCAGGGAAGCGCTAGCAAGGTCATGCTCGGGGGAGGAAACCACTAACCATCAATGGGCAGGATGGCGATGATGTGCTCCTCGAGGGCCTCTTCGGGCACCTCGGTTTGCGATACGGCGAAGCTGGCCACGCTGATGCCCTTGCGATGGACCCGGGCGGGATCGCCGGAAATCAGCGGATGCCAACCGGCCAGCTTGCGCCCTTCATGAACACGCCGGTAGGCACAGGAGTGGGGCAGCCAGCGGAAATCGTCGACCCGGGCCGCGGTCAGCTGGGTACAGTCGGGCACGCGGGCGAAGCGGTGTTCATAGTCGCTGCAGCGGCAGGATGAGATATCGAGCAGCTCACAGGCCACGTTGAGGACGGCGACATCACCGCTGTCCTCGTCCTCGACCTTGAGCAGGCAGCACTGACCACAGCCGTCACAGAGCGCTTCCCATTCCTCATCGCTCAACTCCTCGAGGGGGTAGCGCTCCCAGAAACGCTCTCGCATGGGGACTCCTTGATGCGCATCGGGGCGCAGGTGACGACGAGATGCTGACGCGTCAGTAGCTCGGCTTGGTCGGGGTGCGGTAGAGATCCAGCAGATAGGCCTCCTTGGCCGGCGGCATCTGCAGGTAGAAGCCCTTCTCATTGATCGAGGCCATCACGTCGGCAGCCTTGGCCCGAGACAGGCGTTTCTCGGGCGTGAGGATCAGGGTCAGCACCGGCTGGGGCGTGCCGAAACGTTCAAGCAATGCCTCCGGCACGTCCTTCATACCGTTGCGCTTGTCGACGTACAGGTACATCTCGTCCTGACATGAACTCTTGAAGATTTCACACAGCAGCTTGCGATTGGTCGTGTCACTCATGAAGCGTCCACCTGGGTGAGAGCAGTGGCCAGGTCATCGGCCAGACACTGACCTCGCCAGCCGTTTGGCAGGATCAAGGGGCGATCGAGCAGGTGAGCGGCCACCAGCGACTCGATGTCGCGACGGCGCATCAGCACCTCCGGGGCGATCCCCAGCTGCTCGGCCTGGCCGGTCACGACCCGCTTGAGGGCCTTGAAGCGTTTCTTGAAGGGGCCGGTGAGCGGCGACGGCAGGGCCTCGGCAAGCTCGGCCTCGTCGCAGTGACGCGCCTCGCGCACCAGCGCCAGCAACGTATCCCCCTCGCGCTTGATCACCCCGGGCTTCAGGCCCTCGACCTGGGCCAGGCCGTGACGATCCTTGGGCATGCGCTCGGCAATCGCGTAGAGCAACTTGTCGCTGACCAGCCAGCCACGGGGCAGGTTGCGTGCCCGCGCCTCGCCTTCCCGCCAGGTGGTCAGCCGCCGGTAGGCCTCGATCTGGGGCCGTTCGAGACGCCACAGCTGGCGTTGGCGCAGGTACCACTGGCTATCGGCCTCGCTGCTGCGACCGGCCTGCGCGACGATCGCGGCACAGTCGGCCTCGAGCCAGTCAAGGCGCCCCCGTATCTCGAGAGCCGCCCGCTGGGCCTGCCAGACCTCGAGCAGATAGATCACGTCGAGGGCGGCATAGCGGCACTGAGAGTCGGACAGTGGGCGTTCCAGCCAGTCGGAGCGGGTCTCGTCCTTGGGCAGCACATGGCCGGTCCAGCGCTCCACCAGCCGCTGATAGCCCATCGCCGGATCTTCGCTGAGCAGCGACTGCGCGACCTGGGTGTCGACCAGCGGCCAGATACTCACGCCGGCCCAGCCGCCCAGCACCTCGAGATCCTCGCTGCTGGCATGCAACAGCTTGAGCGGACCATCGGACAGCAAGGCCTTAAGAGCCGGGGTGGCGGCTACGGCCTGGGGATCGACCAGGTAGGCCGTCTCGCCGGCGCACAGCTGCACCAGGGCCGGCACAGGGTAGAAGGTCGACTCGCGAAAGAACTCGGTATCCAGCGCCAGCGTATCGGCGCCGGCGAGGGCCTCGCAGGCCTCATTCAGGGCCTTGGGGGTATCGATCCAGCGAATATCGAGATCGCGATTTTCGGGTGCCAGAGATTCGGGTGCCAGGGACATAGCGTTTCCAAGTAGTACTGCAGGCGTCGACTCACTCGCCGCTAAAGGGCAGGCGGCCATTGAAGGCGCGGCTCAGGGTGCCGCCGTCGACGTATTCCAGCTCGCCGCCCATGGGCACGCCATAGGCCAGGCGCGACAGGCGGATCTCGCGGCCGGTGAGCTGAGTGGCGATGTAATGCGCCGTGGCTTCGCCTTCCACGGTGGGGTTGGTGGCCAGGATCACCTCATCGACGCCGTCCTCGGCGAGGCGCGTCTCGAGCTGATCGAGGCCGATATCCTCCGGGCCGATGCCGTCGAGGGGCGAGAGGTGGCCGTGCAGCACGAAATACTGGCCACGATAGCCACCGGCCTCCTCGATCGCCAGCAGATCCGCAGGCGATTCCACCACGCACAGCAGCCGCTCCTCGCGGCGGGTACTGCGACACAGGCCACACACCTCTTCCTCGGTCAGGGTGCGGCAGCGCCGGCAATAGCCGACCTCGGCCAGGGCCTCGGCCAGCACGGCGGCCAGGCGCTCGCCCCCCTCCCGTTCGCGCTCGAGCAGGTGCAGGGCCATGCGCTGAGCGGTCTTGGGTCCCACGCCGGGGAGCACGCGCAGCGATTCCAGCAATCGATCGACGAGGGGGGAGAAGCTCATCAGAACGGCATCTTGAAGCCGGGCGGCAGGTTCAGGCCGGCGGTGGCTTCTTCCATCTTGGACTTGGAGGCGGCCTCGACCTTGCGCACCGCATCGTTGACGGCGGCGGCCAGCAGGTCCTCGAGGAGCTCCTTGTCCTCTTCCATGATGCTCGGGTCGATGTCGACCTTGCTGACGTCATGACGGCCATTCATGGTGACCTTGATCATGCCGGCGCCGGCCTCGCCCTGGACCTCGGCCTTGGCGGCCTCCTCCTGGACGCGCTGCATCTTCTCCTGCATTTCCTGAGCCTGCTTCATCAGGTTACCCATGCCACCTTTCATCATGGTGAGGTTCCTCTTGAGTCGTTGAGAGTCGTGGACCAGCGCGGTCAGGCCGAATCGGCATCCTGACGGGGTTCGACGCTGGCTTCTACCAGACGAGCCCCGAAGGCCGACTGGAGTTGCTGTATATGCGGGTCGGCCTTGAGCGCTTCAACCGCCAGCGCATGACGCTCGGCGGCGATGCGCTCGGCCTGGCCGCGGGGGGTTTCCATGTTCGCGGGGATCTCGCCGACCTGGATGTTGACCCGTCGGTCAACACCGGCATCGGTCAGCGCCTGCTGAATACGCTTGACGTGAATCTCTGCGTTCATCGCCGCCTGGGAGGGCGACAGGCGCAGCACCAGGGTCTGCCCATCGTCGTTTTCGACCACGCAATGGGCCGCCAGGTTGCGCGTCAGGCCACCGAGGCCCAGCTGCTCGAAGCGTTGCAGCCAGGCCGCCTGGCTGAAGGGGCCGGCCGACCCGGGCGCGGCCTCGTCCGGGGTCGCTAATGCCTCGTCCATCTCAGAAGGCGCGATGGCCGAGGCCTCCTCGGCCGAACCAGCGGGTGCCGACGCCGGAGAAGTCGTGTCGGGTATCGATGAGGGCGCAGTATCGGCGGCCTGAGACGAGGGTGACGGCGCCTGGGCCTGAGTCTGAACCTGAGCCGGTTCGATCGGCGCGGGCGCGCCCTCCTCCGCCAGCGCCTCCCAGGGGGGCGGCTCGACATTGGCCGGCGACGCCGCTGCCGGGGCGGGGGCCTCCGGCACGGCGGCCGGCGTCGGCTGGGGCGGTGCAGAACGCATTGGCTCGGCCGGCACCTTATTGGCCGCCTCGGCCGAGGCGGTGCTGTCGGGGGCGGCAGCGGGCATCGCCTCGCCTCCCGAAGCGGGAGTGGCTGCCGTTGCGCCGGCCGCCGGTCCGCCGGGTGTTGCCGCCGGGGCCTGCTCGGGCACGGCATCGCCGGTCATCGGCAGGGGCGTCTGGGCCGGCTTGGGCACACCCTGGGGGCGGAAGGCCAGCATGCGCAGCAGGGTCATCTCGAGCGCGGTGCGCGGCTCCGGCGCCTGCGCCATGTCGCCGCGACCCTGCAGGCCGATCTGATAGTAGAGCTGCACATCCTCGGCGGTGAAGCGTCCGGCCAGCGCCAGCAGGTCCTCCCGGTCGCCGTGACCGTTGTCCAGGGCGCCGGGCACCATCTGCGCCACCGCCAGGCGGTGCAGCACACCCAGCAGGTCGTCGAGCACGCCGGCGAAGTCGGGACCCTGCTCCGCCAGAGCCGCCACCTCACCGAGCACGCGCGCGGCATCCACTTCGGCCAGCGCCTCCAGCAACGTCAGCACATGGCGCTGGTCGAGGGTGCCCAGCATGGCGGCGACATCGCCCTGGCGCACCTGCCCCTGGCCGAAGGCGATCGCCTGATCGGTCAGGCTCATGGCATCGCGCATCGAGCCGTCGGCGGCCTTGCCGAGCAGCCACAGGGCGCTCTCGTCGAAGCCCACCTGCTCGGCCTCAAGCACCTGGCTCAGATGCTCGACGATGCGCTCCGGCGGCATGTTCTTGAGCGTGAACTGCAGGCAGCGCGACAGCACCGTCACCGGCAGTTTCTGCGGGTCGGTGGTGGCGAGCAGGAATTTCACGTGGGGCGGCGGCTCCTCGAGAGTCTTGAGCAGCGCATTGAAGCTGTGGGTCGACAGCATGTGCACCTCATCGATGAGGTACACCTTGTAGCGGCCCTGGGTGGGCGCGTACTGCACATTGTCGAGCAGCTCGCGGGTGTCTTCGACCTTGGTGCGCGAGGCGGCATCGACCTCGATCAGGTCGACGAAGCGCCCCTCATCGATGGCCCGGCAGTTCTCGCACTGCCCGCAGGGGGTCGAGGTAACGGCGCTGTCATCGAAGCCCTTGGCGGTGCAGTTCAGGCACTTGGCGAGGATACGCGCCAGGGTGGTCTTGCCGACCCCACGGGTCCCGGTGAACAGATAGGCATGGTGCAAGCGCCCCTGATCCAGGGCGTTGACCAGCGCGCGCTGCACATGCTCCTGACCGACCAGCTCGTGGAAGGTGCGGGGGCGCCATTTGCGGGCCAATACCTGATAGCTCATGCAGCGCAGGATCCTTTCATCGATCGAGAGAAGACGGCGCCGTTCAAAGCGCGATGCGGGGGCAGGCAGATTGCCTGGACCGGACCGGTATTCTAGCGGCTGGAGCGCATGGCCGAAAGGCGAGGGAGTCGGGCGCGAGGGGAGAGGCAGGAATGGCCGCCCCGAAATGGAGGCGGCCCCGACAGCCACATCCCGGCACACGCATCCATCACTACCGTTGCTCCCTTCCGGGCCTGGCGGGGTTTGCGACTTAGCGTTGCGGGAGGACCGACGGGGCCACCATAACGACTCGAGCGGATGCGAAACGATGCGAGTTATCGAATGCATTTGCCGGCTTCAAGACCGACGTTGTCGAGCGGGGCGCACTATAACAGCGGGTTACGGGATCCGCAAGGACACAAGGCCTGCCGCTGCGTCGGGTCGGACGCGATCTATCTAGTCTAGGCTTATGCGTGTAGCGTGGGCATGAATTAACATACCTAACACTGACAGGAACAGAACTGATGCAAAAGGATTCCAACAAAGGCTACATCGCGCTGCTGGGCTGGAGCCTGAGTGCCGTCGAGGCCGCCGAGAGTTTCGACCGCCGCTATGTGGTGGTGGCGCCTGACTGGGCCGAGGACTACTGCCAGAAACACGACATCCCCTATGTCTCGTGGAACTTCGAGCGCCTCAACGATCGCTCCATGGAGATCGCCGAGACCCTGAAAGGCATGGGCGTCGACGTCGCCATCCCGCTGTTCGAGGAAACGGTGGAATGGGCCGGTGCGATCAACTCCGTGCTGCTGGACAATCCCCGCCTCTACGGCCAGTCGCTGCTACTGCGCGACAAGGCGCTGATGAAGCGTCGCGCCCAGCTGGGCGGCATCCGCGTGGGCATCTTCGAGGAGGCCCACGACAAGGAAGACGTGATCCGCTTCCTGAAACGCGTCAACCAGACGCTGCTCAAGCTCGACGGCGATCCCAACGACCCGATCCACCTCAAGGCCTTCGACAAGGCGGGCTGCCTCGGCCACCGGGTGATCCGCACCCCGGACGAGGTCGATACGATTCCCGACGAGGAATTCCCGGTGCTGATGGAGTCGCACCTGGACGGTTGGGAATTCGCCGTCGAGGCCTGGATTCACAACGGCAAGATCGTCTTCCTCAACATTTCTGAGTACGTGACGCTGGGCTACTCGGTGTTCGTACCGGCCTCGCCGGAGCTCGAGAAGTACCGCCCCCAGATCACCGCCCAGATCGAGAAGCTGATCAAGGCCTTCGATATCGAGTTCGGCCTGATCCATCCCGAGTACTTCGTCACCAACGATGGCGAGATGTACTTCGGCGAAGTCGCCTACCGTCCGCCGGGCTTCAAGGTCTTCGAGCTGCTCGAACGCGTCTACGGCTTCAATGCCTACCAGGCTTCCATGCTCGTCTTCGATCCCAATACCACCGAAGAAGAGGTCAAGGCCTTCTTCCCGAAGGAAGTGGTCGATGCCGACGGCTTTGCCGGCTGCTTCGGTGTCTACCCGCGCCGCCGGGTGGTCAGCAAGCTGGAAATTCCCGAGGAGGTCGAGGACCACCCCTACTTCGAGTCTCACGAGCTGACTCCGCCCCAGGAAGAAACCGTCACCAAGCGCACCGCCTTCGGCACGCACTGGGGCCTGATCTACTTCAAGGGCGACGAGGCAGCACGCATGAAGGAGCTGCTCAAGCACATGGAAGACCTTGATTTCTATGTCTGATGTAGGGCGTCATAGAGACAATGAAAGCCTGACGACAAGGAGTCTGTGTGACGACGCCACGTGACACGACAACAAGCAGTGGTATGCCGGCAGCCAGCGACAAGCTCGCTGGCCTGCTCAAGAAATTCGATGACGCCATCACCCTGCTCGGCAACGCACGCGACTTCGCCAAGCCGAGCAAACTCCCCCGCGTCCTCGATACCGCCCGGCGAGTCATGCTGCAGGAGGGCGGCTGCGAGGCCATCGAGCAGCGCGGCCGCACCCTCGAGGAGGCGGGCGTCTTCCTCGGGTCCGACTGGGAAACGCCTCAGCACCTAGTGCCCTCGCTCACCACGCACGCCCTGACGAGCGCCGACGCCAACATGGTGGTGATCGAGGCGCTCAGCGAGCTGCGGCTGCTGGCCGTGGCCAAGGGTGACTACATTCACCCGCTGATTTCGCTGGAACAGGCGCATCACTACCTGACTCAGACCATGGCACTGAACCTCAGGCTGTTGTTTGGCGCCCCCAGCGAGGCCGAGCGCGAGACTCAGGGCCGGCTGGCCGAGATTCCGCGCCACCTGTTTCGCCACCTGGCCGATCGTATCGGCTATGAACACATCATCGATCGCCTGATCGAGGAAATCTGGCGGATCCTGGAGCAGCGTCCCATCCAGGTGGATCCCGTCAAGCAGATGATCACTCAGATCGCCCTCTGCCAGGCCAATCCCGACATCGATCTGGGCGGCAGCGGCCAGGGCGCCGATCGCCTGGTCAGCTCGCTGTTCGGCCCCACCCGGGCCTGCCGTGAAGATCCGGGAATCGAGGTCTATCGTGAGCGACTCACCAGCATGGACGCCACCGCTCTCCAGGGAGAGGCCAGCGGTTTTGCGCGCTCCATGCACGATACGGGCCTGGTCTCCGCCTACCACCCCGTGCTGCTGCGCCACCTGCTGGATTACAGCGACCACCTGCTCGCCGAGGCCATGGGGCTCTCCTCCACCGGTCGAGACTGCCTGCTGTGTTACAGCGAACTGGTGCATGCGCTGATCCGCGGCGGTGTCTATCCGGAAACGTCCCAGGCGGTCTACGGACTGGCCCTGACGCTCGAGCGCGGTATCTTCTATCAGCCCCCCGTGGCCCCCGCCATGTGGCGGCAACTGGGGCTGCCGCTGTCGGACTGGTCCGAGGCTCGCCTGAACCTGGCGTTCGGGGAGACCGTCTCGCCCAAGGCACGCCTTCTGGAAGGCGTACTGTGCATGCTCGGCCTGCCGCTGGGCGTCGGTCAGGGCAACAACCCGACCTGCCAGTCGGCACGCGCCCTGTCGATGTGGGCCTACAACGACCCGGACTACCTGCTGCAGATGGTCGCCTGGGCCGCGCGCGATGATGACATCATCATGCACTTCGAAGGCATGCCGCTCTCCTCCATGGCAAGCCTCTCCGGCGTTGCGGAGACACTGCCCACGGATCTCGACCCGGTTTCCCTGATCGTGGTGCCGCACCTGGACCGCATCTACGCGGAAATGGGTCGTCGCTGCGTCGGCCGCGAGGGCGATCCACACCGCTGGGTCAACCCCGAGTTCCACGGCTGGTGGTCGGGCCGCGGCTTTCGCATCAATGTCGATGTGGCAACCGGGGCACTGCACGAACTGGACGACTTCCTGCGCCATTTCTATGCCAGCTACCACCCCTACTACAACGGCAATCAGCCGCTGATTCATCCGCAGCCGGCCGGCATCGCCGTGACCGACACCGCGGCCCGGTTCATCGGCTGGCATGCCATCACCATCCTGCGCGTCAATCTCGACCCCCACGACATCATGCGGGTCTACTTCTTCAATCCCAACAACGACAGCGGCCAGGACTGGGGCGACGGCATCAAGGTCAGCACGGCGGATCACGCCGAGCGCTTCGGCGAATCCTCGCTGCCCTTCGAGCAGTTCGTCTCCCGCCTCTACATCTACCACTATGATCCGCTGGAGCGGGGTGAACTGGCCAACATCCCCCAGGAGGAGCTCGACCGGGTGACCGGCTATATCTATCGCAGCTGGGGCAAGGATCGCATCCCCGAGGGCGAGCTTCAGGCGAGCAGCGTCCAGCCCTCCGAAGGCTAGGCCGGCGCTCTTCTCGCCGCTCGCTCACCCAGGCGGCCCCCGGGATTCTCTCCCGGGGGCCGCCTTGCGTATAATATGTGTCCCACGCGCTCCCACCCTTTGGCCAGAGGCTCCATGATCCGACTCGACCAGCTGCTCGTCGCCCAGGGCCTGGCACGCTCCCGCTCACGTGCCCAGCGCCTGATCCGCCATGGCCGCGTGAGCCTGGCCGGTCAGCCGCACCCCCTGACCAAGCCGTCGGAGAAGCTGCCCGACGACAGCGCCCTGACGGTCGCTGAAGACCCCGAGGAGCGCTACGCCTCCCGCGCGGGACTCAAGCTCGAGGCCCTGCTCGAGGCCCGCGGCGTGCGCCTGGACGGCCGGGTGGTACTGGATGTGGGCCAGTCGACCGGCGGCTTCACCGACTGCGCCCTGCGCTTCGGCGCGGCGCATGTGATCGGCGTCGAGGTCGGGCATGACCAGCTCGCTCAAGCGTTGCGCGATGACCCGCGGGTGAGCTGCCTAGAAGGCCTCAACGCCCGGGCGATGGCGGAGTCGCCCGCACTGCGTGAGGCGCTGACCATCCATGCGCCTCGCGGGCTTGCGATGGCGGTGATGGATGTGTCCTTCATCTCCCAGACCCTGATCCTGCCCCAGCTGAGCCAGCTACTGCCGGCGGGGGCCGAGTTGCTGTCGCTGGTCAAGCCCCAGTTCGAGGTCGGCCCCGGCAGGGTCAATGAGCGTGGCATCGTCACCGATGTCGCCCTGCACGAAAGCGTCGAGGCACGCATCCGCTCCTGCTGCGCCGAGCAGGGCTTCACGGTACTTGGCTGGCAGGAGAGCCCGATTCGCGGCGGCGACGGCAACCGAGAGTTTTTGCTCCACGCCCGCCGCGACTGAGACCGCTCGATGGGCTAAAGCCTAGTCATCCTCGCTTCGCGCTCTGCCACCTAGCCCATCACTCTCTCCATCACTCTCGTCGCCCCCCTCGCCGTCCCTCTTGCCGTCCCCCTTGCCAGCATCTTTCTTACCGCCTCGAGCCTGGCGAGCGGGCGGCCGCGCCGCCCAGTCGAGGGGCCCGCCCGTGGCATCGTGCAGCCGCACGTCGAGCTGATTGAACGCGATCTCCACCCCGTGCGCCTCGAAGCGCGACGCGATGTCGACGTTGATTTCATCCGCGGCATGCAGCCGATCGAGCAGCGAATTGACGAAGATGCGCAGCTCGAACTCCAGGCTGCTGGCCCCATATTTCAGGAAGAAAACCTGCGGCTCCGGGTCCGTGAGCACTCGCGCATTGGCCTTGGCGGCCTCGCGCAGCAGGCGATGCACCAGCGCCAGATCGGAGCCATAGGCCACGCCATAGGTCAGCACCACCCGGGTGATGGTGTCCGATAGTGACCAGTTGATCAGCTGGTCGGTGACAAAGGTCTTGTTGGGGATGATGATCTCCTTGCGATCAAAATCCGTGACCGTGGTGGCGCGGATCCGGATGCGATTCACCGTGCCATGCAGATTACCAAGGGTAATGGTGTCGCCGATGCGCACCGGCCGCTCGAAGAGGATGATCAGCCCCGAGATGAAGTTGGCAAATATCTCCTGCAACCCGAACCCCAGGCCCACACCCAGCGCCGCCACCAGCCATTGCAGCTTGTCCCAGGTCACGCCGAGGGTCCCGAGCGCCATGACCAGGCCGCTCCCGGCGATCGCATAGGACAGCAACGAGGTGATGGCATAGGCACTGCCCTGCTTGAGCGCCAGGCGGGACAGCACCATCACCTCGAGAAGGCCTGGCAGGTTGCGCGCCAGCATCATCGTCAGGGCGACCGTCGCCAGGGCGATGAAGACATCCGCCACGCTCACACCGGTGGCGATGTCTCTCCCCCCTTCTGCCCCCACGCCGCTGCCCTCCCCCGCCCATACCGCGACGCTGTCCAGATAGCCCAGCACGGACAGCAGGTCGGCCCACACCGCATACAGCAACAGCACCAGACCGAGCGCCAGGATCAGCCTGGACAGGCGCAGCGACTGCTGGTTGACCTGATTCATGTCCAGCGGGGGTTCCTCGACCACGTCCATGCCACTCTCGAGCTCGTCGCGCCTCTGGGCGCGGCGGCGAGCCAGCGCACGACGGTAGGCCAGGCGCCGCGCCGCCACGGCCAGCCCACGCACCACCGAGGCCTCCACCACAATCCATATTCCCAGCAAGTAAAGGGTAATCACGTAACGCGAGACCAGGCTCAAGGCCGTATATTCGTAGCCCAACACGATCAACCCGATCAGCAGCAGCGGTACCGCGGCCAGGGCCAGGCCGACCAGCAGGCGCAGCAGCAGGATGCCGAAATACGGCGTGTGGGCGGCGATCAGCTTGCTCTGGATCACGGCCATGCCGACGAGGCCGGCCAGCATCAGCAGCAGGGCCAGCGGATGCTCGGCCAGCGTGCTCTCCCCCCCACGGGCCAGGCTTGCGATCATCAGCACCGGCACCAGCGACAAACCGAGCCCGAGCAGCAGCCAGGACAGCCGTGACGCATAGGCTGGGGGCCACAGGAAATGGCGCATCGCCACCCCATCGCGCACCAACAGGCGTCTCGCCCAGGCGATGCTGCCCCAGGCCAGTGCCAACTGAGCCAGCGCCATGCCCAGGCGCGTCATCACCCCTTCCCCCCCGACCACCAGGGCCAGGCCAAGCGATGCCATCAGCAGTGGGCCGGGACAGGCCAGCAGCGCATTGAGCGCGATCGCCAGCGGGGTAAGCGCCTGGGTGTCATACTTGAGGTGCCCGATCCGGTCATTGAGCAGCACCAGGTGTCGCTTGATCGGGGGGCGCAGCAGGAAGAGGCCTATGGCCAGCAGCATCGGCAACAGGCCCACCAGGGCAGCCGGTCCCGGCCATTGCATCGGCAAGATGGCGCGCTGCTCGCCTGCACGCCAGGTCTCGATCAGTCGCGTCGGCACCTGACGCAGCCACCCCAGATCTAGAGGGCGACTGTTGGCCACCCAGAACAGCTGCTCGTCGAGGGTCCCGCGCAACCGCCGGCTTAAGCCCAGTAGCTGCTGTTGATTGAGCTGCAGATCAATGGCAGCGCTCAGCTGCTCACCATAGGCCTGCTCCACCTGATCGACCAGCTCGCGACGCGATGCAAACAGCCGCTCCAGGGCTGCCACCAGATCGGGTGTCGGCTCGGCCTTGGCCGCTTCAAGCCGCTGTGCCAAGGCAGTACCATCCCGCAGCGCCTCGCGCTGGCGTCCCAGCTCGAACTGCTTGAGACGCAGATCCGCGATGTCGTCCTGCAGGTTGCGGCGCTGCTCCACTTGCGGCAGCAGGCGTCGCTGTTCACGCAGGATGCGCGACAGCAGGAGGCTGCCACGAATCGCCTCGATCTGTTCATTGAGCGTCCGCTGCAGCTGGCGCACGCGATCGAGCTGGCGGCGAACATCGAGGCCCTCTCGCGCCAGGGTATTGGCGCGCTCGGTGGCCTTCAGGAGCTCGAGGCTCAGCTCACGATTGACCTGGCGCGCCTGCTGCACCGCCGGGTGCTCGCTTTCCACCAGCGGGCCACCGGCCGACGCTGCCTCGATCACCTGCTCGGACTGTGCACGACGCTGGCGGTCGAGCACGGCCTGCAACATGGCCAGGCGGGTCTCCTGGCGGGCGATCTGCCGATTGAGTTGCTCCTGACGCAGCTGGGCGAGCTCTCGCAGCCGGGCGTTGGCATTCAGTGCACGCTGATGGTAGCGCACGGTGAGATCCGCCAAGCGTGTCTCGACGAGGCGCTCGAGACGTCGGGGAGCATCCGCGGCCTCCTCCGCCAGCCCCTCCAGGGCCTGGCGGCTACTCTCCAGCGTCTGCATGGCCTTGGCGATACTCTGCTGGGCGCGCTCCGGTAGCGTCTGGGTATTGATGAGCTGGGTGTTGACCGCGCTCAGGCGATCCTGCTGTGCCTGCAACCTGCTCAGTGCGTCCTGCAGGCGGGCGTCCAGCTCTCTCGCCGACAGTCCCTCGAGGGCATCGAAGGTCATATCGGGCGCGGCGGATGCCTCACCCTTGAGCGCCTGCTGCAGGTCCTCGATCTCCGCCGGGGCATTGGCGATGCGCTGCTCCAGCGCTGCCATCTCGGCCTGCAGGTCCGTGAGCTTCACGAGCGCCTGCCGGGTCGCCTTGAGTGCCTCAAGATCACGCTTCGCGGCCTCATCCAGCGTGGCGCCTTTCTCCGGTTCCAAGGCCCGAATGCGCGCCTCCACGGTGGCGATCTCCGGCAGCTCGGACGGCACCGACGGGGCATCCTGAGCCTGCCCTCGCCCCGGGCCGACCACGCCCATGACCAGGGACACCACAAGCAGGATCGACCATACGAGCTCAAGCCAGCTACCCAGGCCGACGACCCAGCGCGCCCCGCCGCCATGCTCAAGACACACCCTGCTCACTGGCCCCACGGCATTACCTCCTCTTGCCCTTACCGCACGCCCGATGACCGCACCCAAGACTGGCGATGCCGACCGAACAGCCCTTAACAGTGTCGGCCGCTCCGCAGATATGGACAACTCGGTGCAAGCGGTCGAGAACGATTGACTTGCCCCGACGGCATGGTAGAAACAGGGCTCAGACGACCGACAGGAATCAGCACATGGCCATGCCCAAGCCCAAGCTCACGTCACTCGCGGCCATTACCCTGGCCCTGTGTGGCCAGATGCTGACGGGCGCCGCCATCGCGCAGGACGGTGAGACCGAGGAGCAAGCCACCCACCAGCCACTGACGCAGGAGGCCATGGCCGACGAGCTGGCGGCCCAGCGCGCCCTGGAGGAAGCGGAGCAGCGCCGTGAGCTGGAAGCCGAATCCGAGAACAACCCCTTCGCGATCACCGCCTATCGCCGCAACTACCTCTTCCCATGGAGCTACAACAGCACCCCCGACGAGGACAACTTCCGCCCCATCAGCGAGTCGGAGGTCGGCAATGCCGAGGTCAAGTTCCAGTTCAGTGCCAAGTTCAAGCTGGCCGACAATCTCTTCGTCAACAACGGCGATCTCTACTTTGCCTATACCCAGCGCAGCTGGTGGCAAGCCTATAATTCCGAGGCCTCCTCCCCCTTCCGGGAGACCAACTTCGAACCGGAGTTCTTCCTGAGTTTCGACAATGACCTGTCGATGATGGGCTGGACCAACATCCAGAATCGCCTTGTGTTCAACCACCAGTCCAATGGCCGTTCCGAGCCGCTGTCGCGCAGCTGGAACCGTCTCTACGCGGAAAGCGTCTTCCAGCGCGGTGACTGGGTGATCAGCCTGGCCCCCCACTGGCGCATCCCCGAATCCGAGGAAGAGGACGACAACCCGGACATCGAGCGCTACATGGGCTACGGAGATATCACCCTGGCCCGACGGCTGAAGGAAAACCACGAAGTCAGCCTGCTGGTGCGGGGCAATCCTGGCGCCGGCCACATGGGCTATCAGTTCGACTATTCGCTGCCGCTCTCCAGCAGCATGCGCTGGCATATCCAGTACTACCACGGGTACGGCGAGAGCCTGGTCGGCTATGACACCAGCAACAATCGCCTGAGCCTTGGCTTCAGTCTCAACTCGTTCTTCACCAATACCCGCTAGTCTGGGCGCACAACGCAGAGAGGTGCTGCCCGCAGGCCCCGGCTGCTATGCTGATCACGTTTCCCCCACGTCAGAGGAAGACTCAGATGGCCAATCGCACGCCCAACATCGATACCAGTACCGACCAGCTCAAGAGCGACCTGGAGCATCTAACCAGCACGCTCGAGGAACTCGTGCACGCCACGGCGGATGATTCTCGAAGCAATATCAAGGAGATGCGTGAGCGTGCCGAGAAACGCCTGAAGGACACCCGCGCCCACCTCGAGGCGCGAGGCGAACGGCTCTACAGCGATGCCCGTGACAATGTTCGCGAGCAGGCCGATGCCTGCGACAAGTACGTGCACGACAACCCCTGGACCAGCATCGGTATCGGTGCCGCGGTCGGCGTCGTGGTCGGCATGCTGATCGGGCGGCGCTGATGGCTCAGGGCCAGGGACCGGCAGAGCGCGTGTTCGAGGCCACCCGGCGGTTGATCGGCAGCCTTGTCGCCACCGGCGAGACGCGACTGCGACTCGCCGTGGTAGAACTCGAAGAGGAGAAGGCCCGCCTGGTGACCCTGCTGCTGCTGGCAGGCGTCAGCTTCCTGCTGCTACTCCTGGGGCTTGCGGTGCTGACCCTGCTGGTGGTGGTGGTGTTCTGGGACAGCTACCGCCTGGAGGCCATCGCCGCCTGCGCGCTGGCCCTGCTGGGCAGTGGCCTGGGAATGGCGCTCTGGGTACGCCGCCTCGCCCGACGCCCGACGCTTCTGAAGAGCACGCTCAAGCATCTCGCCACCGACCGCGAGCTACTGGACGCGGAGCGACAGCATGCCCACGCCGACCACTAGTGCCGTTGACCGGCAGCGCGCCGGCAAGCAGAGCCTGGCCGCTCGCAAGGCGCTCCTTGAAGCCCGCATCGAGCAGCAGCGTATCGATGTGCTAGTAAGTGCCGAGCGCTGGCGGCAGGCCACTCGGCGCATCGATGCGCTCTACCATGCAGCGCAGCGCTGGAAGGCCCCGTTCTATGGCCTTGCTGGTGTCATGATCTGGCAAAGCCTCCGCCGACCGAAGGGACTCAGGCGACTAGCCGGGCGGGCCTTCGGCCTGGCCATGACGGCAAGGCGCCTGCGCCGCGCCATCAAGTAGCCACCCCATCGCACCGCTGCCACATCACCACAACATCCCTCCGTCATTTTCAGCGTCCATTTCGCGGCGAGTCACCAGGCCGATTGCATCGCTCAGGACGTCGCCACCCGCCAGAAACAAACGCCGATAACGGCGACGAAAAGCCTTGGGCGATTCGGCATGGAGCAGTCCACCGAGCCGCCGGGCCTCGTCTCTCAAGGCGATCTGGCGACGGGCCGCCCGCCACTCAAGCTCCGCCAACGCCTCCGCCCCGACGCCCTCGAGGCGAGGCAGTTCGGCACGCAACACCGTGAGATCGTGATCCTCCCCCAGCCGATCCCCCAGCGCCTCGAGGCTCCTGGCCCGGGCGCGCATGGCCACCGGCCACAGCGACTCGAGCAGGCGGACGTGATACCAGTGGTACTTGACCTGCTTTCGCCACTCATGGAAAAGCCGATCGTCACCGCTGGCATAAGCTTGGGCATAGCTCTTGGTATAGGCCTGGGTATAGGCCTTCCGCCCCCGGGCATAGACATTCTCCAGCCCGCCGGCGACCGCCGTGAAACCCTTGCCTTTCAGCCGCCAGCCCGGCAGGCGCTCGTGCATCGCCTCGAGCTCGGCACGTGCCGCGCCCAGCTGAGTCAGGGTGGCCGCTTCGCCCTCCTCCGGGTGGGGTGTGGCGGTCAGCCGCCGATCCCGCGCGGTGACCAGCGCCTGGCGCACCGGGGCCAGATGAAGCGCCGACGTCGCCAGGGTATCCGGCGGAACCAGGCGATCGAAGGTCTCTATGCGTACCTGGGTGTCGCGGAGTCCCGCCAGGGCACGCGCCGCATCCCGCAAGGCCGCATTTTCCTGGCGATACATGTCGGAAGGCATGACGTCTCGCATCAGGCGCAGCAGGCCACGCAGCATCTTCATGCGCTTGCGCACCTGATGGACGTGATCGGCAAGCCGCGGGTCACTCGGCTCGATGGAAAGCTCAGAAAGCGCCTTGCGCAGTTGGCGATCGCAGATTCGCCTAAGGTTGGCCTGCATGCCTCGATCCAGTCGCAGCGCAAACGCCATGGCGGCCTCTCCTGAGCATCATCACGGTAGGACTGGGGCGACACGGCCCCTCTGACGCCAGGACGCGCGGGCTCGTCTTGCCTTTCTGTTCCTAAAGCGACTGGCCACAGGCGACGCCGGACGCCCAGGCCCACTGGAAATTGTAGCCGCCCAGCTCGCCGGTCACATCCAGCACCTCGCCGATGAACCGCAGCTGCGGCAACCCATTGACCGCGAAGGTCTTCGACGACACGGCATGGGTGTCCACGCCGCCCATGGTGACCTCGGCAGTGCGCCAGCCTTCGGTGCCCGCGGGCTTGAGACGCCACTGGTTCAGGCGGGCCTGCCAGCCTTCGAGGCGCGCGTTGGAGAGCTCCGCCAGCGGCGCATCCTCGCCGTACCAGTCGTTGAGCGCCTGGGCAAAACGCTTGGGGAAACGCTCACCTAGCCAGGTCGATAGGCGCCGCCTAGGGGTCTCCCGGCGCGCCCGGGCCAGGGCCTCGAAGGCGTTCTCACCTGCCAGCAGGTCGACCTCGAGCTCATCCCCCGCCTGCCAGTAGCTGGAGATCTGCAGCATGGCGGGGCCGGAGAGCCCTCGGTGAGTGAACAGCATCGGTTCCCGGTAGGCGCCGTCGCGACAGGTGACCGCCACCTCGCAACTGACGCCGGCCAGGGCCGCGGCGCGATCCTTCCACTGGGAAGTCAGGGTGAAGGGCACCAGTGCCGCCCGAGTATCGGTGACCGCGAGGCCGAACTGGCGGGCGATATCGTAGCCGAAGCCGCTGGCCCCCATGCTGGGAATCGACAGGCCGCCGGTGGCGATGACGACCGCCCCGGTGTCGATGCGCCCGCGGGAGGTCTCCAACCGCATGCCCTCGCCCTGGCGCTCGATGGAATCGATCCGGGTCTTCAGAGCAACCTCAACCCCGGCCCACTCGCACTCGGTGAGCAACACGCGAACGATGTCCTTGGCAGAGTCGGCGCAGAACAGCTGGCCAGGCGCCTTCTCAACGTAGTCGACCCCATGGCGCTCGACGAGCTCGACGAAGTGCTCTGGCCGATAGCGCTTCAGGGCGGAAATGCAGAAATGCGGGTTGGCCGAGAAGAAGTTGCCGGGCCCCGTCGCCATATTGGTGAAATTGCAGCGACCGCCGCCCGACATCAGGATCTTCTTGCCGGCCTTGTTGGCATGGTCGAGCAGCAGCACGCGTCGGCCTGCGTACCCGGCCGTCAGGGCACACATCAGCCCGGCCGCACCGGCACCGATCACTACTACGTCGGGTTGAGAGCTCATCAGGGGGCACCGTACTCATCAGGTTCAGCGTACTCATCAGGTTCAGAGTACAGGGGGATGATCATCGAAAAGTGCGGCGCATTCTACCAGAGTGGCCGGCTGCCACCATGCGGCAAGATGAGACAGAGGTGCCAATACCTACATGCCTCGCGGCCAGAAGCCGATTGGCAAAAGCTCAGGACACGGCTATTCTTTTAGTTACTAAATGTATATTTAGTCATTATATTTAGAACCTCACCTAATTATATATAATTAAATATCTAATACTTATTTATCAAAAGAAAAATTTTTTAGAATTTACCTAAGATTTAATATATTAATTAATAACTAAAAAGCTCTCATCTCGCCGCAGCTCACTAAGCACCAACAATAAACACACAAACAGTAACATTGTACAATACTAGTCAATTTTATTGCGACGCAGACTGCAGGGAGCCTCGACGTATGGATACGCATGACTATGTGCTGGTGGTGAAAAGGAACCTCCAGGAGGCCCCCGAGGATGACTACCTGGTCGCCCTGCGAAGCGCCGGCTATCGACTCGAGGTCGTGCCTGCGGGACAGGACCCGTTGCCGGTGATGAAGACTCGTCCCCCCATCGCCGCCATCTTCCAATACGATTTCCCCGACCAGCAGGGCCTGGCCGACCTGCGTCAGGCCAAACAGGACGAGGCCTCGGTCCCGCTGCTGATGATCACCCAGGCCCATTCGGAACACCTTGCCGTCTGGGCCTTCCGCTCGCGGGTCTGGGACTACTTCGTGCACCCGGTTGACTTTCCCCGGCTGCTCGAAGTCATGGCGACCCTGCGCCGCGTGCGACTGCCGGCCCGAGACGAAAAAGTGTCACGTCAAACGCTCGACATCCGCAATACCATCCCTCCCGAGGCACGCCTGAGGTTCACCGGGCAGGGCAGCGATCAATCACAACTCGAGAGGGCTATCGCCTTCGTCGACCAGAACCTCCACCGCAAGATCGCCCAGGCCGAGGTCGCCGAGCTTTGTGGCCAGAGCACCTTCCAGTTCAGTCGCCTGTTCAAGCGCGTGACCGGCGAGACCTTCCAGGAATATCTGGTACACCGCCGTATCGCCGAGGCGATGCGGCTGCTCGCCAACCCCAAGGTCTCGATCACCGATGTCTGCTTCACCGTAGGCTTCCGCGACCTCTCCTACTTCACCCGCACCTTCCAACGCTATGTCGGAAAGCCCCCCTCCCGCTACCGCCTAAGCATTGTACCCGTGGCACCGGTTCCCATGGCGCTGCATGATAACGACAGCGCTAAGGCCGACCTCACCGAAGCGACCTTCACGCCCCCACCCATGCACCGCTGAATCACCTTCCGTCCGCCGCCGCGCCATGACGGGGCCGTCACGCACCCTCAATACACCACGCCACGACGCGGGCCGCCCTGCCAGGCGGGCCCGAATGAGGGCGGCCCGGATGATATGCTATACGTGCCTTGCGATTTCCGTGGCATTTCCCACCACCGGTTCAATCCACCAGCACCGGAATCTGCGCCAGGATGCCGTAGTTCTCCCCTCCCGTGCCTCCGGTCGGCTCCTGGTAAGAACAGGAGGGAAGGAAGTAGATGCTTTTCTGCCGCCAGCCACCATTGGCATAGGTCGCTAACGCATCATTCTCGCCGCGCAGGTTCATCGCATCAACGAAATCATCCCAGCGTGTCACGCCACTGGGGTCGGCATTCGACCAGGTACCCGGCGATACGCCAGCGCTATCGTCGGGAGGCAACGCCATCTGAAAGGGAGCATCGTCATTGATCTTGTTCGACTGGTTGACGACCCAGATCACATCGAGATTCACCGCTCCGACCAGGGGGTTTCCGGGGGCAATGCCATCGGTACAGTCGACCACCGGCAGGGTCATATTCCAGGGCTCCTGCTTGTTGGTGATTGCCGCCCAATTGTCATAGAAGGCCTGGAAGGCCGCCTGCACCTGACCATTATTGGTCGCGATGTCCTCGCCAAACTCTAGCTCGTCCGGATTGCCGGTACCGCTGTTGACCAGATCACGCAGTTCGTTGGCATTACTAGCGCCGTTGTCACCCTGCTCGAGGTTCGTCCAGCCCCCGGTCTGATCGCCTTCGGGAATGAAGCGTCCCACATCGCAGGAATACTCGCCCGTTGGCGTGGTGATGGCTTCCCTGCACATGGCGATCGGCTGGTCGACATCGCCGGGCCTGAGCCTGCCGGCGAAGCCCAGATAGGCCACCGCGCGTGCCGAAACGTCATAGCCTGTGAAGCCGAAGATGCTGCCGAAAAATGCCGCCACCGGGGTCGCGCTACGCTCGGTCACGACCTCCACGGCATTGATGAAGTCGGTATTGAGATCCAGCTCCATGGTGCTTTTGCCAAACAGGTCCACTAGCTCTAGATCAGGCGATTCATTCGCGGTGAAGGTGCCATCGATGAAGCTCCAATGTCCCCGCACAGCTCTAACAACTTCCACACTACTTCCTTGACTATGGTTGGCTGTAGCGACATCTCTGGCGATTTGATCAGCGTTCGGGTTGACTGCGCTCCCGTCCGCCAAGTAAAGCCTTCTTGCACCCGCCAGGGCACCGGCATCCGCGGCATTTTGCAATTCGTTGCGCGCCACGTACAAGTTACTGCCATCCACTGCCAGGGCCGTGAAGGCCAGCAGCATGAACAGCGACACCGCCATCAGCACTACCGAGACACCACGCTGACGAACCGGTGATACGCCCTTCCCTCGAAGTAGCCATCCCTGACGAGTCTTCATGATCATTCCGCCCGCATCACAGTGGTAGAGGAAAGGGTCAGCACGTCCCCTAGGCCGACCAGGAAACCCGGCAACACCAGAAATTGATAGGGATAGTCGACGCTGACCGTCAGGTCATCCCCGGCATCGAAGTTATCATTGCCGTTGCGATCATTTCGCTGAATATTGACCTCCAGATCGGCGGGGCCACCCAAGGAGATCAGGAAGGCCTCGGCATAGTCATTGATGGCCTGCTCGATGACCGGATCTTCGGTGGTCGCCATATCCACCAAGGCACGCTCCCCCGTACGGAACAGGATGCCTTCCCTGGCACCCTCTCGCGTGGCATTGGTCAGCGTGGCCTTGTCGAACAGCGCCACGCTGAACTCGATGATGCCGAACAGCAGAATAAACAAGACCGTCGCCGAGATGGCGAACTCGACCAGCTCGGAGCCTTGCTGCCGGTGAAGTGATCGTCCCAGATTCATGATGCCCCCTCCCTATCCACCCACTGGATTATTCTTCGAAAAGTCCGTTGTCCCGGCGCACCATCAGATCCAGTTGCCTGGCATTCTCACTGGCCGTCACGTAGTAGGCTGGCGAGAGGCGCATGGCCTCTTGGAAGAAGTTCATGGCCTCGGCATAGCGCCCCTCGACCATGGCGATATAGCCGATGTCATTGAAGGCTTCGGCCCGCTCGCCATTGCGGGCGACGGCCTCGATGGCGAAGTCGTAATCCCCGTCCCGGGCGTGGACGAGGCCTAGGTTTCGCCAAGCGAGTTCATAGCCGGGATCGTTGGCCAGCGCCTGGCGAAGCGCCTGCCGTGCGGCGGGCCAATCCCCTTCCAGATAGTGCGAGTAGCCGAGGTTATTCAGCATTCTCGGCACCATCGGGTTATCGGCCAGGCCCTGCTCGTAATAGCCCTGCGCCTTGGCATAGTCGCCCTGGATATCGGCGATCACCCCTAGGGCATTGAAGGCCTGCCAGGGTGCCTTGCCGCTATCCACCACCGGCTGGAGCTGCTGTGCGGCCTGGTCGTACTGACGCTGCTGGAGATAGACGATGCCGAGCCCGGTCTTAGCACCGATATAGCCGGCATCGACCTCCAGCGCCCATTGGTAGGCCAGCATGGCCAGGCGATGATTATCCCGGCGGTGATGAATGGTGCCGATCTTGTAGAGCGGCTCGGCCTGGGGCGACTTTTCCATCTTGAGGCCACGCAGATACTCGAACAGGGCCCGGTCCGGATCGCCTGAGTTCATGGCGGCATCGCCGTTGCGATAGGCCTCTTGCGGACTCGCCACCGGGAAGGCGGTGCTGTATGCCGTGGTGGATTCGCCATCATAGAGCGCCGCATAGGTGTCATCGGCCCCGCTGCGCTGGCTACTGGCGCAACCGGCCATCAGGCTGGTCGCCAGCAAGGCGGCGGCGATACGGGTCATGCGATGAGTCGTTTTCATGGGAACATCTCCCCGGTAGACGGTCTTTGGCATTGCAGCCCCCTGAGGTTCACTGGCCGGCGCGGGCCAGTGCTTCCATGGCCCCCAGCAACGGCGGCCCGAGCGCGACCACGAAGAAGCTGGGAAAGACACAGAAGATCAGCGGAAAAAGCATCTTGGTGCTGACCTTGGCGGCCTTTTCTTCGGCTTCCTGGGTACGCTTATCCCGGAGTTCGGAGGCATAGATACGCAACGTGGCGGCAATGCTGGTGCCAAAGCGCATGCTCTGCAGCAGCGTGGTCACCAGCCCTCGGATATCCTCGACGCCGGTCCGCTCCTCTAGGTCACGCAGGGCACTCCTGTGATCCATCCCGGCGCGGGTCTGCAGCCCGAAGAGGTTGAGTTCATCGGAAAGCTCCGGGTGACTGACGGCGAGTTCATGGGAGACGCGCTGGATGCCGGCTGCCAGCCCGAGTCCTGCCTCGGTGCACACCACCAGAAGATCCAGAGCATCCGGCAGGCCGCGACGCAACAGGCGGGTACGCTTGTTGAATTGCTGGTCCAGCCAGAATGACGGCAGCACATAACCAACGATAGCGACCGCCATCATGACCAGCAGCGCGGTAGAGATCGGCAGGCGTGTCAGCGGGACCAGCACGGCCATGACCACCAGGGCCGGCAATACCGTCAGCGCCAGCCTTGCTCCGTAGAAGACATTCACCGCGCCCGGTGAGCGCTTGCCGGCGCGGCGCAGGCGCTGAGCGAGCTTGTGCTGCTTCTCTTCCTCGCTGGGAACAAGCTTCTCGCCCATCGGCCCCAGCCAGTGATCGAGCCCCCCTGCTACAGAGGGTGAGGCCTTGATACCGCCTGACGTTCCCGAACCATGACCAGCGGCGGCCACCTCCGCATGCGCTTCCAGGCCACGCAATCGACGTCGCAGGGGATCCGAGAGGCCGATGATCAGCAGCACCAGGGCCACCAGCAGGGCGAAAATGGCAAGTCCCATCAGGGTGGCGAAGCCCAGTTCGATCATGACCGGGTCGGCGACTTGCTCGTCGAGCCAAGCCATCCATTGATTGATGCGTTCCATGACCACCTCCTCAGACGTCGATGCGCACGATCTTGCGCATCCACAAGATGCCAATGACGATCAGCACAAAGGCGATCATCACCAACTGCCGGCCGGTCGTATTGTCGGTCAGCATCGGGATGAAATCCGGACTGGTGATCGACAGCACGCCGGCGAGCCCGAACGGCAGCAGCGACAGGATCCAGGCCGCCATGCGGCCTTGGGCCGAGAGAGTGCGCACGTTGCGATGGAAGCGAAAACGCTCACGAATCACCTTGGCCAAGCCATCGAGCAGTTCGGCCAGGTTGCCGCCGGTCTCCTTCTGGATCAGTACCGAGGTCACGAAGACCATCACCGTCACGCTCTCGACCCGCTCGAGGAGCCCCTGCATGGCGGTGCGTACTTCGCCGCCGTAGTTGATTTCCATGAAGGTGGTACGAAACTCCCCGGCCAGGGGCTCGGCCATCTCCTCGGCGACCAGGTGCATGGCATCACTGAAAGGATGCCCGGCTCGCAGGGCGCGAGCCATGATCACCAAGGCATCCGGCAACTGCTCCTCGAACTTGGCCAACCGCCGAGTGCGTGCCAGCCGCAATCTAAGGAAGGGAACACTGGCCACCAGCAGCCCGATCAGCACGCCCATCGCGGGAATCGGCAGCAGGTAGACCCCCGCCACTCCGACCATGCCACCCAGACACACAGAGAACAGCACGATGCGATAGGCCGGGGTTTCCTTGCCTGCCTGTTCGACCAGGCGCTCGATGTGTTCCATCCCGGGCAAGGCTTCGAGCGCCCGCTCGAGGGGAGACAGCTCGCGCAGGTACTTGCGCCGCACCAGGGATATCTGGCCGGGGCGCCGATCCCCCTGCATCGAGCGCAGACGCTTCTTGAGTCGCTTGCGGGTCTGGCGATTCTCGCCGAAGGCCGGCACCAGGAAGCTCTGCATCAGCAGGAAGACGGCGATGGCCACCATCCCAATGACGATCACCTCGTCGGACACATTCAATTCCATGGCCGCTGCCCTCCCTGTACCTGGAACACATGGAGATCGGGCGCCAGGCCGCGCCGCTTGAGGTAGTCGTAGAAGCCCGGTACCACCCCGGTCGCCTGATAGGAGCCCATGACGTTGCCCTGTTCATCGAGGCCGTCCCGCTGGAAGCGGAAAATCTCGGACATGGTGATGATGTCGCCTTCCTGGCCGTTGATCTCCTGCACGCTGACCACCCGGCGCTTGCCATCCTCCATGCGCTCGACCTGCACCACCACATCCATGGCCGAGGCGATCTGGGCGCGCAGGGCCGCCGCCGGCAACTGAAAGCCGCACATGGCCACCATGCTCTCGATGCGGCTCAGGGCATCGCGAGGCGTATTGGCGTGGATGGTGGTCAGTGAACCGTCGTGGCCGGTGTTCATGGCCTGGAGCATGTCGAAGGCCTCGCTGCCGCGCACCTCGCCGAGAATGATGCGGTCCGGGCGCATGCGCAGGCTGTTCTTGACCAGGTCGCGCTGCGTGACCTCGCCGCGCCCCTCGATGTTCGGCGGCCGGGTCTCCAACCGAACAACATGAGGCTGCTGGAGCTGCAGCTCCGCCGAGTCCTCGATGGTGACGATGCGCTCACGATGGGGAATGAAGCCCGAAAGGATGTTGAGAAGAGTCGTCTTGCCCGCCCCGGTCCCGCCCGAGACCAGCACATTGAGGCGAGCCTGAACGATACGCTCCAGCAGCTCGGCCATTACCGGCGTCAGGGTGCCGATCTCCACCAGGTTCTCGGCGTTCAGCCGCTCCACGGCGAAGCGGCGAATCGACAGCATCGGCCCGTCGATGGCCAGCGGCGGAATCACCGCATTGACACGAGAGCCGTCCTTGAGGCGAGCATCCACCATCGGCGACGACTCATCGATGCGGCGGCCTACGCTCGAGACGATGCGATCGATGATGGTCATCAGGTGGCGATCGCTGTCGAAGCGCAGCTGGGTCTGCTCGAGCTTGCCGCTGCGCTCGACGAAGATCGGCGTGGTGCCGTTGACCAGGATGTCGGAGACGCTCTTGTCGGCCAGCAAGGCTTCCAGCGGCCCGAGACCCAGCACCTCGTCCTGCAGTTCGGTGACGATGCGTTGGCGCACCGCGACGTTGAAGGGCAGCGCTTCCTCACTCATCAGCGCCTCGCAGACCTGCTGAATCTGGTTGCGCGCCTCCCGTTCATCGAGACTGCCCAGCAGCGACAGGTCGAGCACCTTGACCAGCTTCTTGAATATCTGCTGCTTGCATTCCTGCTCGGCACCGGACAGTCCCTGGGTCGCATTGCGCGATGCCTTCAGGCCCCACTGGGTCCTTGGAGCATCCTGAGCACCATCGTTGGTCACGCGTTCACGAAAGTTCATGGGTATTGCTCTCCATAAGGGCAGCCATAAGGGATGGCATAGGTGGCGCCATCAGGGACAACGCCCTGTGAGCCAGGCCACATGCGATTGCCCTCAATTCCGCAGGGCCCAGCCCAGCAGGGACAACCGGCCAGAGCGAGGCGCCGGCGCTTCTGTTTCGTCGTTAAGCGATTCGGCCAGCGACTTGAGCGCCTTGGTCACCGGTGCCTTGGGCGCCATCTCCAGCAGGGGACTGCCCACATTGATGCTCTGGCTGACACGGCGGAAGTCATTGGGCAACGTCAGGATCGCCATGCCCGGCAGGGCATCCCGAATCGCCGACAGGCCCACGTCGTTGTGCTTGTCGTAGCGGTTGACCACCAGCAACATTCGGGTCTGGGTCAGCTTGAGTTCGTGGCGCAGGATATCGCGCAGCCGTTGGGCGTCACGCAGGTGGGCCACGCTCTGCTCAAGCACCACCAGAATCCGATCGGCCCGCTCGAGCACCGCTGCGGTGGGTCCGCCCACCCAGCGGGGCAAATCGATGATGACCTCGTCATAGGCCTGGCCGAGTACATCGAGCAGCAGCTCGACCCGGGATTCCGGCACCTCCGCAACGGTCACCATGTCGTCCGGCGACGAGGCCAGCAGGTCCACGCCGCTGTCGTGGGTCTGCACATAGCCCTCCAGCGCCACGGCATCCAGGCTGTCGGCTTCTTCGAGCGCACGCACCAGGCCATTGTGGGGCGCCATGTTGAAGTACAGGGGTAGCGACCCGAACTGCACGTCCAGGTCCAGCAGCAGACTGCGCCGCTCCTGACTGGCAAGGATATGAGTAAGGTTGGCAGCCACCATGCTGGCACCCGACCCTCCCTTGGCATTGATGACCGCGGTCATGCGAGCACGGGGCTGCTGAGGGTCGGCGACCTTATCCCGCGCCAGTTGGCGAATGAACTGGGTAATCTCGCCGTCATCGATCGGCGGTGAGAAGAAGTCCCGGGCTCCCGCTCGCATGGCCAAGCGAATCAGATCGACATTCCCCTTGGGGCCGACCACCAGCAGCGGCGGGCGCTCGGCCGCCGGCCGCTCCCAGAGCGCGGTGAGCTCGGCCTCCCAGCGTTCGCTGGCCAGCAGGATCAGCGCATCCGGCAGTGGCGACACCCCATGCAGCGGATCGGCGTGGCCGTTGACGATCACCTTGGTGGTGGCCCTGATGTCTCCCTGGCTGCGAAGCAGCGTCTCCAGGCACTCGAGCTCGTCCCGGGCGCGTCCTGCCAGCAGAATCTCCAGTCGATACCGCATGGTGTTCCCCTTCTAAAGTGACGATCCCGTAGTCAGCAGCCCTTGCACCTTGTCCTGGCCAGACTTGCCTGTCGAAATGCCCACTCAGGGCAGCGACATGCTCGACGGCGGATACGCCGCGGCGGGCTGACGATAGCCTTCCAGGGCGCCCGCCACCTTGCGCCCGCTGGTCGGCGAAACGGGATCTCCCGGGTGGTAGGTCTGGGTCTCGATCATGTGGCGCACGGTATCGCCATAGGGCGGCAGGTCGGCGCCTGGCTGCCCCGCGCAGGCGGTGAGCCCACCGACCAGCACCAGGGACATGAGACTCGCCACGGCGAAGCGGTGCAAAACAGCACGGGGCAGAACAATCAGTGAATGCGACATGGTGGATTCTCCCGGGCGCGAATCAGAGGTCATGGCCGAACTGGCCTTCGGTGCCGCCTTCGCGACGGCTCGACATCAACTGCATGTCCATGCTGGAGCGATTCGCACGCCGGGGCTTCGGCTGATCGGCCTCATCGCGGCCATTAAAGCGCCCCATGAGGTAGAACTCGACGTCGCTCGGGGGCACGAAGGAGCCGGTAGGCAGGCGCGCCAGGTCAGGCTCATAGGCGCGCGCCAAGCGCGGGGTGACGAAGATCACCAACTCGGTCTGTTCCTTGACGAACTCCTGGCTTCGAAACAGCGCACCGATGACCGGCACGTCACCAAGCCCCGGGAACTTTGAGATGTTTTCCTGCAGGCTCTCGTTGAGCATCCCGGCGATGGCGATGGTCTGGCCGGTGGCAAGCTCTACGGTAGAGCTCGCACTGCGTTTGGTCAGTGCCGGCACGAAGAACTGCGAAGACGACTGCTCACCTACCCCCACCACCAGGCTGTTGCTTGCAGTAAGCTCAGAGACCGAGACATCCACCTTCAGGTTGATGCTGCCGGAATTCAGCACCACCGGCAGGAAACGCAGCCCGACGCCGAATTCCTTGTTCTCGATGGTGATCTGGCCATCGCCCTGGGGCACGGGAATCGGGAACTCTCCGCCAGCGAGAAACTGTGCGGGCTGGCCGGTCAGGGTGGTGAGGTTGGGCTCGGCGAGAATCTTGGCCACCCCCTCGCGGTTAGCGGCGTCAAGCACCAGGTTCAGCAGATAGTCGTCGCGCAGGTAGCTGGCGAAAATGCCGGCGTCTTCGATGGTGGCCGTTGTCGGTGCAAACTCACTCACAGCCGGCCCGACAACGGAGCCTGACAACAACGCTGGAGCACGCCCCGTCGCACCATTTCCCGAGAACAAGGCATCTGGAAAACTTGCCCCGCCCTTCACCGCTCCCAGTTGCAGGGCCGACGAGCCGACGTTGAAGACGTTGAAGTCGGTTTCCAGGCGTTTGACCAGCGAGCGGGAGACCTCGGCCACCTTGACCTCCAGCATCACCTGCTGGGCGCCACCGACCTGCATCAGATTGATCACCTGGGCACCGCCCTCGTCGCCTGCCGAGAAATGCTGGGCGAGGCGCAGCGCCGTCTCCATGCGCTCGGCGCTGGACACCTCTCCACTCAGCACGATGCTGTTCTGGGCCGAGCGCACCTGGATGTTCTCGTCAGGCAGCATGTCGTGCAGATGCAGCTTGAGCGTATCGAGATCATGGGTCACGGTGACATTCAGCATGCCCTGAACCCGTTCATTCTGATCCCACAGCACCACGTTGGTAGTGCCCAACGTCTTGCCCAGTACATAGACCTGGCGCGAGCGCACCACCACGATATCGGCGATATTCGGGTTGCCGATCGACAGGATCTTCACCGGCCGCGGAAACTCCAGTACCTGAGACTTGTTGACCGCTACCGCCACCGCCGCCGAGCGCCCCTGATAGGGCATGGCGATGCTGCGCTCCAGGGCCTGGGCGCTGACAACCTCTGCCCAGAGGCCAGCCAGCAGGACCAGCACAGCCACCACTACCCACTTCCCGATTTCCCTTTGCCTGTCCATAGCACTCTCCCACTGACGCGAATAGATCCTGCCGCTGTTAGTCATCATGGCGTTCAATTTCTGACCGTGACCGAGCTCATCTGGGTACCGCGAATCACATTGACTCGCTGACTTACGGCCCGAAGCACAGGCCGAGGCGCCACGGCCACTGTTTCGGGCTTGGGCAGCTGAGCGGTCATGAAGTCATCTTCTTCGTTATCCATGGGATTACGCAGCGTCAGCTGAACCTTGCCTTCCTGAGTAGCTTCGACCAGCTTCTCGGCCTGGCGAGGATCGACCTCGAGGGTCACCGCCCGCACGATCACCGGGCCGTTTCGGTCCTGAGAGGCGATCTGATCCACCGCCAGCACCTTGATGTCGCTCAGGATGGTCTCCGACTTGACGCTACGGTTGCTGCCTCCATCGCGCCTGGCGGAGACGATATCCACCCGATTGCCCGGCAGCAGGAAGCCCGCCACCCCAACCACGTCGTCGACTCGCACGCTCATGGCGCGCTTGCCGTGCTCGAGCACCGCCGCCAGGGCGCTGCCTCCCATATGCTCGGCCACCCGCCCTTCCAGCACGATCTCGCCCGGGTAGATGACCTGGTTGCTGACCCGCCCCACCACGCTCTCAATGCTGTGAAAGCTTCCCGCGGGAATCGCATTCGGAGGCAGCTCCAGCATCTTCAGGTCTGAGGCCTGTACCGTGGAGCCAAAGGGAATCTGCAAGGTGGCTACCACCACCTGCGCCACATCGCTCAGGCCATCGTCACCCGACTGAGCCTTCATCCAGTTCTTCGCCACCATAGCGGCCCCAAAGGCCATCACCAGTGACACCCCCAACATCAACACCACACCCTGCTTTTTCATGACGCATCCCTCCCGGAATCACCCAATTCGACGAAGTAGTTCTGCCAGGCCCAGTAGAGGGCCGACTTGGAAAGCTGGTCATGTCCCTGATAACGCAGGTAATCCACGGCCAGCCCGATGAGGTCTCGTGGGTGACAGGGCAGGAGCGCCACCTCGCGGCGTTGGTACAACTCATCAATCACAAAGGTGGCCAGTCGCTCGTTGTAGTCGATGCCGTTGGCCAAACACTCCTGCTGCCAGAGGGTCAGGTAGTCGTCCCGGCCTAAGCAGGAAAAACGTATCTTGTAGCCGATGCGACGCAGGAAAGCGGGATCAATCAGGCTCAGCGGATCAAAATTCGAGGAGAACACCAGAGCCACATCGAAGGGAATGCGAAAGTGCTGGCCACTGCTCAGCGTCAGGTAATCAATGCGCTCCTCCATCGGGACGATCCAGCGATTGAAGAGCTCCATGGGCGCCATGCGCTGACGCCCCAGGTCATCGATCACCAGCATGCCGTTGTTGGCCTTGAGCTGTAGCGGCGCATGATGGATGCGGGTGGCCGGGTCGTACTGGACTTCAAGCATATTGAGCGTCAACTCGCCACCGGTGACCACGCAGGGGCGGTGGCAGCAGACATAGCGCGGGTCATGGCCACGCTCCAGGTATAGGCTCGCCAATGGCGAGGGGATGTCATTGGCCACAGGCTCATGCACGCCACCATCGAAGCAGCGCAGCGCCTTGCCCGCCACCATGATGGCGTGGGGAATGAGCACCTCACCGGGCAATAGTCGTGCCAGGTGACGGGCGGTATAACTCTTGCCGGTACCGGCATCGCCATACAGGAGCATGGCGCGGCCCGAGACCAGTGCCGGGACGAGCTGATCGAGCCGTTCCGGGGGAATGACCATATCCGCGAAGGCCTCGAAGACCCGTTCCCTATCGATGCCCACCCCCTTCATGGTCTGGTGGGCCACCCGGCGGGTGTAGTCCTCCAGGGTGACCGGCGCCGGGCCGCTGTAACCGTCCCGGGCGAGGGCCTCCAGCGCCGCCGCGCGGCCCAAGTCGGTCAGGCCATATCGCAGGCTACCGCCGCTGCCGGCACCTCGCAGCTCGATGCGTCGCTCGTCACGCAGGAAGTGACAGACCTCCTCGACTACCGCCCCCGATAGCGCACTGCGCTGGCTAAGTTCCCGCATGTCGAGTACGCCGGCTTCAAAAAGCTGCTTGGACAGCAGGTCGGCGATATACAGAAGATCCAGCCCCGTCTCTGCTATCGTTGCGGGTCGCATGGCATTGGCGATTTCCGACGGCCCCGCCAGAATTTTCTGGCCAGCGTCCTGATCATTATCGGTATTAAGTGGCGCGAGACTCATCGGGGAATTCTCCTCTGAAAGATATCCCTATTGCTCTGAATATCAGTGCGTGTACATCCAGAAAAGGTACCCACAGGTACCCAAAGCGATAGAGACGGCGAAGGGGAACTTCTTGCCCATAACCTCACCCTCTTCAGGAGTTATATAAATAGGCTTACCAGTAGCAATAAGAGTGCGAAACATCAGCGAGTAGCGACTCCAAGGCCCTATAGATGTACCCGCAACCAGGCTGCTGGCGGCAAACCCCAGTGCGATCACCCCGCCCACGCCGATACTGAATATTGCCGCCATAAGGACGCCTTTAGCGCCAAGAAAGGTGCCCACTGCAGCCATCAGCTTGACATCGCCAGCACCGGTAAAGCCCAGCAAATAGCCTGGCAGAAGCACGGCGAGCCCAGCGCCCAGGCCGAAAAGGGCGGCCAGGACACCGCTCGATCCTGCCTGCATTCCCTGCAGCAGAATACCCAGCGCGGCCCCGGCCATAACAAGCGCATTCGGGATGCGCCGCGTTCTTATATCCCATGCTGTGGCGCATGCGATTAGAGATAGCAGTAGATAAACTCCTACTCCCTCACTTATCATTCTTTCCTCCTTAATCATCGCCACACAATAGAACAGGGCACCCACGAAACAGGCGCCCTGCTTAACTACTTACCCATCAGTGGAGGGCGGTTCATACGTAGCAGTACCATTAACAGTGTTCAAAAGAGAATCCATCTTTGCAGCAACTTGTGCCCCAATAAGTGAATATACTCCTGCCCCAGCGGCCACGATCAGCCCACCGACCAGCGCCCATTCCACGACCTCGGTGCCTTCCTCTTCCTGCCAGAACCGCTTCACACCCATCATCAGCTTGTTCATGAGTTGAACTCCCTTGCGTCTTCACGTGAGATGCCCGTTGTGCCGGGCCGGCCCAAGCCGATCGCGTTGTGCCAACGGCTTACGGGAACAAGCATCGTTGTTACCATTCAGTTACGCTGTAACTATCTTGCAGGAGGGTAGGACTATCTTGCAGCTAGGTTTGATGAGTGGCGATTGGCACGCCCAAGCGGCTGAGATTTCATGGGGACACTGGGAGGGACATCAGAAGAAGTCGTCGCGAGAAAACATCAAAAAGCCGGTCGCCTGAAAGTCGACCGGCTTTTTGATGCGCTGGTTACCCCCTCGCCCCCAGGGCGGCGAAGATGGCAGCAGCGGATTCCTTGGACTGAAACTCGGGCCTAGCCGCTGACCGTGATGGCATAGTCCGGGGTCGGGTTCAGCGGGCAGGAGTACACATAGTCACCGGGCTCAAGGGTGATCGCATAATCCCGAGTGGCCCCGGGAGACAGGCCGCCACCGGAGACGCTGGGCAAGCGGGCGCGATCGATCAGGCCGTCGCCACGCAGCCAGAAGCCGAGATCATAGGGCACATCGACGTTGGTGACCCGGAAGACGTAATCCCCCGGCGCCAGCTCTAGCACCCTGGCCTTGGCCAGGCGCGCCTCGCCGGTGCGCTCATTGACCGCCTCGCAGTCTGTCTTGCGGGCGGTCTCGAAGTCATGGTCGACGCCATGCTCGCTTTCCAGAAACTGGCAGGCCACCTGATGAAGCTCGATCACGGTAGGTTCCGCCCCGCTCTCGGCCGCCTGGCTGACGAATGAAAGCAGCAACGCGGCCATCCCCGCCGCCACTCCCGCGGACACACGGTTAACGTTTGCTGATACCGGCATGGCAACCCCCCGAGTGAAATCTGGACCGACAATGAAAAGGTCATGAAGGCCGACGGCCTGCCCTTTCTCCTGGTGTTCCCTTTGGTGTTGCCTGGTGCCTTGGGCTTACAGCTCATTGCCCCTGATCATGCCTCTGAGCCAGGCCCGATGCCCTGACGCGACTGCTATGCTGGAGATAGCGCTCCCTTCCCCTGTACCGGGCGATGGCGCTGCCGGTTCGCCCACGTCGAGAGGAATCACTGCCATGATCGAATTGCTGCCCCCGGGCGCCGACCATGTGATCGCCCTACGCGCCAGTGGTCAGGTCAGCGCCGATGACCTGCAGCAGGCCATTGACGCCATCGAGGCCCTGAAGAAGACCCAGTCGAGAGTCAGTCTCTACGCAGAGATCGACGAGATGCGCTGGATGACGCTCACCGCCATTCTCCGCGACCTGGGCTACGGCCTGACCCAGATCGGCGACATTGCGCATTATCATCGTGCCGCCGTGGTGACCGACCGCCACTGGGTGCGTCCGCTGGCGAAGCTTGAGAGCCGACTCTTCAAGCCCCTTGAGGTGCGGGTATTCGGCACTCACCACAAGGACGCCGCCAAGGAGTGGGTGCGCCAGCTACCGCAGGCCGCCGCCCCCGACCGGGCGGCCGGTTAGGCGGCAGAGAGGCTCAGTGGGGCAGTATCGCCTCTTGCACCGGCATCAGCACTCGCCCAGCCGCCGCGCCTCGATGGTGGTGTGCATCCTGAGCGCCCCCATCGGCGTGGTAGTGTCCACATCCACGCGGCCCTCGGCCCGCTCGCCGAGAAAGCGCAGGGTGCCATTGATGCTCGCCTCGCCGCCGCCGCCCCGACAGACCATGCGGTAATCCATCTGCTCCTGATCGATCATCGATTCGATCAATTCGCAGCCGTCCTGTTCGTGGACGAGGGAGCGCCGGGCATCCGCGATGTCGGCTTCGGTCAGGCACTCCTGATGCGATTCGCTCTGATCGGGAATTGGCAAGTCACCCTCGACTCGGGTCACGCTATCGAACACCCACAGACCGGGCATCAGATTCGGCGTGTCCTCCTGGGCGAGCAGCGGGGTAGACGAGGCGAACAGGGCAAGGCTCAGCAGTAGGACAGGCAGCATGGCAACGGCTCCGGCAAGGTCGATCCTTCAAGCGTAGCCCAGTGGCGGATTGCACCAATAGTCGCAGGCGACGTGCACGCTACCCCTCCCTGCTATGCTGTCGGTCCAGTTACCGTCGCCAGGATGCGTCATGAAACGAGAAACCCTCGCCCTTCACCACGGCTATGCCCCGGATGATCAGCATGCCGTGGCCGTGCCGATCCACCAGACTACCTCGTTCGCCTTCGACAGTGCCCAGCATGCCGCCGACCTGTTCGACCTGAAGGTCGAGGGCAACATCTACTCGCGGATCATGAACCCGACCTGTGCGGTGCTGGAGCAGCGCATTGCCGCCCTGGAAGGCGGGATCGCGGGCCTGGCCGTGGCCTCGGGCATGGCCGCGATCACCTACTCGATCCAGACCATTGCCGAAACAGGCGACAACATCGTCTCGATCAGCGAGCTTTACGGCGGCACCTATAACCTCTTTGCCCATACCCTGCCCCGCCAGGGCATCGAGGTGCGCTTCGCCGACAAGGGTGATCTGGCCGGCATCGCCGCCCTGATCGATGACCGCACCAAGGCGGTGTTCTGCGAGAGCATCGGCAACCCCTCCGGCAGCGTGGTCGACCTGCAAGCGCTGGCCGATGTGGCCCACCGTCACGGCGTGCCGCTGATCGTCGACAACACCGTGCCGACTCCCTTCCTGTGGCGGCCCATAGAGCATGGCGCCGATATCGTCATCCACTCGGCCACCAAGTACATCGGCGGCCATGGCACCACGGTGGGCGGCGTCATCGTGGATTCCGGCAAGTTCCCCTGGGTCGATCATCCCAAGCGTTTCGCGCTCTTGAACGAACCGGACGTGTCCTATCACGGCGTGGTCTATACCCGCGATGCCGGTCCGGCCGCCTTCATTACTCGGGCGCGGACGGTGCCGCTACGCAACATGGGCGCCGCCCTCTCGGCCCAATCCGCCTGGAACCTGCTGCAGGGACTCGAGACCCTGGCCCTGCGCATCGAGCGCATCTGCGACAACACCCTCAAGGTGGCCACGCACCTGGAGCAGCACCCCCAGGTCACTTGGGTGCAGTATGCCGGCCTCGAGAGCCACAAGGATCATGCCCTCGCCAAGCGCTACATGGGTGGCCAGGCGTCTGGCATCCTGAGTTTCGGCATCGAGGGGGGACGCGAAGCCGGCGCCCGCTTCTACGATGCCCTGCAACTGATCCTGCGTCTGGTGAATATCGGCGACGCCAAGACCTGCTCGTCTATCCCGGCCTCGACCACCCATCGCCAGCTCAACGAGACGGAGCTCAAGGCCGCCGGCGTGAGCCCGGACATGGTGCGCCTCTCGATCGGCATCGAGCATGTCGACGACATCATCGCCGATATCGATCAGGCCCTGGCCGCCGCCAAGGCCTGACACCTGCCCGTTTGGCTCGCGCCCTGCCCCGCTTCTTCCATCCACAAAAAAGCCCCCTCACTGAGGGGGCAAAAGCAGAGCATTGGGCTTAACAAGGCCCAGGGGATCAGGCGTGGCGATCGAAGCCGTTGTCCAGGAACGGATAGTCCGTGTAGCCGGCTTCGCTGCCGCCATAGAAGGTCTCCGGGTTCGGCTCGTTGAGCTCGGCCCCCACGCGGATGCGCTCGACCAGGTCCGGGTTAGCGATGTAGGAACGCCCGATGGCCACCGCATCGGCGATGCCATCGTTGATGATCCGCTCACCACGCTCGGCGTCGTAGTGACCACAGAAGATCAGGCTGCCGGTGAAGCGGGCACGCAGGGCGCGACGGAAATCATCACTGAACTGAATATCGCCCCCGGCCCAGTCGGGCTCGTTGACGTGCACATAGGCGATGCCGCGATGGGACAGCTGCTCCATCAGGTAGAAGGCCATCGCCTCCGGCTCGTCGTCGGTCAGGCCGAAAATCTCGATGAACGGCGTCAGGCGAATGCCGGTGCGCTCCGGCCCGAACACCTCGGCCACCGCATCGACCACCTCCAGCGGGAAACGGGCGCGGTTCTCCAGCGAGCCACCATACTGATCGGTGCGCAGGTTGGTGCCGGTGGCCAGGAACTGGTTAAGCAGGTAGGCGTTAGCGGCGTGGACCTCCACCATGTCGAAGCCGGCTCGCTTGGCGCGAATCGCCGCCTGGCGGTAGTCCTCGACGATGCCGGGGATCTCGTCGGTCGCAAGCGCCCGTGGGGTGCTGGTCTCGTGCCGCCCGGCACTGCCGTCCTCAAACTCGACGAAACACTGGGCGCCCTCGCCCTTCAGTGCGCTCGGCGCCACCGGCGCCTGGCCCTCGGGCTGCACCAGCTCGTGGGAAACGCGACCGACGTGCCACAGCTGCAGCGCGATGCGTCCGCCCTTGGCGTGTACGGCATCGACCACCCCCTTCCAGCCGGCTTCCTGTTCATCGGTCCAGATGCCCGGGGTATAGACATAGCCCTTCGCGGTGGGCGAGATGTTGGTCGCCTCGCTGATGATCAGGCCGGCCCCGGCGCGCTGCCCATAGTAGGCCTCCTGCAGCGTGCCCGGCACGCTGTCCGGGGTACGCGCCCGAGTCAGCGGCGCCATCAGGATGCGGTTGGGCAGCGAAAGGCTGCCCAGGCGGGTCGGTGTCAGCAGGGTGTCGTGAGCCATTCGGCTACTCCCGTTTCAAGAGGTTCAAGGCTTGGATCAGCGCGTCAGCGCTCATCGCCTCATATAATTAGACCAGTTTACTAGCAACCTCGGAGAGCTGACTACCCCACGCTAATAATTAGCGCAATAATAAAAATTTATGGTAGTTCACCACTACGCGGCACCCCCCCCTTCTCGACGCTCACACCGAGCGCACGATGCCTGTCGTCTGCGGTGCATCACCGCTGAGGGGCGCGCACCACAGTGATCCAGGGCACAAGCCCCTAGGGCAGGGAAAAGTTGGGTGATAAGCACAAAAAAAGAGCCAAGCGATGTGCTTGGCTCTTTGTCACTATTCGGTGGCGGAGGGGGAGGGATTCGAACCCTCGAAGCCTTTCGACTTACACACTTTCCAGGCGTGCTCCTTCGACCACTCGGACACCCCTCCGCAATTTTTAGCTCTGCCGTGGGGGCTGCGCCTTCCGCGTCAGAACGGCGCATACTTTATCGAGATCGGCCTGCGATTGCAAGCCACTCGGCAAATTTTTCCAATAGCGTCAGGGCAATACCGCATAGTCGCCGCGTGCGGTGAGGCACAGGGTGTCGCCGCAGAAGAGCTCCTGCACCAGCACAAGGCGGCCCTTGCCGCGGCTGGCGAGGCGTTCGGCCAGGGCCGCCGGCCCTGACGGGTCTTCCGGGCGGCACACCAAACGGTAGTCGCCGGTCACCGGGGCCTGGAAGCGCTGAGTCGCCTCGGCGACCACCACGTTCTGATCGCGGCCTTGCGAGCGCAGCCACAGGGTGGCCCAGCACCAGCCGATCAGGGTGGTCTGCGCAGCAAGCGAGCCGCCGAAGCCGGTGCCCTTGTCGTTGAGGTTGGGGTCAAGCGACAGCGACCAGACCAGGGCGTCATCCTGCCAGTGCAGGCCCTTGATCCCCAGCTGCGAGACCAGGGGAATGGCCTCCTCGAGCCAGTGGCGAAAGCTGATGAGATCATCGCCCTGCCCCGCCGGTGGCAGCGGCAGGCGCGGATGCGGAATACCGGCCTGACGCATGACTCAGCTCCAGCGCTCGACGAAGTCGGCCGGGTCCCGCGCCAGTAGCGGCTTGTGGCGCCCGCCCATTTGCCCCAGGTACAGGAAGGCCACGAGCTCGTCGTGCTCACCAAGCCCCAGGCCCTTCTTGACGGTGGGGTCGAAGGCGTAGTGGCCGGTACGCCACATCGCACCCAGCCCCAGCGCTTGGGCCGCCAGCAGCATGCCATGGGCGGCACAGCCCGCGGACAGCGACTGCTCAAGGGGCGGCACCTTGGGCTCGTCCGGGGTGATCTTGGCGACCACGGCGATGATCATCGGCGCCCGCAGCGGCTTCTTGCGCGCGGCATCCAGGGCGGCATCGTCGATGTGCGGATTATTGTGGAACTCGGCCTCGGCGAACAGCTCACCGAGACGGGTAAGCCCCTCGCCCGAAAACTCGATGAATCGCCAGGGGGTGAGCTCCTTGTGATCAGGCGCGCGCAGGGCGGCGCGGTAGATGGCATCGAGCTGATCGGCGTCGGGCGCCGGGCCGCGCAACTTGCCCATGGAGCTGCGTTCGTGCAGCAGCGTCATCGCATCCATCCGGGTCTCCTTGCAGCAATGGGGTGGCGGGCAGCGTTCGGGGTTGTCCGAAGCGTCGTGCCCGCCGAAAGGCATCTAGCCTGACTGTACGCCAGGTGGCTATTGCCGCGCCAGGCGCAGCGGCTCGGGCGGGCGCTCGCCAGGGGTGGCCCGCCAGGGGCTGATGTCCAGTCCGCCGCGGCGGACGTAGCGAGCCAGCACCAAGAGCCGCTCGGGACGGGCGCGGGTCATCAGATCGGTGAAGATGTGCTCGACGCAGTGCTCGTGGAAGTCCTGATGCTGACGATAGGAGACCAGGTACTTCAAGAGCCCCTCGCGATCGAGCCGGGGGCCGCGGTAGCGAATCAGTACGCTACCCCAGTCGGGCTGGCCGGTGACCGGGCAGTTGGACTTCAGCAGATGCGAGTGCAGGGTTTCCTCGACGATCTCCTCGCCCACCGTGAGCAGCGTGGGTTCCGGCGTATAGGCATCGATCGCCACGTCGAGCTCATCGATGCACTCGCCGGGCAGGCGCTGGGTGGCCAGGGCCTGATCGTCGACGCCGTAAAGCTCAACCGCGACCGGCGCCCCGGCGGCGGTGGCGAGATCCTGCTCGAGGGTCGCGATCACCTCCTCGCGGGAAGCAAACCCGCTCTGATTGTAACTGTTCAGGTACAGCTTCCAGGACTTCGACTCGATCAGGTTCGGCGAGTCGGCGGGCAGGCGGAAACGGGCCACGGCGACCACCGGCTTACCCCGGGGCGTGAGCCAGGACACCTCGAAGGCGTGCCACTCATCCTCGCCGACGAACGGCAGGGCATCGTCGGTGATGCCCAGCGGCGCCCGGTTGGCGGCCCGGGAAATGGGATACAGCAAGGCCGGATCGTAGCGCTCCGGGTAGGCCGACTCGCGCCCCAGCGGGGCCTCGGCGAGGGTGTCGGGACGGTCATGCGTCATGATCAGCTCCTGATGCCCTTGCCACGCTCGAGCATCCACAGGGCGATGGCGAACAGCACGGCGATGAAGGCGAAGATGGCGGCCAGCGCCCAGCCCACCGGAATGTCGGAGACTCCCAGGAAGCCGTAGCGGAAGACGTTGACCATGTAGAGGATGGGGTTAAGCATCGAGACGCCCTGCCAGAAATCCGGCAGCAGCGAGATCGAATAGAAGACCCCGCCCAGGTAGGTCAGCGGCGTCAGAATGAAGGTAGGCACGATCGAGATGTCATCGAACTTCTTGCCGAGCAGGGCGTTGATGAAGCCACCGGTGGCGAACAGAGCCGCGGTCAGCACCACCACGCCGATGGTCAGCAGCGGATGCGCTACCTCGATGCGGGTGAAGAACAGCGACACCCCGGTGACGATGATGCCCACGCCCAGGCCACGCGCCATGCCGCCCAGGATAAAGCCCGCGAGGATCACCCAGTTGGGCATCGGCGAGACCATCATCTCCTCGATTGAGCGCTGGAACTTGTTGGAGAAGAACGAAGAGGCCACGTTCGAGTAGCTGTTGGTGATCACCGCCATCATGATAAGGCCGGGGACGATGAAGTCCATGTAGCTATAGCCATCCATCTCGCCGATCCGCGACCCGATCAGGTTGCCGAAGATGATGAAGTACATGGTCATGGTGATCGACGGCGGCAGCAGGGTCTGCGGCCAGATCCGGGTGAAACGGCGCACTTCCTTGCCCACCAGGGTCCAGAGCGCCACGGCTATCTGCATGGGATTCATTTCGCGGCCTCCGCGTTGGACTCTTCCACCATCGAGACAAACATTTCTTCCAGCCGGTTGGCCCGGTTGCGCATCGACACCACGGTGTGTCCCTGCTCGGACAGCTGGCTGAAGACATCGTTGAGGCGCTGACCGCGCTTGACCGACACCGCCAGCTGGCTCGCATCGACCGTCTCGACCTGGAAATCCTCGAGCGCCGGCGTCTCGACCACCGGCTCGGCCAGGTCGAGCAGGAAGGTCTCGGTATTCAGCTGGCCGAGCAGTTCACGCACGCTGGTGTTCTTGACGATCTCACCGTGATTGATGATCGCGATGTTGCGACACAGGCTCTCGGCTTCCTCGAGATAGTGGGTGGTGAGGATGATGGTGGTGCCCTCCTCGCGGTTGATGCGGCGCATGTAGTCCCACATGGAGCGCCTAAGCTCGATGTCCACCCCGGCGGTGGGCTCGTCGAGAATCAGCAGCTTGGGGCGGTGCATCAGGGCGCGGGCGATCATCAGGCGGCGCTTCATGCCACCGGAGAGCATGCGTGCGCTGCCGTCGCGCTTGTCCCACAGGCCCAGGTCCTTGAGCAGCTGTTCGGCACGGGGCTTGGCCTCACGGTGCGACATGCCGTAGTAGCCGGCCTGGGCGAGGATGATGTCCTCGACCTTCTCGAACTGGTTGAAGTTGAACTCCTGGGGCACCACGCCGAGATGGTACTTGGCGCGGGCGAAGTCACGGTCGATATCGATGCCGAACACCGACACCTTGCCCGCACTCTTCTGCACCAGCGAGCAGACCACCCCGAGGGTGGTGGACTTGCCGGCCCCGTTGGGACCCAGTAACGCGAAGAAGTCACCCTGCTGGACATCGAGATCGATGCCTTTCAAGGCATGAAAGCCGTTGCCGTAGACCTTGGTGAGGCCACGGATGGACAGCGCCGGTTCAGCCATCAGGACACCTGTGAGCTGGTTAAAAAATTAGGACACTAAGGATAGGGGCGAGTGCTCAGAATTCAATCCCGGGGAAGGAACTGACGCACAGGTACGCTGGAAAGCACTGAGAAACTAATCGAGGAGAGGTAATGCTGGGATCAAACTGGCATAACGCCGGGGAGGAACGATTGGAGCGGAAAAGGAGATTCGAACTCCCGACCCTCGCCTTGGCAAGGCGATGCTCTACCACTGAGCTATTTCCGCTTATCGTTGTGCGTTGTGAAGTGGCGTCCCATAGGGGGTTCGAACCCCTGTCACCGCCGTGAAAGGGCGGTGTCCTGGACCACTAGACGAATGGGACGCATGGAGCGGAAAAGGAGATTCGAACTCCCGACCCTCGCCTTGGCAAGGCGATGCTCTACCACTGAGCTATTTCCGCTTAACTCACAAACGCTGTGCTGCTTTTTTGAATGACCGAAGTGGCGTCCCATAGGGGGTTCGAACCCCTGTCACCGCCGTGAAAGGGCGGTGTCCTGGACCACTAGACGAATGGGACGCATGGAGCGGAAAAGGAGATTCGAACTCCCGACCCTCGCCTTGGCAAGGCGATGCTCTACCACTGAGCTATTTCCGCATTTACTTCCCGGTCATCCGGCATCTTCAAGAGGGTGGCGTCCCATAGGGGGTTCGAACCCCTGTCACCGCCGTGAAAGGGCGGTGTCCTGGACCACTAGACGAATGGGACGTGGCCGTGCCTCTTCAAGATGGCGCGTATGTTACTGAGCACACCCGATGCTGTCAAGCGCCTGTTGCGCCGAGCGTTTCCTCACCCACACGCTACCCTGAAGGTGAGCGGGACAGGGTGTGTCAGGCCAACGCCCGCCAGGGCGGGCAACCTAGGTTCCGCATTACAGGTACCGCATTGCAGGTACCACATTGAGCGACATCGGCCAGCAGTGGCAGAGTAAGATTAAGATGTAGGTGTGCATTGCGCGGCACGCGACGCGCGACTGTCCAGCACCGGTCATTTCCCCTGAATAGCGGAAGGTACGCCATGCGCAAGAAGATCGAGAAGAGCGAGGCCGAATGGCGCAGCCAGCTCAGCCCCGAGCAGTACCGGGTCACCCGGGAGAAAGGTACCGAGCGCCCCTTCAGCGGCGACTATAAGGTCAGCGAGGCGCAGGGCATCTTTCATTGTGTCTGCTGCCACGCCCCACTGTTCGAGAACGAGCACAAGTTCGATGCCGGCTGCGGCTGGCCAAGCTTCGACCGCCCGCTGGGCAAGGGTTCGGTCGAGGAACATGACGATACCAGCCATGGCATGCAGCGCACCGAAGTGGTGTGTTCACACTGCGACGCCCATCTGGGCCACGTCTTCCCGGACGGCCCGCCCGAATCCACCGGCCTGCGCTACTGCATCAACTCGGTGGCCATCGACTTCCACAAGGACGAGTAACCTCAGCGGTTCGCCGCCCGCTTCCCTTGGCGGCGAATCATGCGCGGCGAATCATGCTGCCCTGCCCCTCCCCGCTGGCCTCAGCCGGCCGTCCATCTGCTAAGATGGTCGGCCGTTAGAAACGCGCAGGAGAAGAGGCCATGCTGGGCTGGTACCCGGGACACATGCACAAGGCACGCCGCCAGATCACCGAGGCGCTGCCGGAAATCGACGTGGTGCTGGAGGTGCTCGACGCTCGCCTGCCCTACTCCAGCGCCAATCCGATGCTGGCCGAGCTCACCGAGCACAAGCCGGTACTGAAGATTCTCTCGCGCGCCGACCTGGCCGACCCCGAGCGCACCCGGGAGTGGGTGGAATACTTCGATGCCCAGCCCAACACCCGGGCGCTGGCGGTGACCACCACCCAGGCCAAGGAACTCAAGCGCATTCCCAAGCTGTGCCATGAGCTTGCCGGCGAGGTGCGCGCCGATCGCGACGTGCGGGTGATGGTGATGGGTATCCCCAACGTCGGCAAATCCACCCTGATCAATGGCCTTGCCAAGCGCAAGATCGCCAAGACCGGCAACGAGCCTGCGGTGACCAAGCGCCAGCAGAAGGTGCGCATCGACGGTCGGGTAGCGCTGACCGACACTCCCGGGGTGCTGTGGCCGAAGATCGAGGATCAGGCCAGCGCCCACCGGCTGGCCGCCAGTGGCGCCATCCGCGATACCGCCATCGACTATCTGGATGTCGCCGTGGTCACCGCCGCCGAGCTGGCCAAGCGCTACCCCGAGGCACTGAGCGGCCGCTACAAGCTCAAGACACTGCCGCCCTATCAGGGCAACCCCGCAGCCGAGTCGGTCGAGGCCGATGGCCCGGTGCGGATCGATCTGCTGGCGCTGGCCGGTTTCGACGGCAACGCTCTCGTGCGCGACATCGCCGCCAAGCGCGGCGGTCTGCGCCCGGGCGGCGAAGTCGACCTGCACCGCGGTGCCGAGGTGCTGCTGCATGAACTGCGCGACGGCAAGCTCGGCCGGCTGACGCTGGAGACCCCGGCGGATATCCCGCCGCCCCCGTCCCCCGAGACCGATGAGGCCGACGGCGACACCAGTGCCGCGGCCGACGCCGACACCTGAGCCAGCCCGCTCCGTCCCGCGCCGACGAATCGCGCGCCGAGCCCCGCCTGGCGGGGCCACCCCAGGACCCACGACCCGGACACCCCATGGATACCCCGACGCCCCTCAACAAGTCCCAGAAGCTGCACAACGTCTGCTACGACATTCGCGGGCCGGTGCTCGATCACGCCAAGCGCCTCGAGGACGAAGGCCAGCGCATCCTCAAGCTGAACATCGGCAACCCGGCACCGTTCGGCTTCGAGGCCCCGGAAGAGATCCTGCAAGACGTGATGCGCAACCTGCCTACGGCCCAGGGCTACTGCGATTCCAAGGGCCTCTATTCGGCGCGCAAGGCGATCATGCAGGAATGTCAGCGCAAGCAGATTCCCGGCGTCGGGGTCGAGGACATCTTCATCGGCAACGGTGTCTCAGAGCTGATCGTGATGGCCATGCAGGCGCTGATCAACGACGGCGACGAGGTGCTGATTCCGGCCCCCGACTACCCGCTGTGGACCGCTGCCACCAATCTCTCCGGCGGTCGTGCGGTGCACTATCGCTGCGACGAGCAGGCCGACTGGGCGCCGGACATGGACGACATCCGCGCCAAGGTGACCAGCCACACCAAGGCCATCGTGCTGATCAACCCCAACAACCCCACCGGGGCCGTCTATCCGCCGGAGGTGATCCGCGAACTGCTGGAGATCGCCCGCCAGCACCACCTGGTGGTGTTCTCCGACGAGATCTACGACAAGATCCTCTACGACGAGGCGGAACATGTCTCCACCGGCTCCCTCGCCGGCGATGACCAGCTGGTGGTGACCATGAACGGCCTGTCCAAGAGCTATCGCTGCGCGGGCTTTCGCTCCGGCTGGATGATCCTCTCCGGCAACGTCGCCAAGCAGCGCGCCGCCGACTTCATCCAGGGCCTCAACATGCTGGCCTCGATGCGGCTGTGCGCCAACGTGCCGGCCCAGCACGCCATCCAGACCGCGCTGGGCGGTTATCAGTCGATCAACGACCTGATCCTGCCCGGCGGACGTCTCAAGGCCCAGCGCGATATCACCGTCGAGAAGCTCAACGCCATCCCCGGCGTCTCCTGTGTCACCCCCAAGGGCGCCCTCTACGCCTTCCCCAGGCTCGACCCCAAGGTGCACCCGATCGTCGATGACCAGAAGCTGGTGCTCGACCTCTTGCTGCAGGAGAAGATCCTGCTGGTGCAGGGCACGGCCTTCAACTGGCCGGAGCCAGATCACGTACGCATCGTCACCCTGCCCTGGGCCGACCAGCTGGGTGACGCCCTGGAACGCTTCGGCCGCTTCCTGTCCCGCTACCGTCAGTGAGGGCTTTCATCATTTCGTGACGCATCAGCACCCATGGGACTTGAAACCGACACGCATAAGACGTATCTAAGCTAGCGTATTGAACGCGCCGGCGACCGCCGGCGCCCAGCACTCTCTGCGGGAGCTTCCTCCACATGATGCGCATCCTTCTCTTCCTGGCCACCAACCTGGCGGTCGTGCTGATCGCCAGCATTACCCTGCGCCTGCTCGGGGTCGAGCCCTACCTGAACGCCCAGGGCATGAACATGAACAGCCTGCTGATCTTCTGCTTCGTGTTCGGCATGGCCGGCTCGCTGGTCTCGCTGTTCATCTCCAAGTGGATGGCCAAGCGCAGTACCGGCACCCAGATCATCGAGCAGCCGAGCAACGCAACCGAGAAGTGGCTGCTCGACACCGTCGCCGAACTGGCCCGTGAGGCCGGCATCAAGACCCCGGAGGTCGGCATCTTCCCGGCGCAGCAGTCCAACGCCTTCGCTACCGGCTGGAACAAGAACGACGCGCTGGTCGCGGTCTCCGCGGGGCTGCTCAACCGCATGCGCCCGGAAGAGATCCGCGCCGTGCTGGCTCACGAGATCGGCCACGTCGCCAACGGCGACATGGTCACCCTGGCGCTGATCCAGGGCGTGCTGAACACCTTCGTGATGTTCTTCGCACGCGTCGTCGCTCAGCTCGTCGACAGCTTCATGCGCCGGGACGACAACGAAGGCCTCGGGTTCTTCGGCTACTTCGCGGTGGTGATCGTCGCCGAGATCGTCTTCGGCCTGATCGCCTCGATCATCGTCGCTTGGTTCTCGCGCTTTCGTGAATACCGGGCCGACTCGGCCGGCGCCAAGCTCGCCGGTAGCGGCGCGATGATCAATGCCCTGGCCCGGCTCAAGGCCGAGAGCCAGATGCAGGATCAGATGCCCGACACCCTGACCGCCTTCGCCATCACCACCGGCCAGAGCCGCAAGCTGATGGAGAAGCTGTTCGCCAGCCACCCGCCGCTGGATGATCGCATCCGCGCGCTGAAGGAATCAGCCTACCGCTAACGGAAGCCGGCGGCCCTTGCACCACCACAAGGCAGCAATAACGACAAGGGGCCCGCCCTCATCATGAGGGCGGGCCCTTTTGCGTCGGGACAGCGACTGACAGTGCGTCTTAGCGGCTGCCGCCGCCTAGCGGCTCTCGCTGACCAGCGACTCCGCCATCGGGGTCGGTTCGCTGTCATCGGCCTCGGCGGCGGCCAGCGGCACGACCTTGAAGCCGACCAGGGCATAGGCGATCGCCAGGCCGAAGTTCACCAGATTGAAGATGGCGAATGGCAGGTAGGACAGGGTCGCCACGCCCAGGGTGGCCGCCATGTAGGCACCGCAGCTGTTCCAGGGAATCAGCGGCGAGGTGATGGTCCCGGAGTCCTCCAGCGAGCGCGACAGGTTGACCGGTGCCAGGCCGCGGCGGCGAAACTCGGCCCGGTACATGCGCCCCGGCAGGATCACCGAGATGTACTGATCGCCGGTGATGATGTTGGACGAAAGCCCGGTGCCCAGGGTGGTGACGATCAGCGCCCCGGCGCTCTTCGTCGCCCCCAGCATGCCCTGCACCAGCCGCTCGAGCAGCCCCAGGCGCTCGATCACCCCGCCGAAGGCCATCGCCGAGAGGATCAGCCAGACGGTATTGAGCATGCTCGCCATGCCGCCCTTGCTCAACAGGTCGTCGAACACGGCATTGCCGGTGGTAGCCACGTAGCCATCGAAGAGCGCCATCCACACACCCTTGAGCAGCGCAAGCGGCGTGGCCAGATCGACCCCACCGGCCAGGGACAGCACCGCCTGGGGCTGGAAGACGACGGCAAACAGCGCGCCCATCAGGGCACCGATCACGATGGTCGGGAAGGCCGGCCAGCGGCGCACCGCCATCACCAGCAGCACCGCCAGCGGAATCAGCAGATGGGGCCCGATGGCGTAGCTGTCATTCAGCATGCCCTGCAGCGTCAGCACCTGCTCGGGCGTTGCCAGGCCGGCTTCGGCCTTGAGTCCCAGTACCCAGAAGGCCACCAGTGCGATCACAAGGCTCGGCACCGTGGTCCACAGCATATGGCGGATGTGCTCGAAGAGCTCGACTCCCGCGGCGGCCGGCGCCAGGTTGGTGGTATCCGACAGGGGCGAGAGCTTGTCGCCGAAATAGGCACCGGAGATCACCGCGCCCGCACTCACCGCCGGCGACAGGCCGAGACCATCGGCGATGCCGATCAGGCCGATGCCCAGGGTGCCGGCCACCGTCCAGGAGCTGCCCACCGACAGCGCCACCACGGCGCAGAGCAGGCAGGCGCTGGCATAGAAGTACTGCGGGGCGATCACATCGAGGCCGTAATAGATCATCGACGGCACCACCCCGCCGAGAATCCAGGTGCCGATCATCGCCCCCACGGCCAGCAGGATCAGGATGGCACCCAGCGAAATCTGGATACCGTGATTGATGGCTTCCTCGATGTCATGCCAGCCGTGGCCGTTCTTCATCCCCACCAGGCCGGCCAACAGGGCGCCCAGCAGCAGCACCACCTGATTGGGCCCCCAGGAGGCATCGGCGCCGAACAGCACGACCGCCAGCACCAGCATGGCCACCACCACGGCCACCGGCACCAGCGCATCGAGAAAGGAAGGAGCGCGCACCTCGCGCGACTGGGTATCAGACATGGTCTTGCTTCCCTCGAACAGTGAGCGGGCAAGCTTGCCTGTCCACGCCCCACGAGGGCAGCCCCGGCGTCCCGATCCTAGAGATGATGTCCCAGGATCGTAAAAGCGCGGGGCATTCTTGTAAGACCAAGGTCGTATGCGATGGCACCGACCGGCCTACCGCACCGGGTCGTCGGGTCCTCCTTAGACCTTCTCTTTATCTGCGTCTACCACCCGGACCTCGAAGCCCGCCGCGGCAAGCAACGGCTCAAGCGTCGCCGCCGACGGACGCAGCCATACCGTCAGGGTCGAGAACTCGCGGCGCAGCGGGTACTCGGTGCGATAGGCGTCGAACCCGGCTTTCAGGCCCTGCGCACGCTGGTAGCGAATCAGGCCATCGTGGTCGCGGCGCACGTCATAGCAGGCGCGCACACAGAGCCTCAGGGCCTCCCAGGGCGAGAGGCCTGAGTCCAGGGTCAAGGCCGGTAGGGCCGGCGGCGGCGTCAGATCTGAAAACGTGACCCGTGCCGGCAGGCCGAAGTGCTCCATCGCCGCCCGATAGACTTGATGGGTGCCGCGCAGCTTGCCGTCCAGGCTGTGACCGGCGATATGCGGCGTGGCGATATCGGCCAGCCGCCACAGCGCCTCGTCGATGGCCGGCTCGGCCTCGAAGACGTCCAGCACAGTGCACAGGTCGCCCTTGGCCGCCAAGCGCGCCAGCAGCGCCTGACCGTCGACACAGTCGCCACGCCCGGCGTTGAGCAGCCAGCTTCCGGGCTTGAGAGCCGCGATGCGGGCCTCGTCGAGCAAGTGATGGGTGCGGTGCTCGCCCTTACGCACCAGCGGCGTATGCAGGCAGAGCACGTCGCATTCGGCGATCAGGGTATCGAGGTCATCCAATCGGGGGGGAACCTCACCCGCCGGTGGCGTGGTGCCGGGTGCGGCGAGGGCTTCCGCGAGAGGCGGATCGCAGACCAGGCAATCGAGCCCCAGCGCCGTCAGACGGCGATAGAGGCGCCCGCCCACGTTGCCGGCGCCGACGATGCCGATCCGGCGCTGGTCGAGCTCGGCGCCCTCCCGCTCGGCCAGGGTCAGAAGGCTCGAGAGCACATAGTCGACCACCGCCTCGGCATTGCACCCCGGGGCATTGGCGAAGCCGATACCCCGCGCTTCGAGAGCCGCCTGGTCGATGTGATCGGTGCCGATGGTGCAGGTGCCGACGAAGCGCAGCTTCGATCCCTCGAGCAGCGCCTCATCGACGCGGGTGATCGAACGCACCACCAGCACCTCGGCCTCGCCTACCGCCTGGGCATCGATCTCGCGGCCGGGCAACCGGGTGATCGAGCCAAGATCGGCGAAGCAGGCCTCCGCCTTGGGCACGTGGGAGTCGATGAGCAGACGCATGGCGATTCCTTGCAGCTTGCGAAGCGGGTTTTCGGGTCGAGACCTAGCACGTCCGAGGCCCAAGAGGTGGGTTGTTCATGCCGGTCAGGCCGTTACAATAGCATGCCAGCCACGCCCACAAGGACGCGGCTTGCATCGTTGTCACCCCCGTTTCCGCGCCCTCGTTTTTGCGCACAATGCCGCCAGGAGCCGCCGTGATCGTTCGCTGGGAAAGTAACCATGACTATGTGCTGGTGCATGTGCATCAGGACATGTTCGGCGACTGGATCTTCAGCCGCGCCTGGGGGCAGATCGGCACCCAGTTCGGCGGCCTTCAGCACCGTCTGGCCGACGACTACGCCCAGGCCATGCTATGGCTCGAGGACGTCGCCACCATCCAGACCTCCCGGGGCTTTCATAAGGTGCTGGAGGCCCAGGACGACACCCCCGAGGGTCGCGACGCCGTGCAGCAGCTCTCGCTGCTCGACGCCCTCTAGCCGCGACGCCTCAACCAGCGCCACTCCTCCAGGCGCTACTCCCCGACGCCCGAGCCGCCAAGGCCACCGAGATAGCGCCGCCCGCCCCGCATCACCGCCCCCTTGGCCTCAGGCTCGGCAGGAGCATCGCCCTGCTGCGCCCGCTGCCAGGCATCCTCGTCGAGCCACCCCCGAGCCTCGAGCCAGGCGGCCAGTCGCGCGGGCTCGAAGCCCCGCTCCAGCTCGTCTCCCGCCGCATCCCTAAGCACTGGAATCCGCTCGCCGTAGCGCGCGAGCAGCTCCGCCTCGTCGGCGATCTCGACTCGGTGAAGCGCCGGCGCGTGCGGACCCAGCCGAGAGAACCAGGCCTCCAGCTCCTCGCAGAGGTGGCAGCCCAGAGTGGTATAGAGCGTCAGGCTCATGCCGCGTCGTCCCGATGACGGATCAGGAAGCAGTGGTGAAGATCCCGGCGTCGCTTGGCGTACCAGGAGTGGATCGAAGGTCTCATGCCGTGTCGTCCCGATGACGGATCAGGAAACAGTGGTGAAGGTCGGGCCGGCGGTTGAAGTCCGGGTCAAACGTCTTCGCCGAGATGTCCTCCACCGCGAATCGCGTGGTGAGCGCCTCATCAAGCACGAAGCGGCGCTGGTTGTTGGAGAACACTAGGGTGCCGCCCGGCGCCAGGCGCGCCATGGCCAGCTCGACCAACCGGCCATGATCGCGCTGAATGTCGAGGGTCGCCTCCATCTTCTTCGAATTCGAGAAGGTCGGCGGGTCGAGGAAGATCAGGTCGAACTCGCTGCCGGCGGTTTCCAGCCAGCGCAGGCAGTCGTCGCGTACCACCCGATGGCGGCTGGGGTCGAGCCGGTTGAGGGCGAAGTTCTCCCGCGCCCACTCCAGATAAGTATTCGAGAGATCGACGCTGACGCTGTCGCTGGCCCCGCCCTCGGTCTGGGTGCCCAGTGCGGCCTGCACGGTGGCCGTGGCGGTATAGCAGAACAGGTTCAGGAACCGCGTACCCGGCGCCATCTCGGCGAGCATCCGGCGCACTGGCCGGTGGTCGAGGAAGAGCCCGGTATCCAGGTAATCACGCAGGTTGACCCATAGCTGTGCGCGGCCCTCGCGGACCTGGAAGCGCTCGCCGCTGGCGGCGTGTTTCTGGTACTGCGCCTTGCCCGACTGGCGCTCACGCTGCTTGATGTAGACGTGCTCCGGCGAGACCTCGAGGACCTCCGGAATCACCCCCAGGGCGTCGAGCAGGCGACGCTGGGCCTGATGGGCATTCACCGACTTGGGCGGCGCGTATTCCTGCACATGCACCCGGTCGCCGTAGACGTCGATGGCCAGGGCGTACTCGGGCATGTCGGCGTCATACAGCCGGTAGCAGGATTCCCCGCTGCGCTTGAGCCAGGACTTGAGGCGCTTGCGGTTCTTCTGCAGGCGATTGGCGAACATCTGCGCCCCTTCCGAGCGCGCCGGGCGCTCGGTGGCATTCGTGGCCGCCTTATTGGACGCGTTGCCGGTCTGCTCATCCCCGCACGGCTGCCCGGCGACCGCACGGCGCTTGGCAGGCGCGGCCTGGTCAGAACTCGGGGCAGACGCCTCCCCCTGGTTAAGCTCGATCAGCAACAGCTTGCAGTCCAGCGGGCCGTTCTTGAAGGCATACTGCTTGCCGGCCCTTAGCCCGGTGCGGTGGCCGAGCTCCGGATTGCCGGTCAACAGCGCCAGGCGCCAGCCCGGAAACTGTGACTGCGCGCGGGCACCGAGGGTGGCGTAGAGCGGCACCAGCTCCGGCAGTTCGCCGATACGCTCGCCGTAGGGCGGGTTGGTGATCAAGAGGCCCGACGCCTCGGCGGGCAGATCGGCGGGACGCGTCAGCTGCTTGACCGAGGCCCCCTGAAAATCGATCAGCGCCGGAATCCCGGCACGCATGGCATTGGCGCGCGCCGCCGAGATCGCCTGGGGGCTTTGGTCACGGCCATAGAGTTTGGCCTTGCAGCGCTTGCGGCCGAGACTCGCCCGAGCCTCGGCCTCGCGCTTGAGCTCTTGCCACAGGGCCGCGTCATGGCCGGCCCAGCCATGAAAACCGAAGCGTTCGCGCAAGAGGTTGGGCGCCACATCGGCGGCCATCAGCGCGCCCTCGATGACCAGGGTACCCGAGCCGCACAGTGGATCGATCAGCGCTTCGCCGGCCTTGGCGCGGGCCGGCCAGTCGGCGCGCACCAGCAGCGCCGCGGCGAGGTTTTCCTTGAGCGGCGCATGCCCCAGCTCACGCCGGTAACCGCGACGGTGCAGGCTATCGCCGGACAGATCGATGCCCAGGGTAAGGCGCCCACGATGCAGGTGGGCATAGAGGCGCAGATCCGGGTCGCGCGGGTCGACACTAGGCCGCTCGCAACCGTCACGGCGCAGGGCGTCGACGACGCCATCCTTGACCGTCTGGGCGCCGAAGCGCGTATGGCGGATGGCCTCGGACTGGCCGTGGAAGTCCACCGCCAGCGTCTTGCCCGGCGCCAGGTGAGCGCGCCAGTCGATGGCCTCGGCACAGGCCTTTAGCTGGGCCGGGCTCTCGATGCCTTCTTCCCGCGCCAGGCAGAGGATGATGCGGTTGGCCAGCCGAGACCACAGACAGGCGCGATAGGCAGCCTCGAGGGGGCCGGTGACGTGCACCCCGGCCACCGTGGTCTTGGAAACCACCATCCCGAGGCCAGCCAGCTCCTCGGCCAGCAGGAGTTCCATGCCTTTCGGGCAGGTGGCGAATAATGTAAATGTTTCAATAGCTTGCTGATCTTTCATGAAAGAGCCACCTGGCGCGACGCGCCGTCATATTCCTGAAATGCTGTCTTGGTAATGCGCTTATTCCAAATCGCCTGTCGACACGAGCCCGGCGGGTGCGCTAGTTGTAGAGGGGTAGCTACGCGGTACACATGTGTTCTCTGATCCATGGACGGCATCGGCACCAGGCGCTGAGCCTCGAGGTTGCGGTTTTGCCATGTGCAATCTGTGCTCGTTTCAGCCCTTGCCCCATTTACACTGGTTTGCATAATAAAACTGGTTCATCAAGAGGCCATCCGATGAAACGACAGAAACGTGATCGCTTCCAGCGCGCTTATGTTCACGGTTACAAGGCAGGCATCAGCGGCCGTTCCCGTGATGAATGTCCCAGTCAGGATGTCAATCTTCGCGAATACTGGATGAGCGGTTGGCGTGAAGGTCGAGGGGATCAATGGTCGGGCATGACAGGCGTGTCCGGCATTCACAAGAATCCCATGGTCATTTAACTCCCCACCCTTGAAACACCAAGGCCCGTAATCACGGGCCTTTTTGTGTCTGGTCGTCGCATCTTCGGCTTCTCTCGCCCGTCTCATCCCGCCACGTCGCTACCGTTTCCTCAACCCCTTGCCACTGCCTGAACGGGGAGGCGCATCAGTCGGCGGCCAGCTTGAGCGCCCGGGCGCACTCGCCCACCAGAGGCGGACCACGATAGATGAATCCCGAATAGAGCTGCACCAGATCCGCCCCGGCCCGACGCTTAGCCACTGCCGCCTCGCCACTGTCGATGCCGCCGACGCCGATGATCGGCATGTCCGGCAACCGGCGGCGCAGTTCGCGAATCACCCGGTTGGATGACTCGAAGACCGGACGACCGGAGAGCCCGCCCGCCTCGTCGGCATGCGCCATGCCTGCCACGGCGTCCCGCGCCACCGTGGTATTGGTCGCGATGACCCCATCGATGCCGTTGGCGACCAGTGCCTGAGCAACCAGGCCGACTTCCTCGTCGCTCATGTCCGGCGCGATCTTCACCGTCAGGGGCACTCGCCGGCCGCTGTCATGATCGAGCCGCAGGCTCTCCTCGCGCAGCGCGCCGAGCAGCCCGTCGAGGTGCTCGCCGAACTGGAGGTTGCGAAGCCCAGGGGTATTGGGCGAGGAGATGTTAACCGTGATGTAGTCGGCATGAGCATGCACCCGCTTGAGGCAGTAAAGGTAGTCGTCGACCGCCTGCTCCACCGGGGTGGTCAGATTCTTGCCGATGTTGATGCCGATCACCCCGTCATAGCGGCTCTTCTTGACCCGTTCGACCAGATGGTTGACGCCTGAATTGTTGAAGCCCATGCGGTTGATGATCGCACCGCCCTCGGGCAGGCGGAACAGCCGCGGCCTGGGGTTGCCCGGCTGAGGCTTCGGCGTCACCGTGCCGACCTCGACGAAGCCGAACCCCAGGGCACCCAGGGCATCCAGGTGGTCGGCATTCTTGTCCAGCCCGGCGGCGAGCCCCACCCGGTTGGGGAAGGTGAGCCCCATCAGCTCGACGGGGTCCTCGACCCGCGCGCCACCACCCAGCTTGCCGGACATCCCCAGCCGGTGTGCCAGGTCCAGCGCCGTCAGGGTCACACCGTGAGCGGTCTCGGGATCGAGGCGAAAGAGGATCGAACGAGCGGCGGCGTACATGGCACTCCCTGGACTAGTGAACGCGAACGGATAAACAACGGCGGGACGAAATCGGCGGGATTATAGCGCACCTGGCCCATGAACGACGAACCCCGCGCGGGGCGGGGCCGTCATCCGAGCGGCAAGGCGATGGCGCCTGCACCTCAGTGGGCGATCTCGCCCTCGGTGAACAGGAATTCCGGCAGGTGGGCATCCATTGTCTTGTCATGGCGACGGAGCCATTCGAGAGCCATTCAAGAGCCATGGCCGCATGCTCCTTTTCCTCATCCCGGTTATGAATCAGAATCTTGCGTAGCTCCGGGTCCTGGCAGGCATCGACGCGCTGTTTTACCAGTCGACGGCCTCCGGTTCCTCCATCAGCGAGACGATGGCCCGATGATAGTCCCGGGTGGCGGCGCTCAATTCCTCCACCGGCTCGTGATAGCTGTCGCTGCTGCCTGCCATGGGCTTCTCCATTTGTGGTCTACTGGGCGTATCCAACCCAGACCAAGGCCGCGCCGCTGTCAGCGTTCCTCCGTCAACGCGGCCACGCCCGCTTCATCACAGGGAGATCCCATGACCGAGACCACCGACACCCTGGAAGGCCGGCTATCGCGCATTCATGAGGCCCTGGTCGAGCACGACTATGCCCTGATCGACGAGGTGCTTGGCGACCTCGAGCCGGCAGAGATCGCCCTGCTGCTTGAATCCCTTCCCCAGACGGCCCGTACCCGGCTCTGGGAGCGTGTCCCACAGGACGTCGACGGTGATGTGCTGCTGCAGGTCCACGACGAGGTCCGCAGCACCCTGATCGAGGACATGGACGATCACGAGATCGTCGCCGCCACCTCGAACATGGACACCAGCGACCTGGCCGAGCTGTTCGAGGACCTGCCCCAGCAGGTCGCCGAGGACATGCTGCGCTCCATGGACGAGCTACAGCGCGAGCGTCTTAAGGAGGCGCTTTCCTTCGAAGAGGACTCGGCCGGTCGCCTGATGCGCACCGACACCGTCAGCGTGCGCGCCGACGTGACCCTCGAGACCGTGCAGCGCTTCCTGCGCTGGAAGAACCAGTCGATCCCGGACAACACCGATGCCCTGATGGTGGTCGACCGCAACGGCATCTTCGTGGGGGTGCTGCCCCTGGCACGGCTGGTCTCGCAGCCCGCCGAGCTCGCCGTGGCCGACGTGCTGGAAAGCGACATCGACAGCGTGTCGGTGACCATGAAGTCCTGGGATGTGGCGACCCTCTTCCAGACTCACGATCTGGTGTCGGCGCCGGTGGTCGACGAGGGCGGCCTGCTGCTGGGGCGCATCGTCATCGACGATATCGTCGACGTCATCCGCGAGGGTTCGGATCAGGCGCTGATGAACATGGCGGGCCTCGACGAGGAAGAGGACCTGTTCGCCCCGGTGATCCCCAGCGCCAAGCGCCGTGCCGTCTGGCTCGGCATCAACCTGATGACCGCCTTCCTGGCGGCTTGGGTGATCGGCCGCTTCGAGGCGGCCCTCGACCAGATCGTCGCCCTGGCGGTTCTGATGCCCATCGTCGCCAGCATGGGCGGCATCGCCGGCAGCCAGACACTGACCCTGGCGATTCGCGGCCTGGCGCTCGGCCAGATCAGTCGCACCAACAGCAACTGGTTGATGCGAAAGGAAATCGGCATCTCGTTGATCAACGGCGTGCTGTGGGCACTGGTGGTCGCCGCGATCGCCACCCTGTGGTTCAAGGACGTGCGCATCGGCGGCATCATCGCCGTCGCCCTGGTCATCAACATGCTGGCCGCCGGCATCGCCGGCATCGCCATTCCCCTGGGGCTCAAGCGCCTGGGCATCGACCCGGCGCTGTCGGGCTCGGTGGTGCTGACCACGGTGACCGATGTGATCGGCTTCATGGCCTTCCTGGGCCTGGCAACGGTGTTCCTGCTGTAAGGCTCGGGGCACAGGACACGGCGCAGAAGAAAGGCAGACACGACACCGTTCCCTGCGCCGCGCCCTGCCCTTCCTGAAACGCAACGACCCCGCCGATGGCGGGGTCGTTGCGTTGAGGCTCATGGAAGGGGATCAGCTTTCGGCGTTGCCTTCGGCCAGGTCAACAAGCTCGCGAATGGCGACCGCGAACAGCGGGAAGCCGCCGTGAGAGCCGGAGTGCACCTCGACCAGCAGCTTGCACCAGCGCTGATACATGGCGGCATGGTTCTGGAACCACTGCTCGACCCGCGGCTCGACCTCACGCGGCCCAGTCTCCATGCGCAGCACGCCCACGGTCAGGGCCAGCTGCTGGCGATCCAGGTCATCGCGGAAGGTCTCCCGCGCCTGAGCCTGCCAGCTGTCGCGCACCTCGAGCTTGTTGATCTGCTCGGTCATCCACGGCAGTTCCAGGCGATGGCCGACCTCATAGAAGACCTCGGCGACGCGCTGGATCTTCTCGTTGGTCTGCTTGGCGGCCTCGATGATGCCGAGGCCCGCGTACAGGCTGCCGGTCGCCGCCACGACGTTGGCCAGGCCATCCGGCACGCCCGCCGCCGTCAGCTCGTCGCGACGCGCGGCCCAGGCCTCGCGCTCGTCACCACGCAGGCGCTTGCCGATGCTCTCCTGCAACTGGGTCAACCGCGGCGCGAAGTGGGCGATACTGTCCTTGGCGGTCATGCCGGTGCGCTGACGCAGGAACCAGCGAGTGGCGCGACGCAGCAGGCGCATCAGGTCCAGCATCATGCGGTACTGCACCTGGCTCGGCACCTGGTTGTCCAGGGCCTCGACCTGCTGCCACAGGCCGTCGAGGTTGAAGCTGTCCCGCGCCACGATGTAGGCCCGGGCGATCTCGGCACGGCCGGCGCCGGTGGTATCGATCAGGCGACGCACGAAGACGACGCCCATATGATCGACCAGGTCGTTGGCGATCTGGGTGGCGACAATCTCGCGCTTCAGGCGGTGCTCATACATCTCGTCATGGAAGCGCTCCACCAGCACACCCGGGAAGACGCGCTCCAGGTGCTGCTGGATGTAGGGATCGTCCGGCACGTCGGAGGCGATCAGGTCGCCCTTGAGCGCGCTCTTGGCGTAGGAGATCAGCACCGACAGCTCCGGCAGGGTCATGCCCTGGTTGGCGTTGGCGCGCTCCAGCATCTCCTCGTCGCTGGGCAGGAACTCGAGCTCGCGGTCGAGCTGCCCGGCCGCCTCCAGCTCGTTGATGAAGCGGCGATACGGCCCCAGGCCCTCGTGGGAGAGAATCTCAGACAGCGACAGCGCCTGAGTCTGGCGGTAGTTGTCGCGGATCACCAGTTCGGAGACCTCGTCGGTCATGCTCGCCAGCAGCTGATTGCGCTGCTTGTCGGTCATGTCGCCGCGCTTGACGATATCGTCGAGCAGGATCTTGATGTTGACCTCGTGGTCGGAGCAGTTGACCCCGCCGGCGTTGTCGATGAAGTCGGTATTGACCCGCACGCCCTTATGGGCGGCTTCCATGCGACCGCGCTGAGTCAGCCCCAGATTACCGCCCTCGCCGACCACCCGGCAGTTGAGCTCGTTGCCGTTCACGCGCAGGGCATCGTTGGCCTTGTCGCCCACGTCGGCATCGGTCTCGGCCTCGGCCTTGACGTAGGTGCCGATGCCGCCGTTCCAGATCAGGTCGACTTGCGACTTGAGCATGGCGCGGATCAGGTCGTTGGGCGACAGCTTGTCCTCACTGATGCCGAAGGCCTGCTTCATCTGCGCCGTGATGGCGATCGACTTGGCGCTGCGCTTGAAGATGCCACCGCCCTCGGAGATCAATGCGGCGTCGTAGTCTTCCCAGCTCGAGCGCGGCAACGCAAAGAGCCGCTGGCGTTCGGCGAAGGAGGCCGCGACGTCCGGGGTCGGGTCGACGAAAATGTGCAGGTGGTTGAAGGCGCCCAGCAGACGGATCTTGTCGGACAGCAGCATGCCGTTGCCGAAGACATCGCCGGCCATGTCGCCGATCCCGACGACGCTGAACTCGTCGGCCTGAGTGTTCACGCCCTGCTCACGGAAGTGGCGCTTGACCGACTCCCAGGCGCCCTTGGCGGTGATGCCCATCTTCTTGTGGTCATAGCCGTTGGCACCGCCAGAGGCGAAGGCGTCGCGCAGCCAGTGACCGTATTCGACCGAGATCTCGTTGGCGATATCGGAGAAGGTGGCGGTACCCTTGTCGGCCGCGACCACCAGGTAGGGGTCATCGGCATCGTGGCGCACCACCTGGGCCGGCGGGACCACCGCACCGGCATCCAGGTTGTCGGTGACGTCGAGCAGGGCACGGATGAAGGTCTTGTAGCAGGCGATGCCCTCCTGCTGGATGGCATCGCGATCGCCGCCCTCCGGCAGCCGCTTGCAGACGAAGCCGCCCTTGGCGCCCACCGGCACGATCACCGCGTTCTTGACCTGCTGCGCCTTGACGAGGCCCAGCACCTCGGTGCGGAAGTCCTCGCGACGATCCGACCAGCGCAGGCCCCCGCGGGCCACCTTGCCGCCGCGCAGGTGGACGCCCTCGACCTGGGGCGAGTAGACAAAGATCTCGAACATCGGCCGCGGCTTGGGCATGCCGGTGATCCGCGACGGGTCGAGCTTGAAGGAGAAGTAGTCCTTGAGCTCACCATCCGCGCCCGGCTGATAGTAGTTGGTGCGCAGGGTGGCCTGAATCAGCTCGATGTAGCGACGCAGCAGCAGGTCGTCGTTGAGACTCGCCACGTCGTCCAGCAGGGCCAGCAGGCGTGCCTGGCAGGCCTCGGCCTCGGCGTCGCGATCGCCTTCCTGCTCCGGATCGAAGCGCAGCTCGAACAGGGTCACCAGCTCGCGGGTGATCTGCGGATGGCTGGCGAGCGTGGTCGCGATATAGAGCTGGGACAGCCCGAAGCGGATCTGCTTCAGGTAGCGGCCGTAGGCCCGGAGCATGGCGACCTCGCGCCAGCTCAGGTTGGCGCCGATCACCAGACGGTTGAAGGGATCGTTCTCGGCCTGGCCGCGCCAGATGCGCTGGAAGGCATCGGTGAAGGGTTCGCGCATCTCCTGCAGGTTGACGATATCGCTGCCGTGATGCTCGAGGTTGAAGTCGTGGATCCAGTAGCTGCCGGTGGGCGTGGCGATCTCATAGGGACGCTCGCCGATCACGCGCAGGCCGAGATTTTCCATCACCGGCAGCACGTCGGACAGCGGGATCGGATGCGACTTGTGGAAGAGCTTCAGGTTGACACCGTCGACGTCTTCCTCGACCAGGCGATACAGCGACAGGGACAGCGGCGCGCCCTGCTCCACCTCGGCACAGTGATGAATGTCGTAGACCGCGGAGCGGGCACTGAAGTCCTCCCGGTAGCCGGCCGGGAAGGCATCCCGGTAGACATCCAGCAGCCGGTTGGCCTGCTCCTCGCCGAAGCCTTCCACCATGGCGCTGTGCAGGTCATCCCGCCAGCTGCTCGCCAGGGCGCTGACCTTGTGCTCCAGCCGCTCCAGGTCGTAGTCCACCTGGCCATCGTCGTTGAAGCGCAGGATCAGCTGAATGCGCGCCAGTACCGACTCCGAGAGGTAGGTGTTGAAGTCACCGAAGGTAGCATCGAGCTCCTCGCAGAGCAGGTTCTGGATGCGCACGCGCAGGTCGGTGGAGAAGACATCCCGGGGCACGAACACCAGGCAGGAATAGAACTTGCCGAAGCGATCCTCGCGAACGAACAGTCGCACCCGGCGACGCTCGCGGATGTTGAGGATGCCCACCGCGGTGCGGGTCAGCTCCTCATTGCTGATCTGGAACAGGTCATCGCGGGGATAGACGTTGAGGATCTGGCGCAGCTGGTGGCCGTCGTGGCCCTGGGGGTCGACCTCGGCCGCCTCCATGACCGCCTCGATCTTGCGGCGCAGCACCGGAATGTGGCGCGGCGAGTCGTTGTAGACGGTCGCGGCGAACAGGCCCAGGAAGCGGCGCTCGCCGATCACGTTGCCCTGATCGTCGTAGCGATCGATGGAGATGTAGTCCGGGTAGGTCGGACGATGCACCCGGGCGTGATAGGCGCTCTTGGCGAAGGACAGCAGTTCCGGCACCAACACATAGTGATCGCCGTCGATGCCCTGGTCGCTGCGGATCCGCTCCTGGTAGCGAGGCGCGTCCAGGGTAAAGACCCCGAGTTCGCTGCCCTTGCGCTTCCTGAGCTGATCCTGGCCCTTGGCCTGGACGACGTCGTAGTCGTCATAGCCCAGGAAGGTGAAGTTGCCGTCGAGCAGCCATTCGAGGAAGGCGATGGCTTCCTTGTGATCCTTGGCGGCGACCTGGGCGGGCTTGAGTGCCTTGAGCTCGGCAAGCGAGGCCTTGACCTGCTCGCGCATCGGCTCGAAATCGGCCACGGCCGTACGCACGTCGGCGAGAATCTCGTGCAGGCTGGCCTCGATCTCGGCCAGCAGCTCGGGGTCGGAGTGGCGATCGATCTCGATGACGATCAGCGACTCGCGCCCTTGCGGTGCATCCTTGGCATGGGTACCGGTCATGGCCTTGAGCCGATGCTGGGCATCGCGCTGGGTCGCCAGCACCGCGTTGTAGATGGAGTGCACGGTGATGCCACGGCGATTGAGCTCGATGCGCACCGAATCGACCAGGAACGGCATGTCGCGCCCCAGCACCTCGATCTGGGTGTGGGTCGACTGCCATCCATGCCCCTCGAAATCGGGGTTGAAGACCCGCACAACGGGCTCGTCCGGATCCTGTTGCTGCATGAGATGCCAGGCGGAGAGCACCGCCCCGTAGAGGTCGTCGAGGCGGCGCTCCGCCAGATCGGCATAGGGGGCGTTGGAGAAGAACACCTCGGCGAAGGTGGCGATGGCCTTCACCTTGTCCTCATCCAGGCGGTGCGCCAGCTGTGCCTGAAGCTGGGCCAGCAGTTCCTGCTTGTCATCGATCGCGACGTGTTGCATCAATCACCTCGGCTGACACCGACCCTCCAGGGTCGGCGGGATAGTCGTAGACTCGGCCATGACGGTCATGGAGACCTTCAGGATACGTGAGTGCGGAAGGCGCCCCCACTGTATTAACCCTTTGTCATGGAGCATGTCAGTTACGCATCGGTCCTTGACTTCATGCCCGGCGCTCGAGCAGCACCCCACACTCGCAGTGGTGGGTCCAGGGGAACTGATCGAACAGGGCGAAGCGCGTGATGTCATGGGTCCGGGTCAGGCGCGCCAGGTTATCCAAAAGGGTATCCGGATTGCAGGAAATATAGACGATGCGGTCGTAGCCACTGACCTGATCGCAGCTCTCGTCATCGAGGCCCGCGCGGGGCGGGTCCACCAGTACGGTAGAGAAATCGTAGTCGTCAAGGCCCATCTCGGCCACCCGACGACCGCCCTTCTCGCCCTTCAGGGCCAGGGCGAATTCCTCGGCGGACATCCGCGCCACATGCACGTTATCGACGGCGTTGGCCGCGAGATTGGCCTTGGCCGAGGCCACCGACGTCCGCGAGATCTCGGTGGCCAGCACGCGGCGAAAGTTCTCGGCCAGCGCCACCGTGAAGTTGCCATTGCCACAGTACAGCTCGACCAGGTCGCCGTCCTGGCTTTCCCGCGTCACGTTCCGCGCCCAGGTCAGCATCGACTGGCAGATGGCGGCATTGGGCTGGGTGAAGCTGTTCTCGACCTGCTGGTAGGCAAGCTCGCGGCCCTCGACGGTGAGCCGTTCCCAGACATGATTCCGGCTAAGCACCAGGCGCTGCTTGCGCGAGCGGCCGATGATCATCACCCCGAGCCTCTGCTCCAGGGCCCGCGCCGCGGCTTCCCAGTCCTCGCCCAGGGGGCGGTGATAGATCAGCGTGATCAGCGCCTCACCGGACAAGGTGGTGAGAAAATCGACCTGGAACAGCTTGCGGCCCAGCACTGGATCCGCGCGCACCGCATCGAGCAGCGCCGGCATCAGGGCATTGATCCGCTCGCTGGCCACCGGGAACTGGTCGACCCGCACCGGGCGCTTGCGGTCGGGGCGCTCGGGGTCGGGTTCGAACATGGCATAAAAGAGCTCGTCGCCCTCGCGCCAGATGCGGAACTCGCAGCGCATCCGGTAATGGCTCGCCGGCGAGGCGAAGACCTCGAGCTCAGGCGTCGCCAGGTGCGCGAACTGGGTGATGATGCGCTGGCGCTTGGCCTCGAGTTGCTCGCCGTAGCGAGCGGGGTCGACAACGGGTACGGCCACGGAGTCTCCTTGTGAGTCGAAAATGGGTCTATCGAATGGCTAACGGGGGCAACATCGGGATGCCGTGATCGGCTCAGGCCTCGAAGGCGGTCGTCGCCGGGACGAGCCCTTGCGGGGTGGCGAAGCCATAGCCTGCTAGCGCCGCGGCCAGGGCCTCGCTCGGCGCGGTCACCCAGGCCGCCCCGGCGCCTTCGCCGCGAGGCAGCGGCGCGACTACCTGCGCGACGCGGCGAGCGATGGCGTCCCCCGAGTCGATCCAGTGGATCGGGCGCGGCGCCGCCGAGGCGAGCTCAGCCGCCAGCAGCGGAAAATGCGTGCAACCCAGCACCACGGTATCCAGTGCTGGGTCCGTCCACAGCGGCGCCAGGCAGTCGGCGACCACCCCGGCGTCCACCGGCTCGCCGGCCAGCCGTTGCTCGGCCTGGGCGACCAGGGGATCGGCGGCCACCCGCATCACCTCGCAGTCACCGGCGAAGTCCTCGATCAGGCGCCGCGTATAAGGGCGATGCACCGTCGCCGAGGTGGCCAGCAGCGCCAGATGACCACTGGCACTGGCCGCGGCCGCCGGCTTGATGGCCGGCACGGTGCCGATGACCGGAATCGTCAGGCAGGCGCGCAGGGCCTCGAGGGCCAGGGTGCTGGCGGTATTGCAGGCCACCACCAGGGCGCTGGCGTGGCTTGCCGCCACCGCCGCCTGGCAGACATCCAGAATGCGGGCCACCAGCCAGTCATCGGGCTTGGTGCCGTAGGGCAGCATGGCATTGTCGCAGGCATAGCCAAGCGCCACCTCGGGCAGGCGGCGGCGAATGGCGGCGACCACCGACAGGCCACCGACACCGGAATCGAAGATCAGTATCGGACCGCTCATGCGCGACGGCCCTTGATCGGCTGCATGGACTGGGACTCCTGGGCACCGCAGGACACGCCGGCTGAGCGCTCTCGACGGCCGTTCATGGTGACCTGTGTTGACGGGTTGCAAAGGGCTCCGGCGACCGAGCTGCGGCGCTCGAGCCCGAGTCAGCATGCGGGTCGACGACCACTTGGGCACGACGACTCGGGGCTGGCTCCATCGGAGGGGCATTCTACCCCAGCCGCAGGTCTAGGGCCGAGCCCCTGACAGGCCTTGCGCCCGCAAAAAGACCGCCGCCCGGCCAGATGGCCGGGCGGACGCAACCGCTTGCGGGTCTATTGTCACAGCCGTCGCTGAAGGGCTCGGAAGAAGCCGGCGCCACCGACCGACAGCGAGGTATCGCCGCCTACGCCACCGATCAGACCATCGGATCCGGCGCCGCGCAGAGCTCGGCATAGAGATCCGGGTAGGCCTCCTGCAGGCTCTCGAGCTTGGCCGTCGCCCCTTCGGGAAGGGACTCTGCGAGTTTCTTCAGAGCCTCGTCATCGAAGTGTTCACGAATCAGCGGAAAGAGCTCCTCGCGCTCGTCCCGCAGGTAGGCGCGGTGCGCCTCGAGATAGGCCCCCAGATCATCGGCGAAGCGATCCATGGGAATCGCCACGTCCATCAGCACCATGTCCAGGTCCTGCGAGAGGCGCATCAGGCGCTCGTGCAGGGCATGGTAATTATCGGCCAGTCGCTCGCTGAGCCCCTGGGCTTCGGGCGCCTTGTCCATCAACTCCTGACCGAAGACCCTTTCCAGGGGCACGGTGAAGCCGTCCATGTAATCGAGGATGTAATCCACCACCTCGCGCACCAGCTGGAAATCAGGCCGCTCCCCCTCCGCCAGCGTCTTGTGTTTGAGCTGCAGTACATGCAGCAGACGCGCCATGTTGGCGTGGTCCAGGCGCAATTGATTCAGCATCGGCATGACGGGACCTCCTGTGCTGTCCGGGGCGAACGTCTGTATTGTCATTGGATTCTCCGAGCGTCTCCGGGTTCGATGATCAAGCGGCGTGGGCATCGCTGACCGTCCGTGTCTTTCTCATCCATGGGGAACATCATACAAGCCGGCTCAGGTGACGCAGACGAATGGGCGGCGAGGATCTCGGCCGCCTCTCTGATACTCCAGTTGGAGGTTCCAGACGCCTCTGTGCATGCTTCTCTATCAGGCACGACGTTGGTGACCGGCCTGCAGTCAGCCTAGAATATCTAACCCTAGTGCCTCCACTGTCAGTCTGCCTAGCGCCATCAGCTATATATTTATATTTATTAGTGCTGAAAGGCGACGCCGAATCCTCTCGTCACAGGACCTGCCCATCATGGATCTCTTCAGCCAGCAGCACGCCAAGGAGCATGCCCCCCTGGCCTACCGGATGCGCCCGCGCCAGCTGAGCGACTACATCGGCCAGCAGGCCCTGGTCGGCCCCGGCAAGCCGCTGCGACGCATGGTCGAAACCGCCACGGTGCGCTCGATGATCCTGTGGGGCCCTCCGGGCGTCGGCAAGACCACCCTGGCCGAGATCCTGGCTCACGAATCCGGTGCCGAGCTCGAGCACCTGTCGGCGGTGATGGCGGGGGTCAAGGATATCCGTGCATCCGTGGAGCGGGCCGGCGTGGCTCAGGGCCAGAATCGCGGCACGCTACTGTTCCTCGACGAGATCCACCGCCTCAACAAGAGCCAGCAGGATGCCCTGCTGCCCCATGTGGAATCGGGGCTCTTGACGCTGATCGGCGCCACCACCGAGAACCCCTCCTTCGAGGTCAACTCGGCGCTGCTCTCCCGGGCCCGGGTCTATGTGCTCAAGGCGCTGGATGAGGCGGAACTGCTCGATGTGCTGCGCCAGGCCCTCGAGGATCGCGAGCGCGGCCTGGGGGCGCGGCGCATCCACGCCGAGGATGAGGTGCTCAGGCTGCTGGCCCATGCCGCCGGCGGCGATGCCCGCCGGGCGCTGGGCCTCCTCGAGACAGCCTGCGACTTCACCCTTCCCGACGGCGACGGCGAGCGGCTCGAGAAGGAGGGCCTCGCCGAGGTGCTCGGTCACCAGGCCAGCGCCTTCGATAAGCAGGGCGATCACTTCTATGACCTGCTCTCGGCCATCCACAAGTCGATCCGCTCCTCACGGGTCGATGCGGCGCTGCTCTATATTGCCCAATTCACCCAGGGCGGCGGCGACCCGCTGGACGTGATCCGGCGCCTGGCGGCGATCGCCTCGGAAGATGTCGGCAATGCCGACCCGCGGGCGCTGCCGTTGGTGATGGCCGCCTGGGATGCCTACCTGCGCCTGGGGGACTACGAGGGACAGCGGGCCATTGCCCAGGCGGCCATTCATCTGGCCGCGGCGCCCAAGAGCAACGCCATCGACCAGGCCTGGAAGCAGGCCAAGGCCTTGGCTGCCGCGCACCCGACCCTCGAAGTGCCGAGCTACCTGCGCAATGCCCCCACCAAGCTGATGGAATCCCTCGGCCACGGCCAGGGCTATCGCTACGCCCATCATGAGCCGGAGGGCTACCCGGCCGGGTCATCCCACGACTGCTGGCCGGAGGGCGCGCCACGCGCCCACCTCTATACTCCCACCGAGTATGGCCAGGAGAAGCGCTTCAAGCAGATTCTCGACTGGCGTGCCGCCCGCGACGCCCAAGCCGACCAGCAGGACTGATTCATGCAACAGCCCCTGGCCGTCAGGCGCAGGGGCTGTTGGTGTGTCTTGACATCGGCAGGCCTTGCAAGCGGGACGCTCGGTGGTCGAGCAGCCTGCCCCTCGACCACCGCTGGACCTCGCCCTAGCGGGCGGTCTCGCGGATCACGTCGGCACCCTCGGGAATCTCGAAGGCGAAACGTGCGTCATCGATGGCACCGTTCTGCGCCACGTCATCGAAGGCGATGGCCGTGCGCTGGCCGGTGCTGTCGGTCATCTGCAGCATGCCGAGCTCCTCGGCATAGAAGGTCAGCGAGAGCTCCTCGAAGAGGGTATCCGGGCTGTGGGGCTCGAGAATGAAGGTCTCCGCGGTGCCCTGCTGACGGCGCTCGACGTCATAGTTCGCGGTGAGCTCATCGGCGCTGCCCGAGAGCAGCAGCGCCGGGGTATGGGTGACCCGGGTATCCAGCGGCTGCACGGTGACCTGCTCCAGGTCGGGGTCATGCAGATAGACGTCGTCACCGTCGGACACCACCACCTGACGGTAGGGGGACTCGACCTCCCAGCGGAAGCGCCCCGGACGCGACAGCCACATGCGACCGCTGGCCTGCTGCAGGCGCTGACCGCTACCGTCGAGGATCTGCTGCTCGAAATCGGCGGCATAGGTGTTGATCGGCTCGAGCAGCTGCGTCAGGCGCTCGGCGCCTTCATCGGCCAGCGCCGAGAGCGGCATCATCAGGGCGAAGCCGAAGGTAGCAAGGCGTGTCGGTGTCATGGCGTCTCCTTGACCGGCCGTGGCCGGCGAATATGTTCCGTCTGCGCGTGCATCCTGCAAGGACGCACCACTAAGACCGGCGTCACGGCACCGGGTTGCCCCGGCGCCGTGCCTTCCTTGTTTGCTGCATGTTTCGCTGAAGGCTCTGCGGTTTGGTGTTCTGGCCAGGCCCTCCGCAACGGAGGGACAGCGTCAGTCACCCACCGGGGGCGGTGCCAGCACCTCACGGGAGCCGTTGGTGCCCATGGTCGACACGACTCCTGCGCCTTCCATGGACTCGACCAGCCGGGCCGCGCGGTTATAGCCGATCTTGAAGCGGCGCTGCACCGCCGAGATCGAGGCACGCCGGGACTCGGTCACGAACATCACCGCCTCGTCATAGAGGGTGTCCTGCTCGGCATCGTCATCGCCGCCGCCTCCATCGCCCTCGAGACCGGTCAGGGCATCCGCGGAGACGCCCCCGGAGAGGATCTCCTCTATGTACTCGGGCTCGCCGCGACGCTTCCAGTCCTCGGCCACCCGGTGCACCTCGTCGTCATCGACGAAGGCACCGTGCACACGCATCGGCAGACCCGCCCCGGCCGGCAGGTAGAGCATGTCACCGTGACCCAGCAGGTTCTCGGCGCCCCCCTGATCGAGGATGGTCCGCGAGTCGATCCGCGAGGACACCTGGAAGGCCATGCGAGTGGGGATGTTGGCCTTGATCAGGCCGGTCACCACGTCCACCGAGGGCCGCTGGGTCGCAAGGATCAGGTGGATGCCGGCGGCACGCGCCTTCTGAGCAAGACGCGCGATCAGCTCCTCGACCTTCTTGCCGACGATCATGAACATGTCGGCGAACTCGTCGATCACCACCACGATGTAGGGCAGCTTCTCGAGCACCGGCGGCGATTCATGCATCTGCCAGGGCTGCGGCTCCCACAGCGGGTCGGCGACCTGAGCCCCGGCTCGCTCCGCCTCGTCGAGCTTGGCATTGAAGCCGGCGATGTTGCGCACGCCCATCGCCGCCATCAGCTTGTAGCGCCGCTCCATCTCGGCCACGCACCAGCGCAGGGCATTGGCGGCCTCCTTCATGTCGGTAACCACCGGCGCCAGCAGGTGCGGAATGCCGTCATACACCGACAGTTCCAGCATCTTGGGGTCGACCATGATCATGCGCACTTCGTCGGGCGTGGCCTTGAGCAGCATCGAGATCAGCATGGCGTTGACCCCCACCGACTTGCCCGAACCGGTGGTGCCGGCGACCAGCAGGTGCGGCATCTTGCCGAGGTTCGCCACCACCGGGGCACCGCCGATGTCCTGGCCCAGCGCCATGGTCACCGGAGAATCTGCATCCTGGTAGCTGTCGGAATCGATGACCTCGCGCAGGCGGATCATCGCCCGATGCGGGTTGGGAATCTCGATGCCCACAGTGGGGCGCCCGGGAATGATCTCGACCACCCGCACGCTCTTGACCATCAGCGAGCGCGCCAGGTCCTTGGCCAGGTTGCTGATCTTTGAGACCTTCACCCCGGCGGCGGGCTTGATCTCGAAGCGGGTGATCACCGGCCCCGGCCAGGTGTGGACCACCTCGGCCTTGACGCCATATTCACGCAGCCGGACCTCGAGCAGCTCGGCCATCTCGGCCAACTGCTCCTCGGTGTAGTTGGGCTGATGGGCCTCGGCCGGCGTCAAGAGCCTGAGCGACGGCAGCTCCCCGTCGATATCCGGCAGGTCCTCGGCCGACGAGCGCTGGCTCTGCAGGTGCTCGACGGTCCAAAGCGCGGGTTCGTCCGGATCATCGGCCGCCGCACGGGCCTGCTCGGCGCTGGCCATGCGGGGCTCGGTGGGCGGCGCCGGTCGCGCCTCGGCCGCCTCCTCGCCGGTGGACTTCTCGGGTGTCACCTCTTCTCGGGCCTCCTCTCGAGCCGAAGGCGCCGGCGCGCTCGGGTGCTCAGGGGACGATTCGGCTTGAGGCTCGCCTCGAGACGCGGGCTGAGGTGCCACTTGCGGCTCTGCCGGCGGCACAGGGGCCGTGGCCGGGGATGGCGCCGCCTCCGGCGTCTCGGTCGGGTCAGGTTCGTCGTCCCAGTCCGCGTCCTGCCAGCTGATCATCGGCTCGCGACGGGCATGACGGGCCACGGACTGCGGCGAGGAGGCCGAGGACGCCATGGCCGGTGCGGGGCGCTCCTCCGACTCACTCGAGCGTGCCACGGCCTCCTCCGCCTGAGACGCCTCCGGAGGCCTATCAGGCGACGATTCCGGCTCAGAGGCAGGCTTCGCCGGGGCCGGAGCCGAGCCGGGCATGTCGCGCTCGGCGCGCAGCGACATACCAGCCCAGGGCGGTTCCTCGTCTTCCGGCAGTACCGGTTCGGGAATCGTCTCCGCCCGCAATGGCTCCGCCGTCGGTCGCTCGGACGGCGTGGCGCCCTCGGGAGCCTGAGGCGTCTCGACGGCCTCCGCTGCCCGTGACGAGGGCGATGGCGCGGACTGTGGGTCGGCATGAGAGGTGGGCCGCGCCTTCGCCGGTTCGGCGGGCGGGACGGTGGCGACCTTTTCCATCGGTTCGGGCGCCGGCTCCCGCATCGGGGTCGCCTGCTGTGGCGAGGCAGGCCTGGCCGCTGTGGCCAGGCGCTCGCTGTAGGCGGCACCGGGCTCCTTGGCCGACGGCGTGCGCTCGGCTACCTCCCAGGGAATGTCGGTGCCGTCATCTGGATGCCACTGCGGCTCGCGCAGTTCCGCATCGCTGGCCAACCGGGCCGCCTCGCGGTGGTGGCGACTCCAGGGCCATAGCCGCTGCCACCAGCCGGGTACCGGCGCTTCCTCCTCCTGCGCCTCGACGGGCTCTACCGGTTCGGGTTCAGAGGCCGGCGCCTCGGCCTCTGCCCGCGCCCGCTGAGCTCGATCACGACACCAGCCGACACTGCGTTGCGCCAGGTGGCCGGCCTCGTCCATGACGCTGAGCCAGGAAAGTCCGGAGAAGGGCGGAAAACCGCACAGCAGCGCCACCAGCGCCATCAGGGTGGTGCCGTGACTGCCCACCAGCGGCGTCAGGCTGCGCACCATTTCCTCGCCGATGATGCCGCCGGCAGCATAGGGCAAACCGCTTTCCGGGTTGAAGAAGTGCAGGGCGCCAAGGGTCGTGGTGCCTAGCAGCAGCAGGAAGAGCCCGCCGGTACGCACGGCGAGCCCCAGGGTGTCCCATTCCAGCCGCACCTGGCGCATGCGGCTCATCCGCCAGCCGGCGAAGCCGAGCATGCCCGGCCACCAGAGGGCACTGGCGCCGAACAGCGAATACAGCACGTCGGCCAGCCAGGCGCCCACCGGCCCCATCCAGTTGGTCACCGTGGTATCCGGGCCACTATGGGACCAGCCGGGATCCGAGGCCTGATAGCTGAACATCGCCAGCAGCAGGAAGACGCAGGCTGCCAGCAGCAGAATCACCACGCCCTCGCGGGCGGCGCCTTGCAGACGCACTCCGAAACGGCGCGCCCTCTCCTTGGCGTCGGCGGCCGCCACGCGGCGGCCGCTAGCCTTGTTCTTGACACTCAAGTCGCCTTTCCCCTTGCGCCATCTATGGCGTCTTCGTGTGTCCTACATCGACAGGCATGATACCGAGCCTTGGGGTCAGGGCACAGGGGCCAGACCACTCTTCCCGCCCACCAGGCCGACACCTCGGTCAGGCGAGGCCATGCAAGGCTTGAGGCGGGTCACGAACCCCGTCACACTGACATGAATCTTTCCCTTCGACCGACGAACACGCCTTCGCCATGCTGCCCTGGTTGCCCACCGCTCCCGTACACTTCCCTTCGCTCGCCCAGGCGCTCGATGAACCGGACGGCCTGCTCGCGGCGGGCGGCGCCCTCACCTCCGACTGGCTGATCGAGGCGTACCGGCGCGGCATCTTTCCCTGGTTCAGCGACGATCAGCCGATCCTGTGGTGGAGCCCCAGCCCGCGCATGGTGCTGTTTCCCGACGAGATCCGCATTCGCCGCAGTCTGTCCAAACGGCTGCGCAACGCAGGCTTCACCGTGACCTGGAACCACGACTTCCCGGCGGTCATCGCGGCCTGCGCCGCGCCCCGCGCCGCCGATGAGGGCACCTGGATCGGCGATGCGATGCGCGAGGCCTATGGTGAGCTGCATGCCCTGGGCTATGCCCACTCGATAGAGGTCTGGCGCAACGACCGGCTGGTCGGCGGCCTGTACGGCGTCGGCATGGGGCGGATGTTCTTCGGCGAATCGATGTTCAGCCGGGAGCCGGATGCCTCCAAGACCGCCCTGGTGCAACTGGCACGCCACCTCCAGGCGCTTGGCGGTGGCCTGATCGACTGCCAGATGCATACCCCGCACCTGGCCAGCATGGGCGCGCGGGAGATCGCTCGCCAGGAGTTCATCGACTATCTTGATCAATACATCCGAGGGGAAGAGGGCATTGCACCGCAGATGCCCCCGGAGGTTTCCGTCGGTGGCACCATTGACGAAGGGGGCCGTTGAACGTGAGCAGTCGCGCTCCGCAACAACCGGTTCGGGATCTGCGATTCTTCCTCACGGTCCCCCATGCCTGCAGCTACCTGGCGGGCCAGGAGGCGACCACACTCTTCCTGGATCCTCAGGAAGCCCCCGGGCAAGGGATCTACGACACCCTGGCCCTGCTGGGTTTCCGCCGCAGCGGTCGTCATCTCTACCGGCCCCATTGTGAGGGCTGTCGCGCCTGCGTCTCGGTGCGCATTCCGGTTGAGGACTTCGCCCCCGGCCGAAGCCAGCGCCGGCTCATGCATCGCAATGCCGACCTAACCCTTACCGAGCGCGATGCCCGTTACGACCCCGAGCACTATGCGCTCTATGCTCGCTACGTTCGGGAACGCCATGCCGACGGCGACATGTTCCCCCCGAGCCATGAGCAGTACCGCACCTTCCTGACGCTGGATCATGCCTACGCCCGTCTGCTGGAGTTCCGCCTCGGCGGCCGACTGGTGGCCGTCACCGCCATCGACCGACTGGGTCATGGCCTCTCCGCCATCTATACCTTTTTCGATCCCTCGCCGGCCCTCGCCCGCCGTTCGCTGGGCACCTTCGCGATTCTGAGCCTGATCGAGCGGGCCGCCACCGAGGACCTGCCCCATGTCTATCTGGGCTACTGGATTCGCGAATGCCGCAAGATGGACTACAAGCGCCACTTCCAGCCGCTGGAATATCTCGATGGTCGGGTCTGGCGGAGGACGATCCCGACCCCATGACGCCCCACCTCTGATCTTCTGAGCACGGCATGTTTTGCCTTGACGTCCGGCATACGGCACAATACCGCGCTATATTGATGATCGGTGCCAGCCATTGCCGTCCCAATTCCGGCCGTTCCGGCCGCGATGCCACCGGCACGGTCACCGTCGACACATCGCTTTGCTAAAACCATCATGAGGAAATGCCTATATGGCTCGTGAAGACCATATCGAAATGGAAGGCGTCATCGTCGATACGCTGCCCAACACCATGTTCCGCGTCGAACTGGAAAACGGTCACGTCGTTACCGCCCACATCTCGGGCAAGATGCGCAAGAACTACATCCGTATCCTCACCGGCGACAAGGTCAAGGTCGAGCTGACCCCCTACGACCTGTCCAAGGGCCGCATCGTCTACCGTTCCCGTTAAGCGCTTCCTCGCCAGGCTCCCTGCCTGACCCGCGAGGCCATGCCCCGCGCTGCTTTCGCCAACCGACCGGCCAAAAAAAGACGCCCCGTCATCAGACAGGGCGCCGGTCGGTGGTAGCCGGTTATATACCCGGCACCACCCGCCTTTCCCGGACTCTCTTCAGGACTCAGGGTTCTGCCAGTTCCTCCTCGGTGGCGAGATGCAACTCGTCGCTGTCCTCCTCCACGGTCACATGCACCACCCCGCCGTGCTCGGCCAGGTTGCCGAACAGGATCATCTCCGCCAGTGGCTTCTTCAGCTTCTCCTGAATCAGGCGCGCCATCGGACGGGCCCCCATCTCCGGGTCATAGCCCCGCTCGGCCAGCCAGGCGCGGGCGTCATCGGCCACATCCAGCTGGACGCGCTTCTCGTCCAGCTGCGCCTGCAGCTCGACCAGGAACTTGTCGACCACGTTGCGCACCACCGCGGCGGGCAACGCGCTGAACGGGATGATGCCATCCAGGCGGTTGCGGAACTCCGGCGAGAAGGTCTTGCGGATGACCTCCATGCCATCGGTCGAATGATCCTGGGGATTGAAGCCGATGGAACGGCGCGAGATCTGCTCGGCCCCGGCGTTCGAGGTCATGATCAGCACCACGTGACGGAAGTCCGCCTCGCGGCCGTTGTTGTCGGTCAGGCGGCCGTGATCCATGACCTGCAGCAGTAGGTTGAAGACATCCGGGTGCGCCTTCTCGATCTCGTCGAGCAGCAGCACGCAGTGTGGCTGCTTGGTGATCGCCTCGGTCAAAAGGCCGCCCTGATCGTAGCCGACATAGCCCGGCGGCGCACCGATCAAGCGCGATACGGTGTGACGCTCCATGTACTCGGACATGTCGAAGCGCACCAGCTCGACGCCCATCAGAGCAGCCAGCTGGCGGGCCACCTCGGTCTTGCCGACCCCGGTGGGACCGCTGAACAGGAAGCTGCCCACCGGCTTGTCGGGCGACTTGAGACCGGCGCGAGACAGCTTGATGGCCGCCGACAGCCCGGTGATCGCCTCGTCCTGACCGAACACCAGCATCTTCAGGTCCCGCTCGAGGTTCTCGAGCAGCTTGCGATCGGAGTTCGAGACGCTCTTCGGCGGGATCCGGGCGATAGAGGCCACCACCGCCTCGACCTGATCGACGTCGATGGTATCGACACGCACCTCCGGCGGCAGCAGCCGCTGGTGGGCGCCGGCCTCATCGATCACGTCGATGGCCTTGTCCGGCAGGTGACGATCATTGATGTACCGGTCGGCCAGCCGCGAGGCGCTCTCCAGCGCTCCATCGGTGTACTTGAGCTTGTGATGCTCCTCGAAGCGGCCGCGCAGCCCCTTGAGGATGCGAATGGTGTCCTCGACCGAGGGAGCCAGGACATCGACCTTCTGGAAACGCCGTGCCAGCGCCCGGTCCTTCTCGAAGATGCCGCGGAACTCCTGGAAGGTGGTCGAGCCGATGCAGCGCAACTCCCCCGAGGAGAGCAACGGCTTGAGCAGGTTGGACGCGTCCATCACCCCGCCGGAGGCGGCGCCGGCGCCGATCACGGTATGGATCTCGTCGATGAAGAGGATGGAGTTGGGCTGCTTCTTGAGTTCGGCCAGCAGGCTCTTCAGGCGTTTCTCGAAGTCGCCGCGGTACTTGGTACCGGCCAGCAGGGCGCCCATGTCCAGCGAGTAGACCACCGCATCGGCGATCACCTCGGGCACGTCTTCCTCGACGATCCGCTTGGCGAGCCCCTCAGCGATGGCGGTCTTGCCCACACCGGCCTCGCCCACCAGCAGCGGGTTGTTCTTGCGCCGGCGCGCGAGGATCTGCACCACGCGCTCGAGCTCATGATCGCGGCCGATCAGCGGGTCGATCTTGCCAAGGCGTGCCTGCTCGTTGAGATTGGTGGCATAGCCGGTCAGCGGATGGGCATTGCCGTCACTGACACCCTCTTCGGCGTCCTCGGCATCATGAGACGGCGAGGAGGAGGGCGACGGACCGTGCCCGGAGACCTTGGAGATCCCGTGGGCGATATAGTTGACGGCGTCCACTCGCGCCACGTTCTGCTGCTTGAGGAAGTAGACCGCCTGGCTTTCCTGCTCGGAGAAGATCGCCACCAGCACGTTGGCGCCGGTGACCTCGCTCTTGCCGGAGGACTGGACATGGAAGACCGCCCGCTGCAGTACGCGCTGGAACCCCAGGGTCGGCTGGGTTTCCCGATCGCTCTGATCCTCGGGAATCAGCGGTGTCGTGGAATTGATGAAGTCCTGCAGATCCGAGCGCAGCTTGTCCAGGTTGGCACCGCAGGCGCGCAGCACATCGGCCGCGGAGGCATTGTCCAACAGCGCCAGCAGCAAGTGTTCGACGGTCATGAATTCGTGACGCTTGGAGCGCGCCACGGTAAAGGCCGTATTCAGCGTGAGTTCGAGTTCTTTGCTCAGCATGGCAGTCCCCTTTCGCCACCTCGGGCGTCGGCCGGCAGTCGCCGGCAATTTCACCATCGGGTACATTCTCGGGATTCACAGGCTCGTGAGTCGAGCCGGTCACGCCGATCCTGCAATGGCTGTGGTCCGCTTGCCTGACAATCAGCTTGCCAGTCGTCAGTCGGCCTTGTCGATGTCGCACAGCAGCGGGTGCTGGCACTCCTTTGCATATTGATTGACTTGGTGACATTTGGTTTCCGCGATGTCACGGGTAAAGATGCCACAGGTGGCCTTGCCCTGGGTATGAACCGCCAGCATCACCTGCACCGCCTTCTCGCTATCCATGCCGAAGAAGGTCTGCAGGACCTCGACCACGAACTCCATCGGCGTGAAGTCGTCGTTGTGCAGGACCACCTTGTACATGGGCGGCGGCGCCAGATCCGGCTCGGCGCTCTGCACCGCCAGGTCACCATCTCCCTCCTCTTCGGGTCGATCCATGCCGGCGATGGCACCCTTCCCAGGCTCTTCTAGCTTGAACATATGAAGTACTACCCATTTCTACAAGCCAACCGGCATCCGGCGTCTCAACTCTGCTTGGACGCCCGACCGGCAAGCGGGTTCATTTATCAAGATGCGGCCTGTCGGGCACGCATGCAAGCACCAGACGCAAAAGGCCCCTGCCCGTCAGCCGGGCAGGGGCCATGGCACCTGGGTGCCGAAAGCGACCGAGGGCGCTTAGCCCTTGGCCACCAGGGCCAGGGCGGCGTTGAGAGTCTCGCTCGGGCGCATGGCCCGCTCGGTCAGCTCGCCATTGGGGTGGTAGTAGCCCTGGATATCCACGGACTGCCCCTGAACCCCATTGAGCTCCTCGACGATCACGGCTTCCTTGGCGTGGAACTCTTCGGCCAGCTTGCCGAACAGCGCCTTGAGCTCGGCATCCTCGTCCTGGGTGGCCAGAGCATCGGCCCAGTACATGGCCAGGTAGAAGTGGCTGCCCCGGTTGTCCAGCTCACCGACCTTGCGCGACGGCGACTTGTTGCTGTCGAGGAACTTGCCGTTGGCCTCGTCCAGCGCCTTGGCCAGCACCCGGGCCCGGGCGTTGTCGAAGGTCTTGCCGAGGTGCTCGAGGGACGCGGCCAGGGCCAGGAACTCGCCCAGGGAGTCCCAGCGCAGGTGGTTCTCCTGGATGAGCTGCTGCACGTGCTTGGGCGCGGAACCGCCGGCACCGGTCTCGAACAGGCCACCGCCGTTCATCAGCGGCACGATGGAGAGCATCTTGGCGCTGGTGCCCAGCTCCATGATCGGGAACAGGTCGGTGAGGTAGTCGCGCAGCACGTTACCGGTGACGGAGATGGTGTCCTCGCCGCGACGGATCCGCTCCAGGCTGAATTTCATGGCATCCACCGGGGCCATGATGCGGATGTCCAGGCCGCTGGTGTCATGCTCCTGAAGGTAGGTCTCGACCTTCTTGATCAGCTCGGCATCGTGGCCGCGGTTGGCGTCGAGCCAGAACACCGCCGGCGTCTCGCTGTCGCGCGCCCGGCTCACGGCCAGCTTGACCCAGTCCTTGATCGGGGCGTCCTTGGTCTGGCACATGCGCCAGATGTCGCCCTTCTCCACGGCGTGCTCGAAGACCACCTCGCCTGCATCGCTGGTGACACGCACGGTGCCGTCGGCGGGAATCTGGAAGGTCTTGTCGTGGGAGCCGTACTCCTCGGCCTTCTTGGCCATCAGGCCGACGTTGGGCACGCTGCCCATGGTGGTCGGATCGAAGGCGCCATTGGCCTTGCAGTCGTCGATGGTGGCCTGATAGATGGTGGCGTAGCAGCGATCCGGAATCACCGCCTTGGCGTCGTGCAGGGCATCGTCGGCGCCCCACATCTTGCCGGAGTCACGAATCATCGCCGGCATGGAGGCGTCGATGATCACGTCGCTGGGCACGTGCAGGTTGGTGATGCCCTTGTGGGAATCGACCATGGCCAGGGACGGACGCTCGGCGTAGAGGGCCTCGATGTCCGCCTTGATCTCTTCCTGCTTCGCGGCCGGCAGCTTGGCGATGGTGGCGTAGAGATCGCCGATGCCGTTGGTGGCATCGAAGCCGACCTCGTCCAGGGCCTCGGCGTGCTTGTCCAGCACGTCGCGATAGAACTCGTTGACCACCATGCCGAACATGATCGGGTCGGAGACCTTCATCATGGTCGCCTTGAGGTGCAGGGAAAACAGCACGCCCCGCTCCTTGGCATCGGCGATCTGCTCGGCGACGAAGGCGGACAGGGCCTTGCGGCTCATCATGGAGCCGTCGATCACCTCGCCGGCCAACACCGGCGTCTTCTCCTTGAGCACCGTAGTGGTGCCGTCCTTGCCGACCAGCTCGATCTTGACCACGCCATCGGCGGCCATGGTGGCGGACTGCTCGCTGCCGTAGAAATCGCCCTCGCTCATGCAGGCCACGTGAGACTGGGAGTCGGCGCTCCACTCGCCCATGCGGTGCGGGTACTTGCGGGCATAGTTCTTGACCGACTTGGGCGCGCGACGGTCGCTGTTGCCTTCGCGCAGCACCGGGTTCACGGCGCTGCCCTTGACCCGGTCGTAGCGCGCCTTGATGTCGCGCTCCACGTCGCTTGAGGCCTCTTCGGGATAGTCGGGCAGCTTGTAGCCCTGGCTCTGCAGCTCGCGAATGGCCGCCTTGAGCTGCGGCACCGAGGCACTGATGTTGGGCAGCTTGATGATGTTGGCTTCGGGGGTCTTGGCCAGCTCACCGAGTTCGGCCAGGTGATCGCCGAGCTGCTGCTCGTCGCTCAGGTATTCGGGAAACAGGCAGATGATGCGGCCGGCCAGGGAGATGTCCCGGGTCTCCACGCTGATACCGGCGGAGTCGGTATACGCATCGATGATCGGCAGCAGGGAATAGGTAGCCAGGGCCGGTGCTTCGTCGGTGAGCGTGTAGATAATCTTCGGCGTTGTTGACATGTTGGCGTTGATCTCTCTGGTCACTGCGGTGGCAAGAAACTGGATCGGTAGCGCGCGCTCACGATGTCCGCCTCGGGGGCTCACTGCGGCCCGCCCGGCAAGGCCATGGTGCCGGGTATGGCAGGGAACATCGGCGCCCAGCAGGTACTGTCAGCAGGCCCCGACAGAATCGAGGGCACTCCCGGTGAGCGGCCGCATTATATCAGCGCACCCGGCTCGGCGCATAAACAATAAGGGTAAGGCCCTGCCATCCCGCCCCGCTTGCCGGTAAGCTTGCCGCATGAGCACTCTCTACCTCCTCCACAAGCCCTACCGCATGCTCTCCCAGTTCACCGACGGCGAGGCAGATGGCGGCGAACGCCGGGCGACCCTGGCCGACGTGATCGACGTGCCGGGCATCTACCCGGCCGGACGCCTCGACTACGACTCCGAAGGCCTGCTGCTGCTCACCGACGATGGTGAGCTGATCCATCGCATCGCCCACCCCAAGCACAAGCAGCCCAAGACCTACTGGGTGCAGGTAGAAGGTGAACCCGATGAAGCGGCCCTCGCGGCCTTGCGCCAGGGCGTGGTGCTCAACGACGGCCCGACCCGGCCGGCCAAGGTGCGCCGCCTCGAATCTCCGCCGGTCGGCCCGCGCCAGCCGCCGGTGCGAGAGCGGCGCCAAATACCTACCCGCTGGCTGGAGCTGACCATCAGCGAGGGCCGCAATCGCCAGGTGCGACGCATGACCGCCGAGGTCGGCCACCCCACCCTGCGCCTGATTCGCGCGGCGATCGGCCCCTGGCGCCTGGACGACCTGGCCCCCGGCGAATGGCGCCAGGAAACGCTGCATGCGCCCGCCAAGCCGCGGCGCGCTGGCGAAAGAAGCAAGGGGGCAAGCAAGGGAGAAAAGGAGAAAGGCGCCAGGGGCCCGAACCGCCAGGCCCGACACGGCAAGCCTCCGCGGAGGTCACGATGAGTCGCTGGGCGCCGCGGGTCACGGTGGCCACCGTGGTCGAGCGCGCCGGCCGCTTCCTGATGGTCGAGGAGGCCCGCGGCGGCCCCCAGACGCTCTTCAATCAGCCCGCCGGCCACCTGGAGCCCGGCGAAGGGATACGCGCCGCCGCCGAGCGCGAGGTCCGTGAGGAGACTGCCTGGCACGTGGGCATCACCGACTACCTGGGCCTCTATGTCTATCAGGCGCCGGATGGCCTGACCTTTCACAGTCACGGCTTTGCCGGCATGGCGCTGGCGCACCTCGGCAATGATCTGGACCCAGACATCCTGGCGACCCACTGGCTGACTCTCGAGGAGCTGGAAATCCTGGAACAGGCCGGGCGCCTGAAAAGCCCGCTGGTGATGCGGCGCATCCGTGATGTGACGCGTGGCCGCAGCTTTCCGCTGGACGTGATCCAGGAACGCTGATCCAGGGGCAGGCCGAAAGGGGCACCGCTGGCGCCACCCCCACGCGGCTCCTGGGCTGGCGCAAGGGAGGTCGAAGCGGCCTGCCACTATCGTGTATAATCCCCGCCCATTTAACGCCACCCCATTCCCCTCATGACGTCGAGAGCGCCTATGTCAGTTGCTGCGTCAGTTGCTGCCGGATCATCCGCCGCGCACGCCCCGGCGGCGGGCAAGGTCATCGTCGGCATGTCCGGCGGTGTCGATTCCTCCGTGTCCGCCCTCCTGCTCATGGAGCAGGGCTACCAGGTCGAAGGCCTGTTCATGAAGAACTGGGACGAGGACGACGGCACCGAATACTGCACCGCCAAGGAAGATCTGGCGGATGCGCAGGCGGTCTGCGACAAGCTCGGCATCAAGCTGCACACCGCCAACTTCGCCGCCGAGTACTGGGATAACGTCTTCGAGCATTTCCTTGCCGAGTACCAGGCCGGGCGCACGCCGAACCCCGACATCCTGTGTAACCGCGAAATCAAGTTCAAGGTGTTCCTCGAGTACGCCGAAATGCTCGGCGCCGAGAAGATCGCCACCGGCCACTATGTCCGCGGGGGCGTGCGGGGCGGCCGACCGCGCCTGCTCAAGGGCCTCGACACCAACAAGGACCAGAGCTACTTCCTGCATGCCGTGCCGGAAGCCGCCATCGCCCGCACCCTGTTCCCGGTGGGCGAGCTGGAGAAGCCCGAGGTGCGCGCCATCGCCGAGCGCCACGACCTGGTGACCGCCCGCAAGAAGGATTCCACCGGCATCTGCTTCATCGGCGAGCGGCGCTTCTCCGACTTCCTGCGCCAGTACCTGCCCGCCCAGCCCGGCGTCATCGAGACCCCCGAGGGCGAGGTGATCGGCGAGCACATCGGCCTGATGTACTACACCCTGGGTCAGCGCCAGGGGCTCGGCATCGGCGGCCTGCCCAATCACCCGGACGCCCCCTGGTACGTGGCGCACAAGGATCTCGCACGCAACGTGCTGATCGCCGTGCAGGGCAAGCACCATGACCTGCTCTACAGCAATATCCTGGCCACCGAGCCGATGGACTGGGTGGCCGGCGAGGCGCCCCTCGCCGAGGGGCGCTTCACGGCCAAGACCCGCTATCGCCAGGAGGATGTCGCCTGCAGCATGCGCACCCGCGAGGACGGCGGCGTCGAGGTCATCTTCGACGAGCCCCAGCGCGCCGTGACTCCCGGCCAGTCTCTGGTGCTCTACGACGGCGAGATCTGTCTCGGCGGCGGGGTGATTCGCGAGACCTGGCAGGACAAGGAGCGTCGCTCATGACCACCCCGATTCATCGCGCTCCAGACTCCCCGATCAGCCGCCAGGTGCTGGCCTTGGCCGGCGTCTTCCAGGCCGCCGTGGTGGTCGACGAACTGGCCCGCACCGGCCAGGTCGACGAACGGGCCTGGCAGACGCTGATCCGCGCCACCGTCGACACCGACCCGGAAAGCTTCGAGGCCATCTACGGCGGCCATCCCAATCACCTGCGCCAGGGTCTCGATACCCTGAGCGCCGTGGTCGGCAAGCGCCAGGCCAATCCGGTGGTGTTGCGCTACGGTTTCTCCCTGCTGCTGCTGTCCCAGAAGCTGCGCAAGAACCCGCAGATGATGGACACCCTCGGCACCCGCCTGACCCGTGTTCAGAGCCAGGCGGGACACTTCGGCGACACCCACGAGAACGTGGTGGCGAGCCTTGGCGAGATCTACCAGGACACCATCTCGACCTTCCGTTACCGCATCGTGGTCCAGGGCGAACCGAGCCTTCTGCAGCAGCGCATGATGCCGGAGCGAGTGCGGGCCGCCCTGCTGGCCGGCGTGCGCTTCGCCCTGCTGTGGCATCAGCAGGGCGGCCGGCGCTGGAAGCTGATCTTCCAGCGCGGCGCCATGCGGCGCGCCCTCGACGAGTTCGGCTAGCCCTGGTTCCTGATGCAGGGTTCCTGATTCCTGGCCCCCGGTTCCAAGCCCCCCTTTTTCCTCACCGCACTGGATGACTGTCATGCAACTCTCTGCTCTCACTGCCCTCTCTCCCGTCGACGGCCGCTACGGCTCCAAGACCGAAGCCCTGCGCGAGCACTTCAGCGAGTTCGGCCTGATCCGCGCCCGTGTCACCGTCGAGGTGCGCTGGCTGCAGCGCCTGGCCGCCCATGACGGCATCAAGGAAGTGCCGGCCCTCTCGGCCGATGCCAATGCCTGGCTTAACGCCATCGTTTCAGACTTCAGCGTCGAGGATGCCCAGCGCATCAAGGACATCGAGCGCACCACCAACCATGACGTCAAGGCGGTCGAGTACTTCCTGAAGGAGAAGGTCGAGGGCAATGCCGAGCTCAACGCCGTCACCGAGTTCATCCACTTCGCCTGCACCAGCGAGGACATCAACAACCTGTCCCACGCGCTGATGCTGCGCGGCGGCCTGAAGGATGTGCTGCTGCCGGTCATGCATGAGGTCACCGAGGCCATCGTCGCCCTGGCCCACCAGCACGCCGACCAGCCGATGCTGTCGCGCACCCATGGCCAGACGGCGAGCCCCACTACCTTGGGCAAGGAGATGGCCAACGTCGCCGCGCGCCTGCGCCGCCAGCTCACGCAGATCGAAGCCGTCGAGCTGCTCGGCAAGATCAACGGTGCGGTAGGCAACTACAACGCCCACCTGGCGACCTACCCGAGCATCGACTGGGCAGCCAACGCCGAGACCTTCGTCTCCGAGCTGGGGCTGACCTTCAACCCCTACACCACCCAGATCGAGCCCCACGACTACATCGCCGAGCTGTTCGACGCGGTGTGTCGCTTCAACACCATCCTGATCGACTTCGATCGCGACGTCTGGGGCTATATCTCGCTGGGGTACTTCAAGCAGCGCACCGTGGCCGGCGAGATCGGCTCATCGACCATGCCCCACAAGGTCAACCCGATCGACTTCGAGAACTCCGAGGGCAACTTGGGCATCGCCAATGCCGTGCTGACCCATCTGGCGCAGAAGCTGCCGATCTCCCGCTGGCAGCGCGACCTGACCGATTCCACCGTGCTGCGTAACCTCGGCACCGGTCTGGCGCAGGGCCTGATCGCCTACCAGGCGACCCTCAAGGGCATCAGCAAGCTCGAGGCCAACCCGGAACGCCTCGACGCCGACCTGGACAACAGCTGGGAAGTGCTGGCCGAGCCGATCCAGACCGTGATGCGTCGCTACGGCATCGAGAAGCCCTACGAGAAGCTCAAGGAGCTGACCCGCGGCAAGCGCATCGACCAGGTCGGCTTCGCCACCTTCATCGAGACGCTGGAGCTGCCGGCCGAGGTCAAGACCGAGCTCAAGGCCATGAGCCCGGCCACCTATATCGGCAACGCCGCGGCCCAGGCCAAGGCGCTTTAAGCCGGTAAGACTCTCGCCCGGTCACCCACCCATTGCGTCACTGAACAGGCGCTGGCTCGCGCCAGCGCCTGTTTGTATTTATCTGAGGACACCACACCATGCCTGCCGACACGCCCCTGCCCATGCTGGGCGGCCTCAGCGCCGCCGACTTCCTCGGCCAGTACTGGCAGCGCAAGCCGCTGCTGATCCGCGGCGCCTTCCCGGAGATCGAGAGCCCGCTATCGCCGGACGAGCTCGCCGGCCTTGCCTGCGAGGAGCGCATCGAGGCGCGCCTGGTCGAGGAACACGGCCGCGACGGCCAGGGCAACCCTCAGCCCTGGCAGGTCAGCCACGGTCCCTTCGACGAGGCCACCTTCGCGCGGCTGCCCGAGCGGGACTGGAGCCTGCTGGTCCAGGCCGTGGATCACTACGTGCCCGAGGTCGCCGAGCTGCTGGAGGCCTTCAGCTTCCTGCCCCGCTGGCGGCTCGACGACATCATGATCAGCTACGCCCCGCCGGGGGGCAGCGTCGGCCCCCACGTCGATCAGTACGACGTCTTCCTGCTCCAGGCCAGTGGCCAGCGCCGCTGGCAGCTGGGCGGTGCCGTGCCCGAGGATGCACCGATCATCGAGGGCATCGATCTGCGCATTCTCGAGCACTTCGAGGTGACCCCGGGTAAGGACTGGGTACTGGAGCCCGGCGACATGCTCTACCTGCCGCCGGGCCACGCTCACCACGGCGTCAGCCAGTCCGAGGACTGCATGACGGTCTCGGTGGGCTTTCGGGCATTGTCCGCCGACGAGGCCGTGACCTCCTTCGCCGACTATGTGGGCGAGACCCTGCCGGCCTCCAAGCGCTACAGCGATGCAGGCATGGCCCCGCCCGCCGATGCCGGCGAACTGAACGACGAGGCGCTTGAACGCATGCGGGCACTGATCCTCGAGACCCTCGACGATCCCGCCCAGCTGGCCCAGTGGTTCGGCCGGGTGATGACTCAGCCCAAGTACGTCGATCAGTTGGTGCCACTGGAAGAACCGACCCCGGCGGAGGCGCTCATCGCCGACCTCGAGGCCGGCGGCCAGCTGGAGCGTACCCTGGGCTCGCGCTTCGCCTGGCGCGCGCTGGACGAGACGCATGCGACCCTGTTCGTCGACGGCGACGGCCTGCCCTGTTCGCCGGGCCTGGCGCGCGCACTGGCCTCGAACGCGACCATCGACGCCGCGCTGCTCGCGCATCCCGGCGCCGCGGCGCTCATCGCCGGCCTGCTCGATCGCGGCAGCCTGAGCTGGCCCGGCGATGACGAGCTCGACGAGGACGATGTTGAGGACGAGGCATGAGCACACCCGCCGACGACCTGGTCCTCCAGCAGGGCAGCTGGGACGAGCTGGGTGACATCGCCGGCGAGATCCGCCGGGTGGTGTTCATCGTGGAACAGGCCGTGCCTCAGCACGAGGAATGGGACGGCCGCGATCCCGACTGCCTGCATGTCCTGGCCTGGCGCGGCACAACCGCGCTGGGCACCGCGCGCCTCCTGCCCGACGGCCATATCGGACGCGTCGCGGTGCTGGCCGAGGCCCGTGGCCTCGGCATCGGCGTGGCACTGATGCAGGCCACCATCGAGGCCGCTCGGCAACGTGGCCACGCTCGGGTGGAGCTCGCCGCCCAGCTTCAGGCGCTTGCCTTCTACGAGCGCCTGGGGTTCGTCGCCTTCGATGACGACTTTCTCGACGCCGGTATACCGCACCGCAATATGCGCCTGGAACTAGGCGACTGATTCAAAAGCCCTTCCCGCCTTCCCCGACAGAAGACTACAGCCCGTGGCCGAAAAAGCCCGGGCTTGTAGTCTTACTACAACGCCCTTTACCGCTAAGTAACAATGGCTGAGCCGCGTCATTATGGGCCATAGTCCTTATCAGGACGGCATTAAAACAATCGTTTTACATCCCGGCACATGCCCGCCGATTGCAACAGGTTTGATGCCCAGTCCCTTCGACCAAGGCAGCACAGACAAGACCGACTGCCTGACCAACGCTTGAAGTATCCTGCAGTGCAGCATCCCTCGACTGACGAGTCTTGCTGCCACCAGGCATCACCGACCGATGAGGATGGCCCCATGTCAGCATACCAAGATGCACTCCAGACCCTGACCGCCCTGCGCGAGGCCCAAGGCGGCAAGTGGGACACCATCAACCCCGAGTATGCGGCGCGCATGAAGACCCAGAACCGCTTTCGTACCGGGCTGGAGATCGCCCGCTACACCGCCGGCATCATGCGCCGCGACATGGCCGCCTACGACGCCGATACCAGCCAGTACACCCAGTCGCTGGGCTGCTGGCACGGTTTCATCGGGCAGCAGAAGATGCTGGCGGTGAAGCGCCACCACGGCACCACTGCCAAGCGCTACCTCTACCTGTCGGGCTGGATGGTGGCGGCGCTGCGCTCCGAGTTCGGCCCGCTGCCGGATCAGTCGATGCACGAGAAGACCAGCGTGCCGGCGCTGATCGAGGAGCTCTACACCTTCCTGCGCCAGGCCGATGCCCGGGAGCTGGGCCACCTGTTCAAGGCGCTGGACGAGGCCCGCGCCGAGAACGATGAGGTCAAGGCGCGAGGCGTGCAGGACAAGATCGATCACTTCGAGACTCATGTGGTGCCGATCATCGCCGATATCGATGCCGGTTTCGGCAACGAGGAGGCCACCTACCTGCTGGCCAAAAAGATGATCGAGGCCGGCGCCTGCTGCATCCAGATCGAGAACCAGGTCTCGGATGCCAAACAGTGCGGCCATCAGGCCGGCAAGGTCACCGTGCCCCACGAGGACTTCCTCTCAAAGATCAATGCCGTGCGCTACGCCTTCCTGGAACTCGGCGTCGACGACGGCGTGATCGTCGCCCGCACCGATTCCCTGGGCGCCGGCCTGACCCAGAAGATCCCGGTCTCCCGGGAGCCCGGCGACCTGGCCAGCCAGTACAACCGCTTCCTCGAGACGACCCCGGTCGAATCGGCGGACGACGTCGCCGAGGGCGACACCCTGATCAAGCTCGACGGCGAACTGAGAAAGCCGGTGCGCCTGGCCAACGGCCTCTACCAGTTCAAGCCAGGCAGCGGCGAGGATCGGGTGGTGCTGGATTGCATCACCTCGCTGCAGCACGGGGCGGATCTTCTGTGGATCGAGACCGAGAAGCCCCATGTCGGACAGATCGCCGGCATGGTCAACCGCATCCGCGAGGTGTGCCCGGATGCCAAGCTGGTCTACAACAACTCGCCCTCCTTCAACTGGACGCTCAACTTCCGCCAGCAGGTCTTCGACGCCTGGGAGCAGGAGGGACGCGATGTCAGCGCCTACGACCGCGCCGAACTGATGAAGGCGGCCTACGATGAGAGCGAACTGGCCAAGGTCGCCGACGACTGGACCCGCGACTTCCAGCGCGACGCTGCTCGCGAGGCCGGCATCTTCCACCACCTGATCACCCTGCCGACCTATCACACCGCGGCCCTGTCCACCGATGACCTGGCCCGGGGCTACTTCGGCGAGGAGGGCATGCTGGCCTACGTGGCGGGCGTGCAGCGCCAGGAGATCCGCAAGGGCCTGGCCTGCGTCAAGCACCAGGACATGGCCGGCTCCAACCTCGGTGACGATCACAAGGAATACTTCTCCGGCGAGGGCGCCCTGAAGGCCGGCGGCAAGGACAACACCATGAACCAGTTCGCCTGAGCGGCGAGCGGCACTTGACCGCCTCCGGGGAGGCCTTGGCCTCCCCTTTTTCGTGCGCGCAGGGTCGACGAATCCAGGGCCCGATGAAGGATACCGACAGGATCGCCGAGGTTCACCGCCTCTTGTAGTCGGGTTACAACGCGAGCTGCGGCCAAGGAGGCATGGTCGCTTCTGCTGTACTGCACCATAGTCAAGACACGGAGCAGGTCAGAGGGTCGTTATCCCGCCCCCGAGCCCTGCACCGAGCTACAAGTAAGGCGCTCGCATCGATGACCCAGGCGCCTTGGGCGGCGGTCGTTACACGCTGGTGACCACGTCGCAACTGCAGCAACGGGCGCTTACCCGGCCCGGCATGAGTAGCAAACGTCCCCAAACGCCATCGCCGATGGCCACTGCACGAGGTGTTACACATGAACTGCAACGAACTGAGCCACCAGGCCGAGCTTCTCGCCAGCACCTTCAGCAAGCAGGAACTCGCCAAGCTGGTACTGGCCCTGAAGGGGCAGCGGGAATCCCTGCAACACGCCGTCGAAGTGATCGACACCGTGGACTGCCGCGCGGGCTACTCGCTGGACGACGCCTGGGACGAGGTCCTCACCGGCGATGCGCCCACTCTCGAAGAGGAATGACTCGCCCTCCGGGCGACACGCCATGTCGCACCAGGCCCATCCCGCCCCGCGGGGTGGGCCTTTTCATGTCGCGGGCGAGCGTGCGATAACAGCAGCAAGGGCGCCCCCTTTGGCGATCCAGCCATGGGGCCATGCCGCCGGCACTCCGGCGGAACTTGTCGGTCAAAGCTTTACTGGTCCGGCATCGACAATGGCGTTAGACTAGTTAGAGAACACCGTTTCCTAATCACGATGCGCCCGCCCTTTTCATCTCGCGCCAGCGAAGGAGGATCTTCCATGCGCAGCCTCACATCACACGCCCTGCTTCCGGTGCTAACCGCCGGCCTGTTGACCCTGGCCGGCTGTGCCAACACCAGCCCCTATTCCGGGGATGTCTACCGGGGCAGCCAGGCACAGACCGCCCAGACGGTCAGCTACGGCACCATCACCGCCCTGCGCCAGGTGCAGATCCAGGCCGAAGATCAGAACAGCGGTGCGCTCGGCGGCATCGGCGGCGCCGTGATCGGCGGCCTCTTGGGCAATCAGATCGGTGGCGGCTCGGGTCGCACCCTGGCCACCGCGGCCGGTGCGATCGGCGGCAGCGTGGCCGGCAAGAAGATCGAGGATTCCGCCAACCGTACCGCCGCCTGGGAGATGGAGATTCGCCGCGACACCGGCCAGAGCGTGATCGTGGTGCAGAAGGCCGATCGCGCCTTCCAGGTCGGCCAGCGGGTGCGCCTGATCGGCAGCGGCGCCAGCCTCAGCGTGGCGCCCTACTGAGCCCACGGCTCGACGCCTGATCTCTGGCCCAAGATGCACAAGGCCCGCGAGCATGCTCGCGGGCCTTGTCGTTTACGTCTTGTCGTCTGCGCTTGGCTGCCGCCTGGGCGAAGGATGGCAGGGTCGCGCTACGCCCTCACGGTGATGTCACATCGCGCGACTCCACCCGGCAGACAGCCACGCTCGGGATCAGTGCAGCTTGACCCGATCCATGGCCCAGCAGAGCAGGCTCTTGCCCAGCCACACGAGCACCGCCAGCAACAGCACGGTAAACACCATGTCGACCGGGCGCACCACGGTGGTGGCTCCCAGCACGGCGATCGCCGGGCACCAGACCCAGCGGTCGTCGCCACCGCTGACCAGCAGCGACGGCATCTTGCGCTCGAAGAAGGTTCCCAAGGCCCCGGTCCAGCTCTTAACGGTCAACAACAGGATCACGGCAAAGGCGATCAGCCAGATCAGCGTCACGGTCATGGACATTCGCTCCAGCGGCATTCGTATTCGGATGAAAGGTAGGTCGAGGATCGAATTCAGGGTATCCCCGCCTCGGGTGACACGCAACTGCCGCGCACAGGCTTGAATCAACGTCATGATCGCCCGGGACAAGCTGAAAAAATCCCAGCCGCCCCTGACAGCCCTTGGGCCATCGCGTTACCATTGTCGCGACATGCACTCACCGAAAGGTCCATCAATGCAAATTGCGCAGAACTCCGTAGTCGCGTTCCACTATACCCTGAAGAACGATTCTGGTGAGGTGCTGGACAGCTCCGAAGGTCGCGATCCGCTTACCTACCTGCACGGTTCCGGCAACATCATTCCGGGCCTGGAAAAAGAGCTGGAAGGTAAGGCGAGCGGCGACAAGCTGCAGGTGGCCGTGGCGCCGGAAGAGGGTTACGGCGAGCTCCAGGAAGGCCTGGTACAGGAAGTGCCGCGTGATGCCTTCCAGGGCGTCGAAGACGTGCAGCCGGGCATGCAGTTCCAGGCGCAGACCCAGGGCGGCCCGCTGATGGTCACCGTGACTCAGGTCGAAGGCGATACCGTCACTGTCGACGGCAACCACCCGCTGGCCGGTCAGAACCTGAACTTCGACGTCGAGATCGCCGAAGTGCGTGAAGCGAGCGAAGAAGAAGTCGAGCACGGCCACGTGCACGGCGAAGGTGGCGTGGAGCACTAAGCTCACTCGCACCACTCGGCTGACGCCGAGTCGAAGAAGGGGCAGCCTACGGGCTGCCCCTTTTTTGGTTCATCTCATCTTGTCTGCGGGTCAGACTGAACGGCTCGCCACCGCACACCTCGGCGGCGCGTCTACTGCCCCGGGCACCTCGGGGGCGTGGGCGAATCGGAAAACTTAAGCCGCGCAAACCAGGCCGTCGCATCGCCTCCCGCATTGTCGCCATCGCTCATCAGCGCGACGCCGTTCAGGCGCTCGGGGCGCTCGCCGAACAGGCGGGCGAAGTCCTCGCGCACATCGCGCACCTCGGCTACCCACTGCCCCACCGGGGCATCCTCGCCCTGCAGCGCCAGCAGCTGGGCACGGTCGGTGAAGGCATTCGGCCAGGCGCTATCCGCCGCCTGGCTCGATGACCAGACGTAGTTCACCGACTGGACCTGGAACGGCAACCAGCCGGTCTTGCGCGCGACATAGACCCGCGCCGGATAGTCGTCGCCGGCCTTGGTCGTCTCATCCAGTCCCTCATAGGTCGACGAGACGCGCCAGCACCAGTGCAGATAGGGCGTGCGGGACAGATCGACCTCCTGCTCCAGGTACTTGGCGGAGGCCTGGCCGCGGGCACGGGCCTTTAGCACCCGCTCCCCGTCCAGCTCCACCAGCCGGTAGTCGGTCTCGCCCTCGAAGGAGCGGGTCGGCCAAGCCGCCATCTCCTCCGGGCTGAAGGCGGTCTCGGCCGCCGCCAACGGCGACGACACCAGCGTCAGGGCGAGGCTCGCCAGCAGCAGGCCAAGGCCCCCGGCGCGCATCGGTGTCACGTCGTTCATGCCTTCTCCTCCTGAAGCCTGACGGTATGAAATCCGCCCCAAAGACGAGTGCCGGTGGTGAGCAGGCAGGCGGCGGCGAAGACCGTCGCCAGCAGGGCAAACTGCGCGGGCCACAGACAGAAGATCACGAAGGCCAGGATGGTCTCGGTGCCCTCGGTGAGGCCGTGCAGGTAGTAGAACGCCTTGTTCTCGAACCGGGGTCGGGCAAGCTCATGCTTGGTGGCCATGATGGCGAAGGCCAGAAACGAGCTGCCGGTGCCCACGAAGGCGAACAGCAGGAAGGCCGCCGCCAGCGCATTGGCGGCCGGATCCGCCAGGGCGAAGCCCAGCACCACGGCGGCATAGAACAGGAAATCGAGGCCGATATCCAAGAAGCCGCCGGCGTCGCTGGCCTGCCCGGTATACCGGGCCAGGGCACCATCCAGGCCGTCTCCCAGCCGGTTGACGAGGATCACCGCCAGCGCCAGGCCATAGGCCTGCTGCGCCAGCAGCGGCAGGGCCAGCATGCCCACCAGGAAGCTGGCCACCGTCACCTGGTTGGGCGTCACGTCACGCTCGGCCAATCCCTTGGCGAGGCGCGCCAGCGGCGGCTTGATCCAGGCGTTGGTCCAGCGATCAAGCATGGGTGTCGCTCCCTTTGGTAGAAGCGGTCGCGGTGGTCGACGTTTTCGCGCTGGCCGACGAGTGAGCACTGCGACGGCGCCAGGCGAAGTAGCGCTGAAGCCAGCCCAGCAGCCGCTCGGGCTTGTGGGCATTCTTCCAGATGCCGGCACTGGCCTTGGCGGCCTCCGAGAAGGTCGGATAGGGATGAATCGTGCCCAGCAGCTTGTTGAGGCCGATGCCGTGGGTCATCGCCAGGGTGTACTCGGCGAGCAGCTCACCGGCGCCGTGCCCGACGATACTGGCACCGAGGATGCGATCCTTGCCCGGCACCGTCAGCACTTTGATGAAGCCCTCGGTGTGCTGGTCGGCGATTGCCCGGTCGAGCTCGGCGAAGGGATAGCGGGTCACCTCGACCTCGATGCCCTGCGCCTCGGCTTCCCGCTCGTTGAGCCCTACCCGAGCCACCTCCGGGTCACAGAAGGTCACCGCCGGCAGATTGCGATAGTCGACGGTGAAGCGCTTGAACTCGCCGAACAGGGCATTGACCGTGGCATGCCAGGCCTGGTGGGCGCTGGCATGGGTCAGCTGGAAGGGGCCGGCCACGTCGCCACAGGCCCAGATATTGGGGTGCAGGCTGCGCAGGGTACCGTCGACGTCAAGGGTACCGTTGGCCCTGGGCAGCACGCCGAGCGCCTCAAGGCCGAAGCCGCTGACGTTGGCCACCCGGCCCACCGCCACCAACAGTCGATCGAAGACCAGCCGCTCGGTCTCCACCCCGTTCTCGCCATCGCGCTCGATGACCAGCACCCGGCCCGAATCACCATGGCTCGGGCCCGGCTCGACCGCCACCGCCCGCGCGCCCAGCGCCAGGCGTACGCCTTCGCCGTCGAGCCGCTGCTCGACCGCGCGGGCGATGTCGCGATCCTCCCGCGGCAGCAGTTGCGGCCCCATCTCCACCAGGGTCACTCGGCTACCGAGCCTCGCGAAGCTCTGGCCCAGCTCGCAGCCGATCGGCCCCCCGCCGAGCACCACCAGCCGCTTGGGCAGTGTCTCGAGTTGCCAGAGGTTGTCGGAGGTCAGCACATCGCCTTCCTCCATCCCTGGCAGCTCGGGCACTCGCGGCCGGGCGCCGGTGGCCACGATCACGTGCCGCGTGGTCAGCACCCGCTCGCCGACCCGCACCTCCCAGGGCGTCTGCAGCCAGGCATCCCCCTGGATCACCTCGACCCCCAGACCGCGGTAGCGCTCGGGGCTGTCGTGAGGTTCGACCTCCTCGATAGCGCGATGAACATGCCCCATCACCGCCGGGAAATCGATCTCCGGTTCCGACACCGAGAGCCCGAAACGCTTGGCGTCGCGCATCTCCTGGGCCAGCCGTGCCGAGCGGACCAGCGCCTTGGAGGGCACGCAGCCGGTATTCAGGCAATCACCGCCCATCTTGTCGCGCTCGACCAGCGCCACCTTGGCCTTGACCGCCGCCCCGATATAGCTCGCCACCAGGCCAGCCGACCCGCCGCCAATCACCACGATGTCATAGTCGAAGTGCTGGGGCTTGTCGTGCTCCCGGGCGATGCGGCGACGCTTGGCAAACTCCACGCCGAAACGGGCCAGCCAAGGAAAGACGCCGATCAAGGCGAAAGACGCCAACAGCCCCGGCGACAGGATGCCGCCCAGCGATTCGAGACTGCCCAGCTCACGGCCGGCGTTCACGTAGACCGCGGTGCCCGGCAGCATGCCCAGCTGGCTGACCCAGTAGAAGGTGCGGGCACGCATGCGCGTGAGGCCCATCACCAGGTTGATGACGAAGAACGGGAAGAGCGGAATCAGGCGCAGGGTGAAGAGATAGAAGGCGCCTTCCCGGTCGATACCGCGGTTGATGCTCTCGAGCTGGCGCGAGAAGCGACGCTCCAGGGGCGATCGCGCCAGGGTGCGGGCGATCAGGAAGGCCAGGGTCGCACCGAGGGTGCTGGCGAAGGAGATGATCACCAGTCCGAGCCCGAGACCGAACAAAGCGCCGCCGAGCAGGGTCAGCAGCGTCGCCCCCGGCAGCGAGAAGGCCGCCATCGCCACATAGATGACGAAGAAGCCGCCGATCACCGTCAGCGGATCCTCGGCCAGCCAGGTCTGGAAGCGCGCCTGCTCCGCCTTGAGGGACTCGAGGGTCAGGAATTCATGGGCGCCGCTTGCGAAGAAGGCGGCCACCGCGAGGGCGATGAGGGCAAGAATCACGAGACGTTGTCGGTTCAACGGGTCTACTCCTTGACTGACAGGGTTAGCGACATGGATGAGAAACAGCATGAGTCTGCAGCCTGGGTCGGCGATCGGGAACCGACACGCTGCATGCCCCTTGTGTCGTCGGCCCGCCGGCTTCCTTACAGGGCAGCAACGGTTTTCTGCTAATAAAGCCTTCATCCAACCGCAGGCGGGCCTTCCACCGGACGGCGGACAGGACATGGGCAGGGAACCCTAGGCCAAAGTTCCCATCCAATGGGGATCGGACACCTCGACGGGAATGATCATGACACAGCTTACGCCCCTGGCCAGATGCGCCGCTTACTCGGCTTCCTCCCACTGGCTCGCGGCCCTGTCGCTTGCGTTTATCGGCGTCTCGACCCCGACCCTTGCCGCCGAGCCCGAAGAAGCCGTTTTCGCCGGCGGCTGCTTCTGGTGCATGGAGGAGGCCTTCGACAAGGTGCCGGGTGTGCTCGAGACGGTCTCGGGCTACAGCGGAGGCGATGCTACTACCGCAACCTACCCGCAAGTATCCGCCGGGCGCACCGCGCATGCCGAGGTGGTGCAGGTGGCCTACGATCCCGACGAGGTCAGCTATGAGGAACTGCTCGACGTCTTCTGGCGCAACATCGATCCCTTCGCCGCCGATCGCCAGTTCTGCGATGCCGGCAGCTCCTATCGCAGCGCAATCTTCCCGGTGGACGACCAACAGGAGACCCTGGCGAAGGCCAGCCTCGACGAGATGCTGGAGCGCTTCGATCAGGACATCGCCACCCGGATCGAGCCCTTCGAGGCCTTCTACCCCGCCGAGGACTACCACCAGAACTATTACAAGACCAACAGCCTGCGCTACAACTTCTACAAGTCCGCCTGCGGACGGGTCGAGCGCCTAGAGGAGGTCTGGGGCGACGAGGCCGGCACACAGGGCGCCCTGGGCAAGGGTTGAGGCATCATCGTGGCTCAGCCCGTCGCCACAGCCAGACACTGAGCCCGAGGGTCGCCATCAGCACCAGTTCGGCGGCGAGAGTCACCCCCGCCCAGCCGCCGAATCGCCAGAACGGTTCCAGGTAGAAACCTCCAAGACTCGCGCCCAGGTAGTAGAACACCAGGTAGAGCGCCGTGGCGGTGCCCCTGGCGCGCAGGGCATGGCGGCCGACCCAGCCCGAGGCCGTGGCATGGCAGAGGAAGAAGCCGAAGGCATTGAGAGTCAGACCGGCCACGATCGTGCCGAGCCCCTCGGCCAGGGTGACCAGACTGCCCAGCATGAAGATACCGATGCCCGCCATCATGCACAGCGGCGAGGCAATACGCTGGGCCAGCCGCCCCGACCAGGCCGAGCCCAAGGTACCGCCCAGATAGGTCAGGAACAGCATGCCGAGCCACTGGGCGCCGAGCCCGTAGGGTGCCTCGCTGAGCCGGAAGGTGACATAGCTGTACTGGTTGATGAAGACCATGAAGTTCAGGCCACCGATCAGGCAGGCCACCAGCAGCACCGGCGTCGTCAGATGCCCCCGAATGCTGGAAAGCGCCTCTCTAAGGCGAAAGCGCGACGGCGTGAAGTGCCTTGCCGGCGGCAGCAGCCGCCAGAACACCGCCACCCCCACCAGGCTGAGAGCGCCCACCACCAGGAAGCTCAGGGACCAGCCGCCGGCCTCGCCGGCCCAGCCGCCCATCACCCGTCCACCGATGCCGCCCAGACTGTTGGCGCTGATGTAGAGCCCCACCGCCAGCATCAGCGCGCGAGGCTCGAACTCGTCGCTCATCCAGGCCACCGCCACCGCCGGCAGGCCGGCGAGCACCAGCCCCTGGAGCAGGCGCAGGGCGAGCAACCCCCAGAAGCTCGGCACCAGGGCAATCGCCAGCGAGCACAGCGCCGTCAACAGCAGGCTGACGCGCATGATGGCGCCACGCCCCACGGCGTCCGAGAGGGTGCCATACACCAGCAGCGAGGCCGCCAGCGCCAGGGTCGCGCAGGACATCACCAGGCTTGCCATCAGCGTCGAGACACCGAAGGTGGCGCGCAGCTCTGGCAGCAGCGGCTGAGGGGCGTATAGGTTGATGAAGACGATGAAGGAGCCCAGGCAAAGCGCCAGGGTGGCTCGCCACCAGTCGCGGCTATGGGCCTGTATCATGGGGCGTCCATCATGGGGCGTTCGCGAGTGAGGGGCAGGGATTGGGGGTCAGCCGCTGGTGGCCAGGAGCGCCCGCTGGGCGAGCTGCGTCGGCGCCAACGGACGACGCGCCTGCCAGTAGTGGCGCCGCCAGTAGCCGTTATCGAGGCGTGACAGGGCGACCCCTCGGGACGAGGAGGCATGCAGGAAAAAGCCGTCCCCGACATAGATGCCGGCGTGGCGGTAGGTACCGGGCGGGCGGAAGAACACCAGGTCGCCGGGCTTGAGCGCGCCGCGCTCGACTCGCCGCCCCTCCCGCACCTGCTGGGAGGTGGTGCGGGGCAGCTCGGTGTCGAAGCGCTCGCGGAAGATAGCCTGGATCAGCGCCGAGCAGTCGATGCCCCGGCGGCTTTCGCCGCCGAGCCGATAGGGCGTGCCCAGCCAGCGCTCGTGCTCGGCCAGCAGCACCCCCCGGATCACCTCCCGACTCGGCTGGCGCAGGCCCTGGTGATCGCGCAGCGGGTTATCCACCGGGGACATGGGGCCGCTCGCAAGGCTCGGCAGCTGCATGGCGAAATAGTCCGGCGGCACCTCGGGCGCGTCGGGTGACGGCGAGGTCGCGCAGCCCACGAGGCCGGCCTGTAGCCCCAGGAGTAACAGGGTAACGGCAATCCGTGACATCGTCTGACCTCCTCCCTGTGGTCCGGATCGCGCCCGAGCGATTCCAAGATAACCGGCCAAGGTCCCCAACCTACTGCAGCTGGAGACCATATAAGTCATGCATGATAGCGACTGATGATGGGCATGACGAGCCTTTATGTACCACTCTCATGACGAGCAAGCACTCACTCATGGCGACGCCATACTAGTGCAGGGTGCGCGCATCCCCCGGCAGGGTATCGATATGCATCGGCGCCCAATGGCGCGGGCGTGCACCGGGGAAATCCAAGCTCGCCCAGGGGCCGGCCAGCGGCGGCGCCCCGGTCAGCCAGCTCACCATCGCCTCGCGGAAGCTCTTCAAAAAGGCCCCCCGCTCCTCGGTCTCGCCCATGAAGAACGAGAAGCCCGCATAGAGCCCCCGGGCGTAGGCTTGCCAGCTCGAGTAGTGGCTGGCGGCCAGCGCCGCGGCCCGGTCGAGGGCCGCGGTGAACTGAGCCTCGCTCAGCCATTGAAGCTGGCGCCCGGCGATGGCCAGGTCCACGGCCTGGGCGATATCCCAGGCCGCCATGTCGAAGGCATTGCAGCTGGCATCGTTGTCCCGCACCCGTTTCAGGCGCAGCAGGTGGTTGCGCTCCTCCTCGCTGCAGTCGTCGCTCTCCAGCGTCGCGATCTCCGAGGCGAGGCGCGCAGCATTGAGGGTATAGGGCGCGTAGTTGATCTGATATTCCTGCCGATCGCCGGCGGACAGCAGGAAATCGAGAAACTCCCGCAGGCCCTCGGCTTCCTGGAGGCCGTAATGGCCATCGATCCACTCCCGGATGGCAGCCACCTCGCGATCACTCTCCGGCAGCGGTTCGCTCCAGGCGCCACCATTGAGGGGCCCGACCAGGGCCAGGGCGGTGAAGCGAGGCAGGCTGAGTCGCGGGCCGGGCTCCTGCCAGCCGGCGCTGATCTGCCAGTCGAGCCAATGGAAGGGACTGCCCGGGTCGTCCCGGTGCCAGCGAATCTCGTGCGCCAGCGAGACCGGCGTGCTCTGCTCGAGGGGCGGCTCGGGCAGCGCGGCCTCCCAGCAGGCCCAGGCATTGAGCAGGCGCCGCGCGTCCGGATAGAAGTGGCACAGCACGCCGCGCAGCGATTCGGCCAGGCGTGCCAACCCCTCGGCAACGAAGTCCTCGCTATCCCCGGCCATCTGCAGATAGAACGCATACTTCTCAGCCATGTGCACGGTGGCAGAGAAACGGCTGCAACCGCGCAGGGCGTCACGCTGGGCGAGCCCCTCGGCGCCGGGCTGCCCGAAGGGGGTCACCAGACTCGGCAGGGCGCCATGATCCGCGTCGGCGGCCAGCTGATTGAGATGATGGGCCTGGGCCGGCAGCCAATAGCGGGCGAGCCCGTCCACGCCGTCATCGGGATAGAGGCCGAGCACCTCCTGCAGATAGTGGCGGGCCTCTTGGCGCACGGCTTCCGACAGGGTCGGCACGGGCCCCTGGCGCAGCAGCAGCTCGGGTTCGCGCACCGAGGCCAGGGCCAGCACCCAGTGGCGCGGGTCGGCGCGCCAGCCACGCATCGCCCGGCGCGATGCCTCGCGACTGGCCTCATCTTGCAGGGCGTTGAGCGGCAACCGCCAGGGGCTCGCCGGCGACTGCAGCAGCAGGGCCCAGTCCCGATGGAGCTCGCCCATGCGATCGCGCCCCTCGAAGAGGCTGCGCCCGCGCTGGTAGGCCGTCGCCACGGCGACCCAGTCGCTGTAGCGGCGAGTGATCAGGTCCAGTGCATGGTGCGCGAAGGCCTCGGCCTCGTCGGCCTCGAGCCAGCCCAACGCCAGGCCGGCATAGGCCAGGTCCACCAGCCGCAGCCAGTCCCAGGCGGCCCACTCCAGGGTTTCTCCCCGCTCGACGAAGCCGAGCAGCACCTTGGCGGTAGCCAGCGTCTCGCCCTTCTGCCCGGCGAGCCAGGCCTCACGCGCATCGCCTGCGGCCTCGAGCACGCGGACCGCATCCAGATCCCAGGCATAGCGATCGCCCTGTCCCGCCAGCCACAGCAGCTGGCGCACCAGCCCGTCGCGATCGTGCACCTGCCACTCCTCGGCGAGGAAGGCGCGTGACTGGGGCGCATCCAGCGCCTCCTCGGCACCGCTCACCAGCGCGGGCGCGAAAGCGGCGCGCAGCCGCCAGGCCTGAGCCTCGGGGGCCGACGGCCACAGCGGGGCCTGGGGCAGTCGGCGCACCGTCTCGGCGAGCAGGTCCCAGGTGATGCCGGCGCCCTCACGCTCCAGCGCCGCCAGAGCCTCGCAGGCGGCGAGGAAGCCGTCCTCGCCCCGCTCCCACCCCAAGGCACTGCGCGCCTGGCGCAGCACGGTCAACCAGTCCTCGAGACTGTTGCAATGGGCACAGATATCGGCGGCGATGCGCGCCACCCAGGCACGCGCCTGCTCGGCCGGCAGCCAGCCGGCAGCCACCGCCAGGGCGAGCAGCTCCAGGCTTTCCAGATGACCGACCGGATTCACGGAGCCCGGGGAAAAGGCCTCGATCAGCCGCCAGCCCAGCTCGCAGCGATCCGCCACCTCCATGTCGGCCAGACGCTGGACCGCCAGCGCCGGCTCCACGGCCGTCGGATCGGGCGAAAAGGCCCAGTCGCACAGCACCAGTTGTTGCGCCCACCAGGCACTCAGGGGATCGACCAAGACTCACCTCACCACGCACAGCTTGTCGTCATGACAACCATAGGAATTTTTGGCGCTCCAGTTTAGCGGAAACGGGACGATTCGCCGATGCCTGACAGGTCGGTAAACGCAAGCGACCGGCCCGTGGCCATCACCACGCCCTGCGCCGAGTGGCCACCCCCGAGCGCCGGTGACACGGAACGACTAACGTCGCCCTCGACCGAGGCTTGGCGGATTGTTTTAAATAATGCACACTCGTTGAATATGATAACAACACCACCCCCTGGAGGTCTCCCGACGATGTCGTCCGAACTGCTGAAGTCCCAGGCCTATATCAACGGCCAATGGTGCGAGGCGCCGACGCGCTTTGCCGTGACCAACCCCGCCACCGGCGAGACCCTCGCCGAGGTGGCCGATCTCGATGGCGCCGCGGCCCGGGACGCCGTGGCCGCCGCCGATGCCGCCCTGCCGGCCTGGCGCAAGCGCTCGGCCAAGGAGCGCTCGGCGCTGCTGCGTCGCTGGTTCGACACCATCATGGCCCACCAGGAACCGTTGGCGCGCCTGATGACCCAGGAGCAGGGCAAGCCGCTGGCCGAGTCGATGGGCGAAGTGGCCTATGGCGCCAACTTCCTCGAGTACTACGCCGAGGAAGCCAAGCGCATGGCCGGCGAGACCCTGCCCACCCACAGCGCCGACAAGCGCCTGCTGGTGGTGCGTGAACCCATTGGCGTGGTGGCGGCCATCACGCCCTGGAACTTCCCGCTGGCCATGATCACCCGCAAGGTCGGCCCCGCCCTGGCCGCCGGCTGCACGGTGGTCATCAAGCCCGCCGAGGCGACCCCGCTGACCGCCCTGGCGCTGGCTAAACTGGCCGAGGACGCCGGCCTGCCCGCCGGGGTGCTCAACGTGGTTACCGCAAGCCAACCGGCGGAGATTGGCGAGGTGCTGACCACCGACCCGCGAGTCCGCAAGGTCTCCTTCACCGGATCCACCCCGGTGGGCAAGAAATTGCTCGCCCAGTGCGCCGGCACGGTCAAGAAGGCCTCGATGGAGCTAGGCGGCAACGCGCCCTTCATCGTCTTCGACGACGCCGACCTGGATGCCGCGGTGGAAGGCGCCATCGCCTCCAAGTTCCGCAACTCCGGCCAGACCTGCGTCTGCACCAATCGCCTGCTGGTGCAGGACGGCGTCTATGACGCCTTCGTCGAGAAGCTCGCGGCGCGGGTCAGCGAACTTCGCGTCGGCAATGGCCTCGAAGCGGGTGTCGTGCAGGGGCCGCTGATCAACGCGGCGGCCGTGGACAAGGTGCAGAGCCATGTGCGCGACGCCCTGGAAAAGGGTGGCCGCCTGATCTGTGGGGGCGAGCCCCACCAGCTGGGCGGCACCTTCTATCAGCCCACGGTGATCGCCGACGTGACGCCCGAAATGCGGGTCGCCCGGGAAGAGACCTTCGGCCCGCTGGCCCCGGTGTTCCGCTTCACCGATGACGCCGAGGCCATCGCCATGGCCAATGCCACCGAGTTCGGCCTGGCGGCCTACTTCTATGCCCGTGACTATGCCCGCATCTGGCATGTGATGGAGGCCCTCGAGTATGGCATGGTGGGGGTCAACGAAGGGATTCTCTCGACCGAGCTGGCGCCCTTCGGCGGCATCAAGGAATCCGGGCTGGGCCGTGAAGGATCGCGTCACGGACTGGACGACTACACTGAACTGAAGTACGTCTGTATTGGCGGCCTCTGAGCGCCAGGTGACTCTGACAGGAGAGATTCATGAATAACGCCCAACTCAACGAACTCAAGCAGCGCTACGTGGCCAATGGGGCCGCCAGCCCGGCCACCCAGTTCGCCGACCGTGCCGAGAATGCCCTGATCTGGGATGCCGACGGCAACCGCATCATCGACTTCGCCGGCGGTATCGGCGTGCTGAACATCGGTCATCGTCACCCCAAGGTGGTCCAGGCGGTCAAGGACCAGCTCGATAAGGTCATGCACACCTGCCAGACCGTCATGCCCTATGAAGGCTATGTGAAGGTCGCCGAGAAGCTCAGCCAGGTCACGCCGGTGCGCGGCCATGGCAAGGTGATGCTGGCCAACTCCGGTGCCGAGGCGCTGGAGAACGCGGTCAAGATCGCCCGCGCGGCCACCGGCAAGAACAACGTCATCTGCTTCGACGGCGGCTATCATGGCCGTACCTTCATGACCATGGCCATGAACGGCAAGGTCGCCCCCTACTCCACCGACTTCGGCAGCATGCCGGGCAACGTCTTCCGGGCTCCCTATCCGGTGCCGTATCACGGCGTCAGCGAGGAAGAGGCCCTGCGCGGCCTGAAGATGACGCTCAAGACCGATGCCAATCCGAAGGACACCGCCGCCATCGTACTGGAGCCGGTGCTCGGTGAGGGTGGCTTCTACCCGGCACCGGCGAGCTTCCTCAAGGCGATCCGCGAGATTTGCGACGAGCACGGCATGCTGATGATCATCGACGAAGTGCAGTCCGGCTTCGGTCGTACCGGCAAGCTGTTTGCCATCGAGCACAGCGGCGTCGAGCCGGACATCATCACCATGGCCAAGAGCATGGCCGACGGCATGCCGATCTCCGCCATCGTCGGCACCGACAAGCACATGGATGCCTCCGGCCCCAACTCCCTGGGCGGCACCTACACCGGCAGCCCGGTCTCCTGCGCGGCGACCCTGGCGGTACTGGAAGCCTTCGAGGAAGAGGACATCCTCGGCAAGAGCCAGGCGCTGGGTGACAAGCTGGCCAAGCGTTTCGCCAAGTGGCAACAGGACTTCGACTGCGTCGACAACGGCCGCAACATGGGCGCCATGGCCGCCATCGACCTGGTCTCCGACAAGGCCAACCACACCCCGGATGCCGACCTGGCCGGCGCCCTGTGCAAGAAGGCTCGCGAGAAGGGGCTGATCCTCTTGTCCTGCGGCCTGTTCGGCAACACCATCCGTTTCCTGATGCCGGTCACCATCGAGGACGAGATCCTCGAGGAAGGCCTGGCCATCATCGAGGAGTCCCTCAAGGAGTTGGTCGGCAGCAAGAGCGCCGCGACCGCCTGATCGTCATGAGCTGACGATGCGGCAAGCCCGCCCCTGAAACGACACCGCCCGGCCAAATGGCCGGGCGGTGTCGTTTTCGATGCTGTGTGTGCTTGATGCTGTCTGTGCCAGAGGGAAAGGGCGTCAGCCGCTCTTGACCTTGGAAATGATCCATAGCAGCACCACGGCGCCCACCGTCGCCGTGACCAGCGAGCCGATGAAGCCACCGGCGGACAGCCCCAGCAGGCTGAACATGAAGCCGCCTACCAGCGCGCCGACCACGCCGACGCCGATATTGCCCAGCACGCCGAACCCGCCGCCGCGCATGATGTTGCCGGCAATCCAGCCGGCCAGCCCGCCGATAATCAACCACGCGATGATGCCCATGAGGCGCTCTCCTTTGCCGTGAATGAAATCACTGCTCTCCCATCGTGACATCGGCGCTCGACCGATGCCCCGGTCACCTTGTCAGGTCCCGTTCAGAAACGCGAGCCGGGCTGTGCCAGAAAGGCGTCCTCCTCCGAGGTCGACTCACGGCCCAGGATGGCATTGCGGTGCGGGTAGCGGCCGAAGCGACGGATGATATCGCGATGCCGGTGGGCGAAGCGCAGGTTGTCCTCAAGCCCGGGCCGGTCGAACAGCACCACCGCCTCGTCCTGAACGCGCAGCGACTCGCTGTGCATGTACGGCATATAGAGGAAAGGCAACTGGCGAGTCGCGAGCGCCCGGTCGGCTTTCTGGGCCACCGCCTCCTGAGCCAGCACCAGCGCCAATGCATCCTGGGCAAAGGCCAAAGGGTGGTCGCGATGCATGTTGCGCGAGAACTGATCCAGCACCAGGATCTCGGCCAGACGCCCCTCGGGTGTCATCCGCCAGCCCCACAGCTCGGCCTCGCGGGCCGCGGACCACAGGGTCACGAAGCGCTCCGCAATACGCGCGTCCAACGCCGCATCCTTGGCGAACCACTGCCTGGGCGTCAACTCCTCGAACCAGAAGTCGAGGACCGCCTCGGGCCCGACGTCGACCGTCATGCTCTTCTCCTTGGCTGCGCATCAGGACCACCGCCGACGGCAGCCATGTCGACCGCCGGAACGCCTTGATATGATGGGAATCCTCATCCCAGCCTAGACGACTCTGCGCCCATCCCCAAGCATCTCCCGAGAGGAAGCTCGATGCCACTGCATGATCTCCTGCCCGCCCTGACGCTGATGCTGCATACCCTCGGCCTCGTCATCTGCCTGGTGGGCCTGACGATGGCCCGGCATCCCCGGCGCAAGCGTCTCGGTCAGGTGCTGGCCGGGCTGGGTTTCCTGATCGCGGCCAGCCCGATGCTGGGCCAGCTGACCGGCCTGATTCCCCCACCGCCGGCCACACCGCTCGTGCCTAATTAAGCTGCCGAACTGAGGCCCATTCTCGGCCTTAGACGAAAGGCGGATAGTCCTTTGGTCTAAGGCTCCCTAGCATCGCCCCTTCTTAATCGTTTTTCCATTCTCAGGCAGCCTTGGCGTCGCTAGCGTCGCTGCTGTCCGCTGTTCAAGGATCATTCCCGTGCATGCCCTGACCCTGGCGTCGTTCGTGTTCTTTACCGGCCTGGTCGCCTTCATCACCTGGCGGATCACCCGACGCGATGACCATCAAAGCTCCCAAGGCTACTTCCTGGCCGGCCGCTCCCTGACCTTCCCGCTGATCGCCGGCTCGCTGCTGATGACCAACCTGTCCACCGAGCAGATGGTGGGCCTCAACGGGGCGGCCTTTAGCGATGGCCTATCGGTCATGGCCTGGGAGGTGATCGCCGTCATCGCCCTGGTGGCCCTGGCGCTGTTCTTCCTGCCGCGCTTTCTCAAGAGCGGCATCGCCACCCTGCCCCAGCTCTTGTCGATCCGCTTCGATGCCGGCACCCAGCTGATCACCAACGTGATCTTCCTGATTGCCTACGCGGTGATCCTGCTGCCGATCATCCTCTACTCCGGGGCCATGGGCCTGCAGGGCATGCTCGACCTGCCCGGCCTGACCGGCATCGGCTCCGATACCACCCTGCTGTGGCTGACGGTATGGGGGGTCGGCCTGATCGGCTCGATCTATGCCCTGTTCGGCGGCCTGCGCACCGTCGCCGTGTCCGATACCCTCAACGGCATCGGCCTTCTCATCGGCGGCTTCGTGATCGTCTACTTCGGCCTGCAGGCGGTCAGCGATGACGGCGGCGTGTTCGCCGGCTGGGAGATCCTCAAGCAGAGCAACCCGGACAAGCTCGACTCGATCGGCGGTCCCGAGCAGCAGGTGCCCTTCTCCACCGTCTTCACCGGCGTGCTGCTGCTGCACCTCTTCTACTGGACCACCAACCAGCAGATCATCCAGCGCACCTTTGCCGCCAAGAGCCTCGCCGAGGGCCAGAAGGGCGTGCTGCTGACCGGCTTCTTCAAGCTCCTGGGACCGCTGTACCTGGTGCTGCCGGGCATCATCGCCTACCACCTCTACGCCGATCAGGGCGTGGCCGCCGACGAGGCCTACGGTCACCTGGTGTTCGACGTGCTGCCACCCTACCTCACCGGCTTCTTCGCCGCGGTGATGGTCGGCGCCATCCTGTCGTCCTTCAACTCGGCGCTGAACAGCACCACCACCATCTTCAGCCTGGGCATCTACAAGGGGGTGTTCAAGAAGGACGCCACCGAGGAGCAGGTGGTCAACTCGGGCAAGGTGTTCGGCTGGATCATGGCCATCCTGTCGATGACCATCGCCCCGCTGCTGGCCGGTCAGGAGAGCCTGTTCGGCTACCTGCAGAAGATGAATGCCATCTACTTCATCCCCATCCTCGCCGTGGTGATCGTCGGCCTGATGACCAAGCGCGTGCCGCCGCTGGCCGCCAAGGTGGCGCTGGTGGGTGGCTGCCTGCTGATCTTCGCCGGCTACTTCGTGCCGCCGTTCAACAAGCTGCCGACCATCATGCATGAGTTCCACTTCGTGGCCGCGGTCTTCGTGCTGCTGGTGGTCGTGATGCTGATCATCGGCAAGCTGCGCCCGCGTTCCACCGACTGGGTCCAGGAAGACAGCGGCGCCGTCGACCTGACGCCCTGGAAGGGCGCCGTGCCCGCCGGCATCGTGCTGGTGATCCTGGTGATCGCCATCTACGCCGCCTTCGCCGGCTGACCACGAACAGCCCGCTCGTCTCTCGATGCCCTGCCCTCGCGCAGGGCATCGTCGTTTCTGGCCACGCCCCTTCGGTCGTTGCCGCGTCGAGGCCTGCGGGGCACACTGAGGCGCCTTGCCAAGGAGTGTGATCATGCCCCTCAGTGTCACCCTGCTCTCGCTGTGCCAGGCCTTGCTGATCAGCGGCAATATCCTCTTGATCGCCGTCTCGCCCCTGATCGGGGCGAGTCTGGCGCCGAGCCCTACCTGGTCCACCGCCCCGGTGGCCACCCAATGGCTGGGGCTGATGTGCGCCACCGTGCCCGCCTCGCTGATCATGGCCCGTCTCGGCCGCCGCCGGGGCTTCCTGCTCGGCAACCTGGTCGGGCTTTGCGGTGTCGCGGTCGCCTGCCAGGCGCTGCGCGGCGAGGCGTTCGGGCTGTTCATGCTCGCCACCTGGCTGATCGGCATCGGCATCGGCTTCGGCCAGCTCTACCGCTTCGCCGCCGTCGAGGCCGCGCCCTCGGCGCTGCGTGATCGCGCCATCGGCCTGGTGATGGGTGGCGGGGTGCTGGCGGCCTTCGCCGGCCCCTGGCTGGCCCGCACCAGCCGCGAGATCGGTGAGCCCCCCTTCCTGGCCAGTTTCATTGGGCTCGGTGTCCTCTATATCGTGGCCCTGCTGGTGCTTAGCCTGATCCGCCTACCCCCGCCCGAGGCCACCCACACGGCCGGCCCGGGGCGCCCGCTCGGCGAGGTGCTGCGCCAACCGTCCTTCCTCACCGCCGCGCTGGCGGGGCTGGTGGGCTACGGCGTCATGAACCTCGCCATGACCGCCACCCCGCTGGCCATGGCCGGCGCCGGCCATGGTTTCGGCCATGTCGCCAGCACCATTCAATGGCACGTGCTGGCGATGTTCCTGCCCTCCTTCATCACCGGCCATCTTAGCCAGCGCTTCGGCGCACACCGGATGATCGTGCTCGGGTGCCTGCTGCTGGCGGCCAGCGGCCTGGTGGCTCAGATCTCATCGAGCGTGGGCGGCTTCTACACTGGCCTTGTGCTGCTCGGCCTTGGCTGGAACTTCACCTTCCTGCCCGCCACGGGGCTGCTCACCGAAAGCTATCGACCGGCCGAAAAGGCTCGCACCCAAGCCGCCAACGAGTTCCTGGTCTTCTCCACCGTGGCCCTCACCGCCCTCGCCGCCGGCCCCCTGGTCGCGAGCCTTGGCTGGTCCGGCCTGAATGCCGTGCTGATCCCACTGTCGCTGGTGCCGGTCGCGGCGCTTACCTGGCAGCGACTTGCCAGCCGCGCGCCACACCCGCACATTGAAAGCTGAACTCTCTGGTGAACGGAAGCCTGCCCCATGCGCCAGCCCCTGGCTCGCGAACTTCATGATCTCCTCGAGCGCGGCCGCGACCGCCAGCTGCGCCTGGCGGTCACCGGCCTATCCCGCGCCGGCAAGACGGCCTTTCTGACCTCGCTGGTCCATCAGCTGCGCCACGCGGGGCTCGAGGCGCGCCTCGACCTGCTGCCCGCCGCCCGGGAGGGCCGCCTGCTCGGAGCCCAGCGGGTCGCCCAGCAGGACCTTGGGGTGCCGCGCTTCCCCTATGACCCGGCCATGGCGGCGCTGGACGCCGAGCCGCCGCGCTGGCCCGAGCCGACCCGCGGCATCAGCGAGCTGCGCCTGGCGATCCGCTATCGCCCCAAGCGCCGCGGGCTCCTGGCCCGGGACGCCGCGACCCTGACCCTGGATCTGATCGACTACCCCGGCGAATGGCTGCTCGACCTGCCGCTCATGGATCACGACTACCTGAGCTGGAGCGCCTCCCGCCCCCAGCCCGACAATGGGGAATATGCCGCCCTGTTCGCCGACTGGCGGGCGAAGCTCGCCACTCTCGACCCGGCGGCCACCGCCGACGAGGCGCGCCTCGCCGAGATCGCCGAGACCTATGCATCCGGCCTGCGCGCCGCCCGGGAAGCGGGCTTTGCCGACCTGCAGCCCGGACGCTTCCTGCTCCCGGGAGAGCTCGACGGCGCCCCGGTGCTGCAGTTCTTCCCGCTGCCCGGGCTTGGCGAGGACGACCGCGACCGGCTCAAGGCCCTGCCGGCGGACAGCGTCTATCAGACCCTGGCCCGGCGTTTCGCCCACTACCAGCGCCACGTCGTCAGGCCCTTCTATCAGGAGCACTTCCGGCGCTTCGATCGCCAGATCGTGCTGGTCGACGTGCTCGGCGCCCTGAATGCCGGGCCGGATCGCTTCGCCGACCTGTCCCGGGCACTCGGCACCCTGATGCAGAGCTTCGCCTATGGCCGCCGCAGCCTCTTGTCGCGGCTGTTCACGCCGCGCATCGACCGACTGGCCATCGCCGCCACCAAGGCCGATCACGTCACCCCCGAGCAGCATCCCCATCTGGTGAGCCTGCTCGAAGCCCTGTTAGCCGAACCGCTCAAGGATCTGCGCTTCGCCGACGTGCCGGTCAAGGCCTTCTCGCTGGCGTCGATCCGCACCACCAGCGCTCACCGCGTCGAGCACCAGGGCCGCACCACGCCCGCGCTGCGTGGCACCACCCTTAACAACGAGCCGGTGCTGGTCTTTCCCGGCGAGGTACCGCCCCGGCTGCCCGATGCCGACTTCTGGGCCCGCCAGGGCTTCGACTTCCGTGCCTTTCGCCCCGCACCGCGGGGCCAGGCGGCGCTGCCGCATATCCGCCTCGATGCCATCCTCGACTGGCTGCTCGGAGACAAGCTGCAATGAGCGATCCCCGCCCCGCCCAACACTTCGACCCCACGCCGGCCGCCGGGTCTTCCCCTGGGTCCACCGATCCGCGTCCTGCCATGGCCTTCCCCGACACACAGGCAAGCCGCCCCCTGGAAGAAGAGGCGACAGGGGCCGAGGCCGACCTGGCCGCGAGCCTGGCCAGGCCTCGGCGACGCCGCTGGGGGCTGATGAGCCTGATCGGCGCCGGTTTGGTGCTGGGCGCCGTGGAGGCCGCACACTCCACCCTCACCGCGGCCCTCGCCGGCGACTGGCTGGCCGGCGCCTGGAGCCTCCTGCTGCTCGCGGGGCTCGGCCTCGCGGGCCGGGCGCTTGGCAGGGAGCTCCTGCGCCTTGCCCGGTTGCGACGTCATGGCGCCCTGCGCGAGCGTCTCGAGGAGCTCAGCGAGGCCGATCCCCGGCAAGCGGCCCGGCTCGCCGAGACGCTCAAAGCGCGGCTTGGCCTCGAGGCCGACCACCCCCACTGGCAGGGCTATCTCGCCGCCCGGGACGATTATCACGGCGGCGCCGAGCAGCGCGTGCTGCTCGCCCATCACCTGCTCGCGCCGCGAGACCGCGAGGCGCGACGACTGATCGCACGGATGTCAGGCGACACCGCCGTGCTGGTCGCGGCGAGCCCCTTGGGGCTTCTCGACATGGCGCTGGTGGCCTGGCGCAACCTTGCCATGATCGATCGCCTCGCCCGGCTCTACGGGCTGGAGCTCGGCTACGCCAGTCGTCTAAAGCTGTTTCGTCAGGTGCTCTACAATGTCGCCTTCGCCGGCACCAGCGAGCTTGCCGGCGACATCGGCATGGAATGGCTGTCGATGGATCTCGCCGGGCGGCTCTCGACCCGCGCCGCCCAGGGGCTCGGCGTCGGCCTGATGAGCGCGCGCCTCGGGCTCAAGGCGCTGGGACTGGCCCGGCCGCTGCCCTTCGAGGCCGGCGAGGCGCCGCGGCTCGTCGAGCTGCGCCGCGAGCTCTGGCAGCGCCTCTCGCGGCTCGATACCGTCGCCGAGAAGGCGGGAAAGACAGGAAAGGCGGGGAAGCCCAGCGACGGCGCCTGAAGGCCAAGACCGAGGGCCTTGACCGGGATCAAGTCGACGAATCACGCCTTGGCTAGGATGAAGGGATATCCATCAAGGAGGTGATGCCATGTTCAAGTCGATCATGGTGCCCGTCGACGGCTCCGAACACGCCCGCAAGGCCCTCGAAGTGGCCTGTCGGCTGATCAAGGACAGCGATGCTACCCTGCATATCCTGCATATCCCCGAGGTACTGGCCCACGAGACCACGCTGATCTGGGGAATCGGCGCGGTGCCGCTGGAAGCGCCTAAGGACGTGCTCGAGAAGAACGGTCGCGAGCTGATCGATCGCGCCGCCCGGGAGGCCACGGCGCTGGGAGCCAGGCGCGTCGACACCACCCTGGCCCAGGGCGAGCCCAGTCGCACCATCCTCGAGCAGGCCAAGCGGCTCGGCGTCGGGGCCATTGTGATGGGCAGCCGGGGGCTCGGTGACTTCTCGAGCCTGGTGATCGGCGGCGTCTCCCACAAGGTCAGCCACGCCGCCGAGTGCACCGTCATCACCGTCCACTAGTCCTGACGACGTTCTGACGAGACCGGCGATTCATCCCGCCTAATGCGCAACGGCCCCCGCCATGAGGCGGGGGCCGTGTCGTCTGAAGTCGCTCGGGGATCAGGTGGAGCCGTGTGCTCAGGCCAGCCGGCCTTCACTCTCCGGGTCGAAGAGCACCGCGCGACTCATGTCGACCCGCAGTGCCAGACGCTCGCCGGCCGCCACCGGGCACTTGGGTCCGACTCGCGCCGTCACCTCGCCCTGGCCCAGCGGCAGGCGCAACAGAATATCCGCGCCGGTGGGCTCGGCGACCGTCACCCGCGCCTCGAGCAGCGTGCCCTCCTGCTGGCCCTCGAGGCGTGCGTCCTGCTCGCTGAAGTGCTCCGGGCGCAGCCCCAGCACCACCGGCTGATTGATCCGGTCGGCCAGCGCGTCGGTGATCCGGTCGGCCGGCCAGGGCAGCACCAGGTCGTCCTCCTCGGGGGTAGCGATGCGCAGCCGGTAGTCGCCGACCTGACCCTCGAGGGTCGCGGCGATGAAGTTCATCGACGGCGAGCCCATGAAGCCCGCAACGAACATGTCGACGGGATCGTTGTAGACCTCGTCCGGCGAGCCGAGCTGCAGGATGTGACCGTCGCGCATCACCGCGATGCTGTCGGCCAGCGTCATGGCCTCGATCTGATCGTGGGTGACGTAGACGATGGTGGTGCCCAGGCGCTGATGCAGCTTCTTGATCTCGGTACGCATCTCGACCCGCAGCTTGGCATCGAGGTTGGAGAGCGGCTCGTCGAACAGGTAGATCTGCGGCTCCCGGGCCAGCGCCCGGCCCATCGCCACCCGCTGGCGCTGACCGCCGGACAGCTGAGCCGGCTTGCGCTCGAGCAGGTGGGTGATCTGCAGAAGGTCCGCGACCCGCTCCACGGCCTCCTCGCGCTCGGCCTTGGGCACCTTGCGCATCTCCAGGCCGAAGGCGATGTTCTGGCGCACCGTCATGCTCGGGTAAAGCGCATAGGACTGGAAGACCATGGCGATGTCGCGCTCCGCCGGGGTGCGCCAGGTGATGTCGTCGCCGCCGATCAGGATCTGGCCATCGGTGACCGGCTCGAGGCCGGCGATGGCGTTCATCAGGGTCGACTTGCCGCAGCCCGAGGGCCCGACCAGGATCAGGAACTCGCCGGAGTCGATGGCCAGGCTGACGTCCTTGAGCACCCGGGTACTGCCGAAGTCCTTGCGGACCTCACGAATTTCCAAAGCTGACATGATGGTTACCTCATTATTGTTCGACAGTTAATGGTCAGACGAAAAGGCAGCGAGCGAAGGCCAGACAAGGCAAGGCATTGGCGAAATGCGCGGAGTTTACATGTCGTAAATGAGCCGTTTGACCGTGCTCGCGCACGAGCCAATGCCTAACGCCGTATGGCCGAGCGCAGCCAGTTTTCGTAGGCCATCAGCCCTTGACCGAGCCCGCGGTAAGCCCGCGTACGAAATACTTGCCGGCCAGCACATAGACCACCAGGGTCGGCAGCGCGGCAATCATCGCCGCGGCCATGTCGACGTTGTATTCCTTCACCCCGGTGGAGGTGTTGACCAGGTTGTTCAGTGCCACCGTGACCGGCTGGGTGTCGTGGGCCGAGAAGGCCACGCCGAACAGGAAGTCGTTCCAGATCTGGGTGAACTGCCAGATCACCGAGACCACGATGATCGGCGCCGAGACCGGCAAGAGGATCCGCCAGAAGATCCGGAAGAAGCCGGCGCCGTCGAGCTTGGCCGCCGACACCAGCTCGCTGGGCACCGCCACGTAGAAGTTGCGGAAGAACAGCGTGGTGAAGGCGATGCCGAACACCACATGCACCAGCACCAGGCCCGCCCGGGAGCTCGACAGCCCCAGCCAACCCAGCGTCTGTGCCATCGGCAGCAGCACCACCTGGAAGGGAATGAAGCAGCCGAACAGCATCAGCGCGAAGAGGAGCTCCGAGCCGCGAAAGCGCCACTTGGTGAGCGCATAGCCGTTCAGCGCGCCGACCACGGTGGAGATGGCCACCGCCGGGATGACGATGGCGAAGGAGTTCCAGAAGTAGCCCCCCACCCCCTCGCAACGCATGCCGGTGCAGGCCTCGCCCCAGGCATTGATCCAGGGCTCAAGGGTCGGGTTCTCGGGCAGGGCCAGCAGGGTGCCGGCGCCGATCTCGTCGAGCGGCTTGATCGAGGTCAGCAGCATGATCAAAAGCGGCAGCAGGTAGAACAGCGCCGCGACGATCAGCACGGCGTAGAGCGCCGCCCGGGCCAGCCGCGCGCCCGGGGTGCGCCTGCGAATCACGTTATCCATGACGGCGGCTCCGCAGTTCGGAATACAGGTAGGGAATCAGGATCGCCAGCACCCCGCCCAGCATCAGCATGGCGCTGGCCGAGCCGAGCCCGATCTGGGCACGGGTGAAGGCATGGGTGTACATGAAGGTGGCGGGCAGGTCCGAGGCATAGCCGGGGCCGCCGCCGGTCAGCGCCACCACCAGGTCGAAACTCTTGATGGCGATGTGCGAGAGGATCATCACCGCACTGAACACCACCGGGCGCAGGCAGGGCATCACCACCCGGGCATAGATGCGCGGCAGGCTGGCGCCGTCGAGCTGGGCGGCCTTGATGATGCTGTCGTCGATGCCGCGCAGCCCGGCCAGGAACAGCGCCATGACGAAGCCCGAGGCCTGCCAGACGGCGGCGATCACCAGGGTGTAGACCGCCATGTCCGGGTCCACCAGCCAGTCGAAGGTGAAGTCCTCGAAGCCCCAGCCACGCACCATGGCCTGCAGGCCGAGGCTCGGGTTGAGCAGCCACTTCCAGACCACGCCGGTGACGATGAATGATAGCGCCATGGGGTAGAGGTAGACCGTGCGCAGGCTGCCTTCCTGACGAATGCGCTGGTCGAGCAGGATCGCCAGCAGTGCGCCCAACACCAGGCAGATACCGACGAAGAGGCCGCCGAACACCACCAGGTTGGTGGCGGCGACCCACCAGCGATCGTTGGCCATCAATTGCGCGTACTGCGCGAAGCCGACGAAGTCATAGCTTGGCAGCATGCGCGAGTTGGTCAGCGACAGCACGAAGGTCCAGATCATGAAGCCGTAGACGAAGAACAGCGACACGGCGACCGAGGGCGCCAGCACCAGGCGCGGAATCCAGTCGGTCAGGAAGGCCAGCGCAGAGCGCTTTACGGGCACGCGCGCGGCGCGCTCCGGGGAAAGAGAAGTCGACATGAGTACGTCCTCGAGGCGATGGCCTCGTCAACCGAAAGACGGGAGGAGCACGCCCCGGGCGCCTGGCCCGGGACGTGCGGCGACAGGCCTAGAGCAGCGAGCTGCCGGCGTTCGCCAGCCGCTCGGCGGCCGCCTCGGGACTCATGTTCGGGTCGTTGAAGAAGTTGGTGACCACATCGAAGATGGCGCCCTGCACCGAGGCGCGCACCGCCATGCCGTGCGCCATGCTGGGTACCAGGCCACCGCTCTCCGAGGTCGCCTGGAAGTCGGCCATGGAGCGCTGGGCGCAGCTGTCGAAGTCGCTCATGTCGAGATCGGCGCGCGCCGGAATCGAGCCCTTGGCCAGATTGAAGGCCTCCTGGAAGGTCGGCTCCAACACCAGCCTGGCCAGGTCATCCTGCGCCACCTGCGCCTCGTCGTCGCTTGCCTTGAACATCGCCAGGCTGTCGATGTTGAAGGTGAAGGCCGATTCGGTGCCCGGGGCCGGCACACAGACGTAGTCCTCGCCCGGCGTCAGGCCGGCGGCGGTGAACTCGCCCTTGGCCCAGTCGCCCATCAGCTGCATGGCGGCCTGGCCGCCGATCACCATCGAGGTGGCGATGTTCCAGTCGCGCCCCGACATGCCGTCGTCCATCAGCGTGCGCATGCGCTTGAAGGTGGTCAGGGCATCGACCATGGTCTCGCTGTTGAGCGCCTCGGGATCGAGCTCGACCAGCGCGCGGCGATAGAAGTCGGTACCGGCCTCGGCCAGCACCACGGTCTCGAACACCGTGGCGTCCTGCCAGGGCTGACCGCCGTGCGCCAGCGGAATGACGCCCGCGGCGCGCAGCTCGTCGGCGATCGCAAACATCTCATCGAGGCTGGTCGGCACCTCGACACCGGCCTCACTGAGCACCTCGGGATTGGCCCACAGCCAGTTGACCCGGTGCACGTTGACCGGCACCGCCACGTATTGACCATCGTGACGCATGATGTCGGCGACCACCTCGGGCAGCAGGCCCTCCCAGTCCTCGGCCTTGGCCACGTCGTCGAGGTTGCCGAGCAGGCCAAGTTCGCCCCACTCCTGGATCTCCGGGCCCTTGATCTGGGCTGCCGAGGGCGGATTGCCGGACATGGCGCGGGACTTGAGCACCGTCATGGCGGTCTCGCCGCCCCCACCGGCCACGGCGAAGTCCTTCCAGGCGTGGCCTTCGGCCTCCATCAGGTCCTTCAATACATTGGCGGCGCGGGCCTCGCCGCCGGAGGTCCACCAGTGCAGCACCTCGACTTCACCAGCCTGCACCGGGGCCGAGGCCAGGGCGCCGCCAACGGCGAGGCCGAGCAGGGACTTTCTGAGCGGGAAACGCAGCAGTGAGCGCATGGGGCGTGTCTCCATCCATTGTTATTGATTGTCGTGAGCCGATTCACTCGCGGCTGATGACACGCTACCCCATCTACGACCCGCCCGGGGGTTACCTAGTGCTGGATAGTGTTGCGGGTTTCTTACACGGCTGAAATATATAAACCATTGATTAAACTATTGTTTATAGTACCAAGGTATATACCACCAAGATCGCCTCCTTGCCCCCAGCTTGACGTCACATCAGCCCTATTCGGCGTCATGCCAATTCGTCATGATCAGGGTGGCGTGACACTTCAAGCGTCACCACCAGGCCACCGCCGGGATGATTGGCAAGCCTCATCTCCCCGCCATGGGCACGCAGGATGTGCCGGGCGATGCCGAGCCCCAGGCCACTACCTCCGGTGTGTCGGCTCCGCGAAGGCTCGAGGCGCACGAAGGGTGCGAAGACGCGCTCGCGCTGTCCCTCGGGAATGCCGGGGCCATGATCACGCAGGGTGATCCTGAGCCTCGCTGCACTGTCCTCGAGATGCACCTCGGCGCGCTTTCCATAGAAGACGGCATTCTCCAAGAGGTTGGCCAGGCAGCGCTTGAACGCCAGGGGCTTGGCGGCAAGCGGCCTGGCCCGTCCGCTGACCGTCACCTCGCCGCCCTGCAGGGCCATCTCCTCGGCGAGGCCATCGAGCAGCGCACGGACATCGACCGGCTCGATGGCCTCGTGCAGGTCGAGCCCCCTGACCGACGCCAGGGCTCCCTTGACCAGCAGATCCAGCTCGTCGAGGGCGGCACAGAAGCGCTCGCGCTGATGCTCGTCCTCGAGCATCTCGGCGCGCAGTCGCATGCGCGTCAGGGGGGTCTTTAAATCGTGGGAAATCGCCGTGAAGAGCCGCTCGCGCTCCTCGACCTGGTGCTGGATGCGCTGCTGCATGCGGTTGAAGGCCACCGCCGTACCCGCCACCTCGCGGGGACCCGTCTCGCGAAGCGGTGGGCTATCCAGGTCATCGCCGAGCTGGCGAGCGGCCCTCGCCAGCCGAGCCAGCGGCCGGGTGGCGCTACGAATGCCGAGCAGCGAAAGCCCGATCACCGTCAGCAGCACGATCAGCGCCGCGAAAAGCCGCTCGCCGGACAGCCAGCCCTCCTCGAACAGCTCCGGCACCGGCAGCAGGGTCGCCACGTACAGCCAGCCCTGGGCCCCCAGCGGTAGCTGCACGACGAGGATCGGCGGATCGATGGGATCGAGCAGCAGGCTATGCCCGCCCCAGCGGGGCGGCAGATCGTGCAGCAGCACCTCGTTGTTGAGCAGGCGCAGGGTGTCCGGCGAGGAGAATTCCACCCGGGCGTCGTCGACGCCGAGCTCGGAGGCGAGGATCTCGTGGAAGTTGTCGATCACCACCGCCTGGGCGGGCCCCTGGCCGATGTCCTTTACGGGAATACGGTGGTCGTTGATGCTGACGAAGAAGCGTGTGCCGCCCATGTCGCGCAGCTGATCGAGCACGATATGACGATAATCGACCGGCAAGGAACGGAAGAAGCGCACCGTGGAGGCAACACTGTAGGCGACGTTGCGGGAAAGCTCGTCGACCTGTTCGAGGCGGCTGTCCCGGGCCTGATGGGTCCAGAGCGCGTAGCTTGAAAGCTGCGCGCCGAGCACCCCGACCAGCATGATCAGCACGAAGCGCCCGCGCAGGCTGCCCGGCAGCCCCCGGGCCAGGGTCTGCCTCAGGCGCCGCCAGGGCGTGTCTGGGTTCGTGTCGAGGTTTTTATCAGCGCCCGGTGCCGCGCTCTTGTTAGCGCCCGATGCCTCGCTTCTCCTATCAGCGCCCGGTGCCGCGCTGGTATCAGCACCAGATGAAGCGCTCCTGTCAGCGCCCGAGTCCTCGCCGTGATTAGCGCCCGCCCCCTCGCTCACGTCAGCGCGTCCACCCGGGTCGCCAGCACATAGCCGGCGCCGCGCACGGTGCGGATCAGCTGGGAGTGCTGGGCATCCTCGCCCAGCCGCTGGCGCAGCCGGCAGACGTGCACGTCGATGGAGCGGTCCAGCGGCGGTGCCGGCCGCCCGCGGCTCAGATCATAGAGCGCCTCCCGGGACAGCACCTGCTCGGGGTGTTCGAGGAACACCTGCAGCAGCTGGAAGTCGGCGCCGGACAGGGCGCTGCGCTCGCCGTCGCCATCGATCAGCTCGCGGGTCACCCGATCGAGCCGCCAGTCGCCGAAGGCCACCAGCCGCGCCTGATCGGGGTGCGATTCGGGGCCCTGCTCGGACAGGCGGCGGGTGCGGCGCAGCACCGCCTTGATACGTGCCAGCAGCTCGCGGGGGTTGAAGGGCTTGCCAATGTAGTCGTCGGCGCCGAGCTCGAGACCCAGGATGCGATCGGTCTCGTCGGCGCTTGCCGTGAGCATGATGATCGGCACCTCACTGTCGCGGCGCACCCGGCGACAGATCGTAAAACCATCGTCGCCCGGCAGCATGAGATCGACGATCAACAGATCCGGTCTCTCGCCGGCCAGCAGTGCCTCCAGCGCCTCGGCATCTTCGGCCACCAGGGTGCGATAGCCGTGGCGGCCGAGATAGTCGGCCAAGAGCTCGCGGATTTCCGGGTCGTCGTCGACCACGATCAGGGTGGCGGGAGGATGGGTCATTGCGGCAGGTATCGCAGCAGAGGCATGGCAGTCCGAATCCATGGCGCCGACTGGGGGCGTATCGCCCCCGGACCGGTCGTGATGAAGTTCAAGGCAGTCTGCTGCGATCATGGTGGATGCCATGATGGCCCGGCAAGATGATTGCGACCAAGGTGGTAGGGCCAGCGCGTCCCCCAAGCCGGTCGATCATCGGGATCATCTATCGCCAGGGACATCGATCATCAGAGCCATCGTTCATCAGAGCGACCGACGCGCCGGGCTGCTAGTCGAGCAGGCGTTCGCGAAGCGTCCTGGCGACGGCGGCGTCATCGTGATGACCGATGCGAGTGGCTCGCGGCACCCGCCCGGGCAGCTCGGGATGGGCGTTGGCCATCACGAAGGCCTGGCCGGCCAGGTCCAGCATCTCGGTGTCATTGAGGTTGTCACCGAAGGCCAGGCAGGCCTCGGCGGGCAGCCCCAGCCGCTCGAGCAGTCGCGCCAGGGCGGTGCCCTTGTTGACCCCACCGGCCATGATCTCAAGCGAACCGGGCAAGGAGTACGTCAGGTGCAGCGCCGTGCCATGGCGCTCGCGCACCTGCGCCTCGATGGTGGCCAGCTCGGCGGGCTCGCCGATATAGAGCACCTTGCCGACGCCTAGGCCATCGAGCTCGTCGGGCTCGGCCACGCGGTAGCCAAAGCCGGTATGGGCATGCAGCGCGAGCAGCTCCGGCGCCGGGGCGTCGATCAGCCAATCGTCGTCGCGATAGAGATTCAGGCGCATGCCCTCCGGGCGCTCGAGCGCGATCAGCTCCCGGGCCAGGGCCTGTGGCACATGCTGGGTCGCCAGCACGGCATCGTCCGGGCCATGCAGGTAGGCGCCGTTGGTGCTGATGATATGTGCCTGCACGCCGAGCCGCTCGCGCAGGGGCAGGATGTCCCGGTAGTGGCGTCCGGAGGCGATGGCCAGATGATGGCCCTGCTCGGCCAGGGCCTGGAAGGTGTCGACGGTGTGCGCGTCCAGATCATGCTTGGCGTTGAGCAGGGTACGGTCGAGGTCGGTGACGATCAGCTGTGGCGACATGGGGACTCCTTGGCGGCTCTGTCGACAGCATACCCAAGGGAGTCGATGGCTGTCTGCGCCCAGCGTGGCGCAAGGTCGCGCCTAAGGCCTTGATTGGCCGTGAACAGCGCGCCACAACCCCGCGCCACGATTGGCGCCGCGCGGCCAAATCCGTATAGTGGCCCCCACTCTTCCCGCCATGCAAAAGTGTCCGATGCTTCAGAATAACTCGATGCTTGCCCAGCTCAAGCAGCAGATCCGCGATACCACGCCCCGGGTCGAGGGCGTGATCAAGGCCACCGACAAGGGCTTTGGCTTCCTCGAAACCGACGACGGCGACTCCTACTTCGTGCCGCCCCCCGCCATGAAGCAGGTGCTGCACGGCGACCGCGTACAGGCCGTCCTCAAGGAGGAAGGCGAAAAGACCTCGGTCGAGCCGGATACCCTGCTGGAGATCGGCCTGCAGCGTTTCGTGGCGCGGGTCCAGAAGCGTGACGGCCGCCTGGCCGTAGTGCCCGACCACCCGTCGGTCAAGAACGTGCTCAAGGCGCGCATCAAGCGCAGCCTCGACGAGGACAGCATCGCCGATGGCGACTGGGTCGTGGCCCGCCTGGTGCGCCACCCCCTGAAGGAGGGCGACCGCGGCTTCTTCACCCAGATCGACGAGCTGGTGGCCAAGAGCGACAACCCGGCGGTGCCTTGGCGCGTGACGCTCGCCCGCCATGCCCTCGAGCAGGCCTCCCCGGAAGCCGGCGACGACTGGCCGATGGCCGACGAGGGCCTCGAGCGCGAGGACCTGACCGCCGAGCCCTTCTTCACCATCGACGGCGAGAAGACCCGCGACATGGACGACGCCCTGCGCGTCGAGACCCTGGACAACGGCGGCTGGCGCCTGACGGTGGCGATCGCCGATCCCACCGCCTACGTCGACGAGCGCCATGCCGCCGACCAGGAAGCGCGCACCCGCGCCTTCACCGTCTACCTGCCGGGCCAGAACGTCACCATGCTGCCGGAAGTGCTGGCCGACGACCTGTGCTCGCTGTGGGAAGGCCGGGAGCGCCCGGTGCTGGCCTGTGCGCTGGACATCGACGCCGAGGGCAACCTGGGCGACTACCGCTTCTTCGCCGCGACCATGACCTCGAAGTCACGCCTGGTCTACGATCGGGTCTCCGACTGGATCGAGGGTCAGGGCGACTGGACGCCGGATGAGGCCATCGCGCCGCAGCTCACCGCCCTGCGCGACCTGACCGAGGCGCGCAGCGCCTGGCGTGCCGCCAACGCGCTGGTGTTCAAGGATCGCCCGGACTACGTCTTCGACCTGGACGATGCCGGCAACGTGCTGAACATCCGCACCGAGGAACGGCGCATCGCCAACCGCATGATCGAGGAATCGATGATCGCGGCCAACGCCTGCTGCGCCGACCTGCTGGCGGACAAGGTGGGTCACGGCATCTTCAACGTGCACCGTGCCTTCGAGCCGGAGAAGGCCGATGCGGCCCACGAGTTCCTCGCCGCCCAGGATATCCAGGTCGAACGCGAGGCCCTGCTCGAGCTGCCGCGCTATCGCGAGCTCAAGCGCGAGCTCGAGGCCCGCGACGATGCCTGGCTCGACGTGCGCCTGCGCCGCTTCCAGGGCTTCACCAGCATGTCTGCCCTGCCCGGCCCGCACTTCGGCCTGGGCCTTGCCGCCTACGCCACCTGGACCTCGCCGATCCGCAAGTACGGCGATATGGTCAACCATCGCCTGATCAAGCGGGTGCTGAAGGGCGAGAGCGCCCCGGCCGAGGCCAGCCAGGCGCTGACCGAGCAGCTCACCGAGCGTCGCCGCCTCAATCGCATGGCCGAGCGCGACGTCAAGGACTGGCTCTATGTACGCTACCTGACCGAGGCGGCCAAGGAGCAGCAGGAGTTCGAGGCCGAGATCATCGCCGTCAACCGCGGCGGCATGCGGGTGCGCCTCACCGAGAACGGCGCGACCGCCTTCATCCCGGCGCCGCTGATGCACAGCGAGCGTGACAAGGTGGTGATCGACGACAAGGAAGGCCGCATCCAGATCGAGGGCGAAGAACGCTTCAAGCTCGGCGACATGACTCGCGTGGCCCTCACCGAGGCTCGCGAGGAGACTCGCTCGCTGGTGGCCCGCCCAGCCGCCTGACCTTAGGCTACATCACGCTGCAACGAAACGGCGACCCCATCCGGGTCGCCGTTTTCGTCTGCGCCTCCGTCTTATCCCCCGAGTCGTCGAGCGATCGCATTGCCTCGCCACTCTTGAGCCGGAGCCCCCGGCAACAGGAGATGGCGCTGCACCTCGCCGGCATCACCATGTTTCATGCCCCGGACAGTGGTGGCGTGCACACCTGTCTGCAGGCCAGGCATCGCCACCTGGCGACCTCAGCCGGCCACACCCCCTCGCGCTGGGGCCCCGTCGGCCTATCCGGCAGTCGTAGTTTGCTATCGGTTGTGGCAACCTTACGTGAGCATACTAATAAAAGGTGCCGAGCAGGCCTCTCAACGAGTCCCCGGAACCGATGCAAGGGAACCTGTTCATGGCCCATCGCTGGGGGCTGCGCGGCCAGTCCACTCTGAGCCTGTTATTTGCCTTTCTGCTCGCATTGATCCCGACCTTGCTGATCGGCTGGCAAGCCATCGACGACGTCCGCCACCATTTCGGCACCCGCTACGCCGAGCAATACACCCTGCTGCACATGCAGCGCATCCTGACACCGGTCTCCCGAGAGCTCGCCCTGTCGCAGCGTTTCGCCGACTCGGTAGTCACCCGGGAGTGGCTGGCCACCCCCGAAGACGCCGACAGCCGCGACCGCTTCTTCCGTGAGGCGGAAGGGTTTCGCCGCCAGTTCAGCGGCCAAGCGTACTTCATCGTCCATCATGCCACAGGCCACTACTACTTTAACGATGAGGCCTCCCACGAGAGCCGCTCGCCCCGCTACCGGCTCGACCCGGAGGACCCGGACAGCGCCTGGTACTTCGCGACCATGGACAGCGGTATCGGCTACAACATCAACGTCAATGTCGATACCAAACTGGATCTGGCTAAGGTCTGGTTCAACGTCAAGATCCTGGAGGATGGCCGCCCCCTCGGCCTGGCCGGCGGCGGACTCGACCTGAGCCGCTTCCTCGATGACTTCCTGCGTCAGAGCGCTCCCGGCCTGACCCCGATGATCGTCGATCCCCGTGGCGCCATCCAGGCGCATCCCGACTATGACCGGCTGGCGCTGGGCTCCGGCGCCCAGACCGAGCTCGACGACAGCACTCCACGCCTGCAGGCCCTGCTCGGTACGGCCGAGCAGCGCACCCAGCTGGAGGCGGCGATGGGCGAGGCTCGCCAACGCCCCGGTGAGGTACGCTCCCTGGATCTCCTGCTGGAGGGCGAGCCGCGCCTGGTCACGGTGGGCTACCTCCCCGAGCTGAAGTGGCTGATGGTATCGTCCCTGGACCTGAAGAGCGCTCACCTCTTCGAGGGCAGCTGGCTCTGGCCGCTGCTGGGCGCCCTGGCGCTGATCCTCGCCATCCTGATGGCCGGCTTCGCCTATGGCATCGACCGCCTGATCCTGGCGCCCCTGCGCCGACTCCAGCATTCGGCGCAGGCGATCGCCGACGGTGACTACAACAATCATCTCCCCACCGAGCGCGGCGACGAAATAGGCGAGCTGTCACGCGCCTTCGCCCACATGGCCCGTCGGGTGGAGCGCCACACTCAGGAGCTAGAAGACAAAGTTCACCATCGCACCCGCGACCTCGAGGCCACCAACGCCGAGATGGCCGCCGCCCGACGCCAGATCGACGCCTCCCTGGAGTATGCCAGCATCATCCAGCGCGCCATTCTGCCCCGTCGACAGATGGAGACCCAGCTGGCCGCTCATCATGCGGTGCTGTGGCGTCCTCGTGACCAGGTGGGCGGCGACTTCTATGTCTTTCGCGCCACCGATCACGGCTACCTGATGGGCGTCATCGACTGCGCCGGTCATGGGGTGCCGGGGTCGCTGATGACCATGCTGGCCCGGGCGATCATCGACAATGCCATTCTTAAGGTCGGTGCGGATGACCCGGCGGCCATTCTCAACGAGACCGACCGTCAGAACCGTGCCACCCTGCATCGGGAAACCTTGCCCTCTTCCATCGCCACCAACATGGACGTGGGCCTGGTATGGGTCGAGCATGGCGCCGAACAACTGACCTTCGCCGGGGCCAAGATGTCACTCTATGAAAGCGATGGCGAGCGCTTGCGAGTCCACGCCGGTGGCAAGCGTGCCCTGGGCCAAAAACGGGCCATGACCTACGAGAACCAGCGCATGCCGCTGCATCGGGGCTGGACCTATACACTCTGCTCTGACGGCTTCCTCGACCAGGCCGGAGGCGAGCATGGCTTCGGCTTCGGCAATCGTCGCTTCGAGGCCATGTTGCAACGTCACGCCAAGGCCCCGCTTGATGCACAGATTCTCGCCTTCGAAGCCGAGCTGGATGCCTATCGCGGTGAGCATGTCCAGCGTGATGACATCACCCTGCTGTGCTTTAGTTTCGATACGGCTTCCCGAACAGGGCAGCCTCGGTCCCGCCCTGCATCGAGTACCTGACCCGGAGACATCATGGATCTGCTGAGCCTGCGCGACAATTATCTACAACAGCGCATCATGCTGTGCTTCAACGGCCCGATCTCGCGCAGCCTGATCGAGGAGATCGGGCATGCCCTGCGAAACTACCTGAACAGCCAGGCCGCCGCGCCGCCGGCGGCCATGGACGTCTTCGCCGTCTATATCGAGATGACCCAGAACATACGTCATTACGCCCGTCTCCATGGCTACGACGAGGCGGAGGCCACCGCCACCATCGCCGTGGCCCGCGACGACCAGGAGCATTATCTGGTCTCGGCCGGCAACCTGGTGGAGAACGCCGACGGCAGGCGCCTGGTCGAGGCCGTGGAGCACCTGGCCGGGCTGGATGCCGCCGAACTCAAGCGCGCCTACAAGACGCAGTTGCGCCGCCCCCGGGACGAGGCCGCACCCAGCGGCGCGGGCCTTGGCCTGATCGACATGGCACGCAAGTCGTCCCGCCCACTGGAGGCCCGGCTCCAGCCGTTGCCCTCCGGTCGCAGTTTATTTAGCCTGACAGCCACCATCTGAACGGTCCCTCGCCATGAGCCATGATCTGAACCTTCCCGGCAGCGTCTCCACTCCCGCGATCCACAGCGACTGGCAACGCGGGCGCCTCTACATGCAGGGCGACTCCTACCCGGAGAACTCCTTTGAGCTATTCAGCCAGGTCATCGACTGGGTCGAGGCCTTCCTTGAGCGCTCGTCCGCTCCCCTCAACCTCTCGCTGGAACTCGTCTATCTCAATACCAGCTCGGTCAAGGCGATGATGGATGTCTTCGACCTGCTCGAAGACGCCCACCAGAAGGGCCGCGAGACGACCGTCACCTGGCAGTACGACCCCCGCAATGACCGCATCGCCGAGCTGGCCGAGGAGTTCAAGGAAGACTGCAGCTTCCCCTTCGCCATCCGGCCGCTGGGAGAGCCGGCGTGAGCCAACGCGACCAGGCACTGCTGGACGAGATCGCGGCCCTGCTCGGCGAAGAGATCCACCGGGAGCACCCGCTGCATTCGGCACTGCAGCGGCTCTATCGCCACCACCTGCTCCAGTGCGACCGCTTGGAGCGGCTGATCAGCATCGCCGACGGCTTTCAGGAGAGTGCCCGGAAGGATCTCCATTCCACGCGCTTCCAACTGGAGCGGCAGCAGCGGCGTCAGCGCAAGCTGTCGCGCATCGCCGACCGCTTCCAGGACCTGCTGCACGAGCGTAACCAGGCCCTGGAAGACGCCTCGAGTCATGACCCCCTGACCGGCCTGGCCAACCGCCGGCGCCTGCACCATCAGCTTGGCCGGATCACCGAGGCAAGCGCGCAAGACGCGCGGCCCTTCTGCGTGGCCGTGGTCGATATCGATCACTTCAAGCGCATCAACGACCGCTATGGCCACACCGCCGGAGATCGGGTGCTGGTGGCCCTCGCCCGTGCACTCCAGGCCGCGGTGCGAACCAGCGACCTTTGCGGGCGCTGGGGAGGCGAGGAGTTCCTGGTGGTGCTGCCGGATACCGATCTGGATCGGGGCGAGACCCTGGTCGAACGCCTGAGCCACCAACTGCGCGAGCTCGACCTGACCCAGGACGCCACGGGACGAACGATGGCCGTCACCGTCAGTATCGGCATTGCCGAACATCGTTCTCAGGAAGAGTACCGCGAGACCATCCACCGCGCCGACCAGGCCCTGCTGGAGGCCAAGCGGCGCGGACGCGATCGCTGCTGCCTGGCCAGCGGCTAGCAGGCCCACTCCAGCCATCACAACCGGTCCGGACACAAAAAAGGGCACCCCGAGGGGTGCCCTTGTGCCATGAGGCGGGTCGCTGGCTTACCAGCCGGTGACCTGCTTCAGGGCATCGCCGATGTCGGCCAGGGAGCGCACGGTCTTGACGCCCGCCGCTTCCAGGGCGCCGAACTTCTCGTCGGCCGTGCCCTTGCCGCCGGAGATGATGGCGCCGGCGTGGCCCATCCGCTTGCCGGGAGGCGCAGTGACGCCCGCGATGTAGGCGACCACCGGCTTGGAAACGTTGGCCTTGATGTAGGCCGCGGCTTCTTCCTCGGCGGTGCCGCCGATCTCGCCGATCATGACGATCGCTTCGGTCTGCGGGTCCTTCTCGAACATCTCGAGGATATCGATGAAGTTGGAGCCCGGGATCGGGTCACCGCCGATGCCGACGCAGCTGGACTGGCCGAAGCCGTGGTCGGTGGTCTGCTTGACGGCTTCGTAGGTCAGGGTGCCGGAGCGCGACACGATACCGACCTTGCCCGGCTGGTGGATGTGGCCCGGCATGATGCCGATCTTGCACTCGCCCGGGGTGATGACGCCCGGGCAGTTCGGGCCGATCAGGCGCACGCCCAGCTCGTCGCACTTGACCTTGGCATCGAGCATGTCGAGTGTCGGGATGCCTTCGGTGATGCAGACGATCAGCTTGATGCCACCGTTGGCGGCTTCAAGGATGGAATCCTTGCAGAACGGTGCCGGCACGTAGATCACGGACGCTTCGGCGCCGGTCGCGGCGACGGCTTCCTTGACGGTGTTGAACACCGGCAGGCCCAGGTGCTCCTGGCCGCCCTTGCCCGGGGTCACGCCGCCGACCATCTGGGTGCCGTAGGCGATGGCCTGTTCGGAGTGGAATGTCCCCTGGCCACCGGTGAAGCCCTGGCAGATGACCTTGGTGTTCTTATCGATCAGGATACTCATTACTTGCCCTCCGCTGCCTTGACGACCTGCTGTGCCGCGTCAGTCAGGCTGGTAGCAGCGATGATGTTCAGACCGCTGGACGCCAGTTTCTCGGCACCCAGCTCGGCGTTGTTGCCTTCCAGACGTACCACGACCGGCACGTTCACGCCGACCTGCTCGACGGCACCGATGATGCCCTCGGCGATCATGTCGCAACGCACGATGCCGCCGAAGATGTTGACCAGTACGGCCTTGACGTTGTCGTCGGACAGGATGATCTTGAACGCTTCCGCCACGCGCTCCTTGGTGGCGCCACCGCCCACGTCGAGGAAGTTGGCCGGGCTGCCGCCGTTCAGGTTGACGATGTCCATGGTGCCCATGGCCAGGCCAGCGCCATTGACCATGCAACCGATGTTGCCGTCGAGGGCCACGTAGTTCAGCTCCCAGGCGGCCGCTTCGGCTTCACGCGCGTCTTCCTGAGACGGGTCCTGCATGGCCTGCAGGTCCGGGTGACGGTAGAGGGCGTTGCCGTCCAGGCCGAGCTTGGCGTCGAGGCAGTGCAGGTTGCCTTCGTCGGTGATCACCAGCGGGTTGATCTCGAGCAGGGCGAGATCCTTGTCGTGGAACAGCTTCGACAGGCCCAGGAAGATCTTGGTGAACTGCTTGATCTGTTCCTTGTTCAGGCCCAGGGCGAAGCCGAGCTCACGCGCCTGATACGGCTGCGCGCCGACCAGCGGATCGATCTCGGCCTTGAGGATCTTCTCCGGGGTTTCCTCGGCGACCTTCTCGATCTCCACACCGCCTTCGGTGGAGGCCATGAACACCACGCGACGGGTGGTGCGGTCGACGACGGCGCCCAGGTACAGCTCGTTGGCGATGTCGGTGCAGTTCTCGACCAGGATCTTGGCAACCGGCTGACCGTGCTCGTCGGTCTGGAAGGTCACCAGGTTCTTGCCCAGCCACTGCTCGGCGAACGCCTGGGCTTCTTCCGGGCTCTTGATCAGCTTGACGCCGCCGGCCTTGCCGCGGCCACCGGCGTGGACCTGGGCCTTGACGACCCACTTGTCACCGCCGATCTTCTTGCAGGCTTCTGCTGCTTCTTCCGGGGTATCCACGGCAAAGCCCTTGGATACCGGCAGACCATAATCGGCAAACAGCTGTTTGCCCTGATACTCGTGAAGGTTCATCGTGTCATGCCATTGGTTGCATTTGACTCGAACGATGACCGTGGCCCGCCACGACTGTAGCGGGCCAGGTCATCCCCGTTCGCCCCGGACCGGCCGGGGCGAGGCGCCGCTCGGGAAGGCGGCGCTCGTTGTTCGACGACTTACTTGCGCTTCTTGCGATTGGCCATGTGGATGGCGTGACCGTCGACCGCCAGGGCGGCCTCGTGCACGGCTTCCGACATGGTCGGATGCGCATAGCAGGTCAGCGCCAGATCCTCGGCGCTGGAGCCGAATTCCATGGCAATCACGCCCTGGGCGATCATCTCGCCGGCATGCTGGCCGACGATGTGCATGCCCAGCACGCGGTCGGTCTCGGCATCGGTGATCACCTTGGCCATGCCCTCGGTGGCATTGTTGGCCATGGCGCGACCGCTGGCCGCGAACGGGAAGGAGCCGGACTTGACCTCGATGCCGGCCGCCTTGGCTTCCTGCTCGTTCATGCCCACCCAGGCGACTTCCGGGAAGGTATAGATGACGCTGGGGATGGCGTCGTAGTTCATCTCGGCCTTATGGCCGGCGATGATGTCGGCGACCATGATACCTTCTTCGGACGCCTTGTGGGCCAGCATCGGGCCGCGCACCACGTCACCGATGGCGTAGACGCCCGGCACGCTGGTGCGGCAGTGATCGTCGACGAAGATGAAGCCACGCTCGTCGAGCTTGACCCCGGCATCGTCGCCCAGCAGGCCCTGGGTGTAGGGACGGCGGCCGACGCAGACGATCAGCTTGTCGAAGGTGATCTCCTTGTCGCCCTCGCTGTCGGCGTACTTGACGACGACCTCGTTGTCCTTGATCTCGGAGCCGGTGACCCGGGCGCCCAGCTTGATGTCCATGCCCTGCTTCTTGAGCAGCTTCTGAGTTTCCTTGGCGACGGCCTGATCGACCATCGGCAGGAAGCTGTCCATGGCCTCGAGGACGGTGACCTCGGAGCCCAGACGGTTCCACACGCTGCCAAGCTCGAGGCCGATCACGCCGGCGCCGATCACGCCGAGGCGCTTGGGCGTCTCGTCGAACTCCAGCGCGCCGGTGGAATCGACGATCAGGCCCTCGGTGAGCGGGGTCGGCGGGATCTCGACCGGCACGGAGCCGGAGGCGATGACGATGTTATCGGCTTCATAGACGGCCTTCTCGCCGTCCTTGCTGACCTCGACCTGCTTGCTGGAGAGCACCTTGCCCAGGCCCTCCAGGGCGGTCACGCCGTTGGCCTTGAACAGGCCGGCGATGCCGCCGGTCAGGTTCTTCACGATCTTGTCCTTGCGGGCCATCATCTTCTTGACGTCCATGGTGACGTCGCCCGCCTGGATACCCATGTCGTCGAAGTCGTGCTGCGCTTCGACGAACTTGTGGGAGGCCTCGAGCAGCGCCTTGGACGGGATGCAGCCCACGTTCAAGCAGGTACCGCCGTGCACGGTCTTGCCGTCCTTGCCGATCCACTTCTCGACGCACGCGGTCTTCAGGCCCAGCTGGGCGGCACGAATGGCGGCGACATAGCCACCGGGGCCAGCACCAATGACGATCAGATCGAATTTATCGGCCATGCTTTCCTTCCTGTTGTCGGTTCGCTTGAATCCTTGGCGTCACGCCGGCTCAGATATCGAGCAGCAGGCGTGCCGGGTCCTCGAGCAGTTCCTTGATGGTGACCAGGAACTGGACCGCGTCCTTGCCATCGATCATGCGGTGATCGTATGACACGGCGAGGTACATCATCGGGCGAATCTCGACCTTGCCGTTCACCGCCATCGGACGTTCCTGGATCTTGTGCATGCCAAGGATCGCAGTCTGCGGCGGGTTGAGGATCGGCGTCGACATCAGCGAACCGAAGATGCCACCGTTGGTGATGGTGAAGGTGCCGCCCTGCATCTCGTCGATGCCGAGCTTGCCAGCCCGGGCCCGCTTGCCGAAGTCGACGATAGTCTTCTCGACATCGGCGATCTTCATGCTGTCGGTGTCACGCAGCACCGGCACGACCAGGCCACGATCGGTGGAGACGGCGACGCCGATATCCTGATAACCGTGGTAGACGATGTCGCCGCCGTCGATGGAGGCGTTGACGTCCGGGAAGCGCTTGAGCGCCTCGGAGGCCGCCTTGACGAAGAAGCCCATGAAGCCGAGCTTGGTGTCGTGCGCCTTGAGGAAGGTGTCCTTGTACTGGGCCCGCAGGTCCATGACCGCGCCCATATCCACCTCGTTGTAGGTGGTGAGCATGGCAGCGGTCTGCTGAGCCTCGACCAGGCGCTTGGCGATGGTCTTGCGCAGGCGGCTCATCGGCACGCGCTTCTCGGGACGCTCGCCTTCGGCGACCGGAGCGGCAGGTGCCGGGGCGGCTGCGGCGGCCGGGGCCTTGGACTTCTTGGCGCTGCCTTCCTTGACGGCCTTTTGGACATCTTCCTTCAGCACACGACCACCCTTGCCGGTGCCTTCGATCTTGGCCACGTCCAGGTCATGCTCGGCGACCATCTTGCGTGCCGCCGGGGCGAGGATCTTGTCGCCGACCTTTTCGTCACTGCCCTGGTCGTCGCTGCCTTCATCGGCAGAGGCACTCGCCTCGGCCGCTGGCGCGGCATCGCCGCCGGCGCCTTCGGCGAAGGTGGCCAGCACAGCCTCGGACTCGACCTGGGCGCCTTCCTCGGCCTTGATCTCGCTGAGGGCACCATCGGCGGGCGCGACGACCTCGAGCACCACCTTGTCGGTCTCGATGTCGACCAGCACTTCGTCACGCTTGACCGCTTCACCGACCTGCTTGTGCCAGGTCGCCACGGTGCCTTCCTGGATGGACTCCGGGAAGGTCGGGGCCTTGACGTCGTGGGTCTTGCCGGACGCTGCGGCCTTGGGAGCCGGCGCTGCGTCGCTCTTTTCTTCCGCCTTCGGTGCGGCCTTGGCCTCACCGGCGGCACCGAGCATGCCCAGGACCTGTTCGGAGGCGACGGTGTCGCCCTCTTCGGCCTTGATCTCGCTCAGGGTGCCCGCCTCGGGTGCCACGACCTCGAGCACCACCTTGTCGGTCTCGATTTCGACGATCAGCTCGTCACGCTCGACGCTGTCACCCGGCTTCTTGTGCCAGGCAGCGACGCTGCCCTCGGCAACGGATTCCGGAAAGGTAGGCGCTTTGATCTCGGTAGCCATTGAATTTCCCTTATGTATTCTCTCTCGTCCGGTGGGGACGCCTTCAGGCGTTGAAGGCGTCGTCCACCAGTTGGCGCTGCTGTTCTACGTGCACGGACATGTAGCCGGCGGCCGGCGCCGCGGAGGCAGGACGACCGGCGAACTTCAGGTCGCGCCCCATGCCATCGCGCAGCATGTCGGCGACAGCCCGCATGTGATGCTGGCTCTGGTACCAGGCGCCCTGGTTGAGCGGTTCTTCCTGACACCAGACGACCTGCTCGAGGTTCGGATACGCCTTGAGGGCCGCCTGCAGCTCTTCCTTGGGGAAGGGATAGAGCTGCTCGACGCGCACCACCGCGGTGTCTTCCCGCTCGTTCTCGGCGCGGTAGGCGGCGAGATCGTAGTAGACCTTGCCGGCACACAGCACCGCCCGCTTGACCTTCTCGGCCTCGAGTTTGCCCTGGTCGGGCAGCACCATCTGGAACTTGCCGTGAGCCAGTTCCTCGAGGGTGGAAGTGGCTTCCTTGTGGCGCAGCAGGCTCTTCGGCGACATCACCACCAGCGGCTTGCGCAGCGGACGAATCACCTGGCGACGCAGCAGGTGGAAGATCTGGGCCGGCGTGGTCGGCACGCAGACCTGCATGTTGTGCTCGGCACACAGCTGCAGGAAGCGCTCGAGACGGGCCGAGGAGTGCTCGGGGCCCTGACCCTCGTAGCCATGGGGCAGCAGCATGGTCAGGCCACACAGCCGACCCCACTTGGTCTCACCGGAGGAGATGAACTGGTCGACCACCACCTGAGCGCCGTTGAAAAAGTCCCCGAACTGGGCCTCCCAGACGTTCAGCGCATTGGGCACGGTGGTGGAGTAGCCGTACTCGAAGGCCAGCACGGCTTCTTCCGAGAGGAAGGAGTCGTGGATGGTGAAGCGCGGCTGACCGTCGGCGATATGCTCTAGCGGCACATAGGTGCTGCCGTCCTTCTGGTTATGGACCACCGCATGGCGGTGGGAGAAGGTGCCGCGGCCACAATCCTGACCGGTGATGCGGATCGGATGGCCCTGATCGAGCAGCGTGGCGTAGGCCAGGGTTTCGGCGAAGCCCCAGTTCAGCGCCATGCCACCGGCCACCATCTTGCGTCGGTCTTCATAGATCTTGGCGACCTGCCGCTGGACCTGAATGCCGTCCGGCACCTCGCACATCTTGTGGGCGAGCTGCTGCATGCGCTTCATGTCGACAGTGGTATCGGCATCGCCGGTCCACTCGTGGCCCAGATACGGTGCCCAGTCGACGAACAGCGAGGTATTCGGCTCCTTGACCAGGGCGTTGGCCACATGGTTGCCGGCCATCAGGTCGTCGCGGTACTTCTCCATCAGCGCCTTGGCTTCGTCTTCGCTGATGACGCCATCGTCGACCAGACGATTGACGAAGTGCGTGCGAGCCGACGGATGGTTCTTGATCTTCTGGTACATCATCGGCTGAGTGCCGGACGGCTCGTCGGCCTCATTGTGGCCGCGGCGGCGGTAGCAGACCAGATCGATGACCACGTCACGCTTGAACTGGTGGCGGTAGTCGATGGCCACCTGGGTAGCGTGCAGCACCGCGTCCGGATCGTCGCCGTTGACGTGGAAGATCGGCGCCTGGACCATCTTGGCGATATCGGTGCAGTACTCGGTAGAGCGCGTGTCGCCAGGATGGGAGGTGGTGAAACCGACCTGGTTGTTGATCACGATGTGCACCGTGCCGCCGGTCTTGTAGGCACGGGTCTGTGACATCTGGAAGGTTTCCATGACCACGCCTTGCCCTGCGAAGGCCGCGTCACCATGGATATTGATCGGCAGCACCTTGCTGCCGTCGCTGTCGTCGCGACGGTCCTGACGGGCCCGCACCGAGCCCTCGACCACCGGAGACACGATTTCCAGATGCGACGGGTTGAACGCCAGCGCCAGATGCACTTCGCCGCCCGCCGTCATCACGTTCGAGCTGAAGCCCTGGTGATACTTGACGTCGCCGGAGCCCTGGGAGATTACCTTCTTGCCGTCGAATTCCTCGATCAGCTCGGAGGGGCTCTTGCCCAGGATATTGACCAGCAGGTTGAGGCGACCACGGTGCGCCATGCCGATGACGACTTCCTTGGTGCCATAGCTGCCGGCCCGCTGGATGATCTCATCCATCATCGGGATGAAGCTCTCGCCGCCCTCGAGACCGAAACGCTTGGTGCCCGGGTACTTGGACGCCAGGTAGCTTTCCAGCCCTTCGGCCGCGGTCAGCCGCTCGAGCACATGCTTGCGCACGTCCGGGCTGAACTTGGGCTTGGAGCGCACCGATTCGAAGCGCTGCTGCAGCCAGCGTTTCTCTTCGGTGTCGACGATATGCATGATCTCGCAGCCGATGGAGCGACAGTAAGTCTGCTCCAGGGCACCCACGATCTCCTTGAGCGGCGCCTTGTCCTTGCCCAGGAAAAACGAGCCTGTCTGGAACTCGGTGTCCAGATCGGCTTGCGTCAGCTGGTGGAAGGACAGATCGAGATCCGGCACCGGCACCTGACTGCGCAGATTCAGGGGATCGATATCGGCCTTCTGGTGGCCACGAAAGCGATACGCATTGATCAGCTGAAGGACCTTGACCTGCTTCTTGCTCTCGCCGCTGTCGACGCCGGGCGCGGCCTGTGCGCTGCGCGGGGACTTGGCAAGCTGATAGAACTGGTCGCGAATCGGACTAAGCGGAATGTCCTGGGAGGGGCTGCCTTCCGGGCGGGGCAATTGATCGAAGTAATTGCGCCACTCGTCGGGGACAGCGTTTGGATCGACGAGGTACTGTTCGTAGAGCGCTTCCACATAGTGGGCATTACCGCCACTGACATGGGAAGTGCGCCACATCAACTCCATTATGCCTTCTTGCATCTCTCGGTCACCCTGCACTGATGGGGTGTTATCGGCGCCATCTACGGCATCGCCGCATCGGCGTGACTGTTGCCCTGCCGGTTGGGCTTATGTCTTGATCCGGCGAGCCTCGGCATGAGCCGAAGGCCCAGGTCACGATCGTCAAGAGCCGGTGCACGGGGCACCGGCTCTTGACGACGGGGCCGGCTCAGCCGCGGCATATGGCCGCGGCCAGAGAACGGCGCCCATCATAGCAAGACGAGCGCGACGATTTAAGTGGCATTCGCCAGCAGCATCTCGCGGATCTTGCCGATCGCCCGTGTCGGGTTGAGTCCCTTCGGACAGACCGCCACACAGTTCATGATGCCGCGGCAGCGGAACACGCTGAACGGATCTTCGAGCTCGGCCAGACGCTCGCGAGTCGCCTCGTCGCGGGAATCGGCCAGGAAGCGATAGGCCTGCAGGAGGCCTGCCGGGCCGACGAACTTGTCCGGGTTCCACCAGAACGACGGGCAGGAGGTCGAGCAGCAGGCGCACAGGATGCATTCGTAGAGGCCATCGAGCTTGTCGCGATCCTCCGGCGACTGCAGGCGCTCGATGGCCGGCGCCGGCTCGTCGTTCTGCAGGTACGGCTGGATGCGCTCGTACTGCTTGTAGAACAGCGCCATGTCGACGACCAGGTCACGGATGACCGGCAGGCCCGGCAGCGGGCGCAGGGTCAGCTTGCCGTCCTTGACCACCTCGGACAGCGGCGTGATGCAGGCCAGGCCGTTCTTGCCGTTCATGTTCATGCCGTCGGAGCCACAGACCCCTTCCCGGCAGCTGCGACGATAGGCCATGGAGCTATCCTGCTCCTTGATCATGGCCAGGACATTCAGAACCATCACATCGCGGCCCTGAGTGTCCACCTGGAACTCCTGCATGTAGGGCGCGGAGTCGGTTTCCGGATTGTATCGGTAGACGGATACCTGAAGCATGGACATCGTGGACCCCCTTAGTAGGTACGGACTTTCGGCTCGAAGGTGTCGACGGTCTTCGGCTTGAAGTTCACGTCGCGCTTGCCCAGCGTCTTGGTGGCCGGGAAGAACAGCGAATGCTTCAGCCAGTTGACATCGTCACGGTCCGGATAGTCGTAACGGGAGTGCGCACCACGGCTTTCCTTGCGCTCCAGCGCGGAGATCGCGGTGGCCTCGGCCACTTCCATCAGGTTATCGAGTTCCAGGGCCTCGACACGCGCGGTGTTGAAGGCATTGGACTTGTCGCCCAGGTGAGCGTTCTTGATCCGCTCGCGCAGATCGGCCAGCTTCTTGACGCCTTCCTGCATGTTGTCTTCCTGACGGAAAACGCCGAAGGCGCTCTGCATGATCTCCTGCAACTCGGCCTTGAGGGCCGGCACCGACTCGCCACCATTGGACTCGTTCCAGCGATTCAGGCGCGTCATGGCCGCATCGATGTCGGACTCGGTCGGGTCGAGGTACTCGATGCCCTCGTTCAGGGCGCTCTCGATGTACATGCCGGCGGCGCGACCGAACACCACCAGGTCGAGCAGCGAGTTGCCGCCCAGGCGGTTGGCACCGTGGACCGACACGCAGGCTGCCTCGCCACAGGCGAACAGGCCGTTGACGATCTGGTCGTTGCCGTCCTCGTCCTGCATGATCGCCTGACCGTGCACGTTGGTCGGAATACCGCCCATCATGTAGTGGCAGGTCGGCACGACCGGGATCGGCTCCTTGGCCGGATCGACGTGAGCGAAGGTCTTGGACAGCTCGACGATGCCCGGCAGGCGCTTGCCGAGGACTTCCTCACCCAGGTGATCGAGCTTCAGGAAGACGTGATCGCCCTTCTCGCCGCAGCCACGACCCTCGAGGATCTCCATGACCATGGAACGGGCGACCACGTCGCGGCCGGCCAGGTCCTTGGCGTTCGGCGCATAGCGCTCCATGAAGCGCTCGCCGTCCTTGTTGATCAGGTAGCCACCCTCGCCTCGACAACCCTCGGTGACCAGGGTGCCGGCGCCGTAGATGCCGGTCGGGTGGAACTGCCACATCTCCATGTCCTGCATCGGGAAGCCGGCCCGCAGGGCCATGCCGATGCCGTCGCCAGTGTTGATCAGGGCATTGGTGGTAGAGGCATAGATACGGCCCGCACCGCCGGTGGCCAACACCGTGGCCTTGGACTTGACGTGCACCACTTCGCCGGTCTCGATGCACATGGCGATACAGCCCACCACGTCACCGTTGGCGTTCTTGACCAGATCGACCGCATACCACTCGTTGAGGAAGGTGGTATTGTTCTTCAGATTATTCTGATAAAGCGTGTGCAGCAGGGCGTGACCGGTCCGGTCGGCGGCGGCACAGGTACGCGCGGCCTGGCCGCCCTTGCCGAAGTCCTTGGACTGGCCGCCGAACGGACGCTGGTAGATGCGGCCGTTATCGAAACGGGAGAACGGCAGACCCATGTGCTCGAGCTCGAACACCGACTTGGGGCCTTCGGAACACATGTACTCGGCCGCGTCCTGGTCGGCGATGTAATCGCCGCCCTTGACGGTATCGTACATGTGCCAGCGCCAGTCGTCGTTCGGGTCGGCGGAGGCGATCGCGCAGGTGATGCCGCCCTGGGCGGACACGGTATGCGAGCGGGTCGGGAAGACCTTGGAGAGGACCGCGGTCTTCTTGCCGGACTTGGCCAGCTCGAGGGCGGCACGCAGGCCGGAGCCGCCGCCACCGATGATGATTGCGTCGAAGGTCAGGCTACGCATGTTAGACATTTATCAGGCTCCCCACAGGACTTGAACGCCCCACACCAGAAAGACAAAGATCGACAGGATGATCACGGTCTGGGCGGTGACGCGAATGCCGGTCGGCTTCAGGTAGTCGGTGGTCACGGTCCACAGGCCGATCCAGGCGTGGGCGGCGATCGACACGAAGGCGAGCAGCGAGAAGATGCGCATCCAGGTGGCGCCGAACAGAGCGCTCCAGGTGGCGTAGTCCAGGTTCGGGTGCAGCAGCAGATAGCCGACCATGAAGAGCGTATAAAGCGCCAGGATGACGGCCGAGACGCGCTGAATCAGCCAGTCGGACAGGCCGCTACGACCGAAGTTCGTGATGTTGGTTACCATACCCAGACTCCTGCCAGAATCACCAGAACGGCACTGATCACCACGGTGATCTGCGCTTTCTTGATACCGCCCTCGAGGGTCACGCCGATATCTACATCCATCAGCAGATGCTTGATGCCCGCCACGAAGTGAAAGGCCAGGGCGGACAGCAGGCCCCAGGCAATCAGCTTGGCCAGGAAGTTATGGGCGATCGCATCGCTCACGGCCTCGAACCCCTGCGGGGAAGACAGCGACGTATCGAGCGCCCATAAGGCGAAGATCAAGCCGATGAAGAGGAGGATGCCGGTGATGCGGTGAGTGATCGACGTTAGTGCCGGGAGGGGGAACTTGATCGTGCTGAGATCGAGATTTACGGGTCGTTTGCTATTCACGGCTCTTTACACACTCTCTTGGCCCGCTGTGGGTGCGTCGGGGCTAGGGCCCGAGCGGGCGGTGGTTTTGAGGAAGGGCTCGGCCGTCTGCCAAGTCGGCACGACCACACGTGTCGGCCGGTCGCGCGGGGTGGATTATAGGGATTGGGCGCAACCATGACAAATGGTGACAGCCGGGTGCCCCGGCAGTTACGCCTTGACCCGCAACGGGAAAGGCGCACAATGATGCAAAGCACCAATAACTGTACAAAACAAGTACAGAACTATCAAGATTGCACAAGGCGGCCAGCCGAATGGCGAATTGACAATCCTTGGATCGATTCTATAGTGGGGCCCACTTTTTCCCGCCCGCGTGACAAGCGAGTCAAGGACTTATCGCCTTATACCAGACAATGAGGAGCCTAGCATGGCTGACAGAAAAGCACATTTGACGATAGATGGTCTGGACGAAGCGATCGAGCTGCCGGTCTATTCTGGTACGGCCGGTCCCGACGTCATCGATGTGCGCACGCTGAGCGCGGCCGGCCTGTTCACCTATGACCCGGGATTCATGGCAACCTCCGCCACCCAGTCAGCCATTACCTATATCGATGGTGGCCAGGGCATCCTGCTGCATCGCGGTTATCCCATCGACCAACTGGCCGCCCACTCCAACTTCCCCGAGCTCTCCTACCTACTGCTGTTCGGCGAACTGCCGAGTGCCGAGCAATATGAAGAGTTCGAGCGGACCGTGCGCAACCACACCATGGTCCATGAGCAGCTGGCCAACTTCTACAAGGGCTTCCGTCGCGACGCCCACCCGATGTCGATCATGTGTGGCGTGGTCGGCGGCCTGGCCGCCTTCTATCACGACCACATGGACATCACCCGCGAGGAAGACCGGCGCATCAGCGCGATCCGCCTGATCGCCAAGATGCCGACCCTGGCCGCCATGTGCTACAAGTACAACATCGGCCAGCCCTTCATGTACCCGCGTAATGATCTGAATTACAGCGAAAACTTCCTGTACATGATGTTCGGCAATCCCTGCGAGACCTACGAGATCAACCCGGTGTTCGCCAAGGCCATGGATCGCATCTTCATGCTGCATGCCGACCATGAGCAGAACGCCTCGACCTCCACGGTACGCCTGGCCGGCTCCACCGGGGCCAACCCCTTCGCCTGCATCAGCGCCGGCATCGCCGCGCTCTGGGGCCCGGCTCACGGCGGCGCCAACGAAGCCGTGCTGAACATGCTCGACGAGATCGGCGATGACTCCGAGGAGAACATCCAGGCCTTCGTTGACCGCGCCAAGGACAAGAACGACCCGTTCAAGCTGATGGGCTTCGGCCACCGGGTCTATCGCAACTTCGATCCACGCGCCAAGGTCATGAAACAGACCTGCGACGAGGTGTTGAGCGAACTGGGCATGGCAGACGACCCGCAGCTCAAGATCGCCAAGCGCCTGGAACAGATCGCCCTGGAAGACGACTACTTCATCGAACGCAAGCTGTACCCGAACGTCGACTTCTATTCCGGCATCATCCTCAAGGCCCTCGGCATCCCGACCAACATGTTCACCGTGATCTTTGCCGTGTCGCGCACCATCGGCTGGATCTCCCACTGGAACGAGATGATCAGCAGCGGTGACCACAAGATCGGTCGCCCGCGTCAGCTCTACACCGGCTACACCAAGCGCGACTACCCGGCCAAGTAAGCCGCGATGGTCACGCCATGAACGAAAAGAGGTCGCCCACGGGCGACCTCTTTTCTTTCTACCCTGGCAAGAGAGGCTGCCGCCACACAACAAGGAGAACACCATGAGCGACAACGCCATCCACACCATCGCCTTCATCGGTCTGGGCGTCATGGGCTACCCCATGGCCGGGCATCTGGCCAGGGAAGGCTACGCGGTACGGGTCTACAACCGCACCTCAGCCAAGGCCGAAGCCTGGACGAAGGACTATCCGGGCAGCCACCATGCCACGCCCCGAGAGGCCGCCAAGGGCGCCGACCTGGTACTGGTGTGCGTCGGCAACGATGATGACGTGCGCCAGGTCACCCTGGGCGACCAGGGGGCCCTGCACGGCCTCAAGGAAGGCGCCGCGCTGGTCGATCACACCACCGCCTCGGCCAACCTGGCCCGCGAACTCGACAGCGCCTGCCGGGCGCAGGGCGTCGCCTTTCTCGATGCCCCGGTGTCGGGCGGCCAGCAAGGCGCCGAGAACGGGGCCCTGACCATCATGTGCGGCGGCGAGGAAGGTGACTTCCAGCGCGTCCGCCAGGCACTCGGCGTCTATGCGCGCGCCCTCAACCTGCTCGGCCCTGCCGGCAGCGGCCAGATGACCAAGATGGTCAACCAGATCTGCATCGCCGGCCTCGTCCAGGGCCTAGCCGAGGGCCTCCATTTCGCCGAGCAGGCGGGGCTCGACCGAGAGCAGGCCATCGAGGTCATCTCCCAGGGCGCCGCCGGCTCCTGGCAGATGGAGAACCGCCACAAGACCATGATCGAGGATCAGTACGATCACGGCTTCGCGGTGGACTGGATGCGCAAGGACCTGGCCATCTGCCTCGACCAGGCCCGGGAGCTCGACGCCCGCCTGCCGGTCACCGCCCTGGTCGATCAGTTCTACGGCGACGTCCAGGCCATGGGCGGCGGCCGCTGGGACACCTCCTCGCTGCTCAAGCGCCTGCGGCGCGACTAAGCCGCCCTCCTCTTCACCGTCGCCGCCTCACAGCGGCTCGCTCGATCACGGGCCCGGCGACATGCCGGGCCAAGGCACCCTCTCTCGGCGCGGCGGTCTTCGCGCCTGCGGGAAAGCTCCCGCCCCCCCCCGATGCGCCTCACAGGGACCGGAAGGCGCCCCTCCCGGACTTGTCGGCTGCACAAGCCTTGTCTCACTTCCCTGTCGGCATTCTCTTACATCGGCACTCGCTCGACGGGGACGGGAGCGACGCCTCGCCCTGCCATCTCGCCGGGCAGACCGGCTGGGAACTGGCCTTGTGGCGTTTTCCACACTTTCTGTGGATAAGTCTGTTCAAAACCTTGAGAAAAGTGCCAGCAGCCACCATGACAGGGGGGTTACGCTCAAATTGATCACTTTTTAACCAGTTATAACGCATTGATTTTATTAGATTTATTAGAAAAGCCATACTCTAGGATGAAAGGTATAAGAATTATACACAAGACGCGGGCAGGACGAAGGGGACGTGGACAACTCAGCGCCCATGTCAAGTATCAAGACGGCCAAATCGGCGAAAACACCGGGATCGGCAACAGCAGCATGCCCATGACCAGGGAGACACCAGCACGGTGTTGGTCAGGTTAGATAAGGTGGGATCAGACGGAATGACAGCGACAAAAAAAGACGCCTTAAGCGTCTGGTTTTCTTTACTGACAACTGCTGTAGGAGAATCGGATGGCGTCCCATAGGGGGTTCGAACCCCTGTCACCGCCGTGAAAGGGCGGTGTCCTGGACCACTAGACGAATGGGACGCATTATAACCCGTTCTTGGCTCCGGAACATGTGTTCCGTTCGAGATTGGTGGAGCCTAGCGGGATCGAACCGCTGACCTCAACACTGCCAGTGTTGCGCTCTCCCAGCTGAGCTAAGGCCCCGTGTCTCTCGAGAACGAGGCGTATGTTACTGATTCGCCCCGCTCTCGTCAACACACTTTTGCCACTTATTTGAGCCGGCCTACAGCTCGCGGAATTCCTTCTCGAGGCGCTTGGCCTGCTTCTTCGACACACCACCCAGCACGTCGATGGCGTGACGCAGCCGCGCCCGCGTCATGTCGGAGCCGAGGATCGCCATGGCGTCCATCACCGAGGTGGAGGTCGTCGAGCCGGTGATGGCGATGAACACCGGCGCCAGGAAGGCCTTCATCTTGAGCCCGAAGTGCTCGCCCAGTAGCTTGACCTCGGCCAGCAGCGTTTCCTTGTCCCAGCGGCTCACACCCTCGAGGCGCCAGACCAGGAACTGCAGCAGTTTGATGAGCTCGTCGCGCTCGAGCTTGACGCTTGAAAAGCTCGACTCGTCGATGGCCGGCAGGCCCGAGAAGAAGTGTCCGGCCAGCGGCATCACCTGAGACAGGGTATCCACCCTGGGACGCACCTGGGGCAGGATCTCGCGCACGTAGTCCTCGTTGAAGGCCCAGTCGCGCAGCGCCTGCAACAGTGCCGTGTCGTCCAGATCCTCGCGAATATAGACGCCGTTGAGCCAGGTCAGCTTCTCCAGGTCGAAGACCGGACCGCCCAGGGACACGCGAGAGATATCGAAGTGCGCCATCATCTCATCGAGGCTGAACTTTTCCCGCTCGTCGGGCATCGACCAGCCCATGCGACCCAGATAGTTGGTCACGGCCTGGGGCAGGAAGCCCATGCGGCGATAGTAGTTGATCGAGGTCGGGTTCTTGCGCTTGGAGAGCTTCGACTTGTCCGGGTTGCGCAGCAGGGGCATGTGGCAGAGGGTCGGCATCGGCCAGCCGAAGTATTCATAGAGCAGCTGATGCTTGGGTGCCGAGTTGATCCACTCCTCACCGCGCAGCACATGGGTGATGCCCATCAGGTGATCATCGACCACATTCGCCAGGTGATAGGTCGGCATGCCGTCGGACTTGAGCAGGATCTGCGCATCGACCTGCGCCCACTCCACCTCGATGGTGCCACGCAGCATGTCCTCGACCACACAGGTGCCCTCGCTGGGTACGGCCATGCGTACCACATGGGGCCAACCCTCGGCCTCGCGGCGGGCGTGTTCCTCGGCAGGCAGCGCCAGGTCGGCCGGCTTGAGGGCCATGTGCAGACCGGAGGCCTTGCGGGACTCGCGCAGCTCATCGAGCTCCTCGCTGGTGCGGTAGCACTTGAACGCATGCCCCGCCTCGAGCAGCTGGCGAGCGTACTCGGCGTAGATATCACCGCGCTCGCTCTGACGGTAGGGGCCATGGGGGCCACCGACGTCCGGGCCCTCGTCCCAATCAAGCCCCAGCCAGTGCAGGGAATCGAGGATCATCTGCTCGGATTCTGCCGTGGAGCGTTCGCGGTCGGTGTCCTCGATGCGCAGGATAAACTGGCCGCCGAGGGCCCGGGCGAAGCACAGGTTGAACAGGGCGATGTAGGCGGTGCCCACGTGGGGATCGCCGGTGGGGGACGGCGCGATACGGGTACGTACGGTCATGTCGATCGATCCATGGGTGATTGAAACCTGGCGGGCATTATACGCACTCCCCCGGCCCCCATCAGCCGGGAATCATCCGCGGCCCGTCGAGTCCATAACCGGACCGCCCGGTGTGGCGGCCTCGATGATCCCCCTCCCTCAATGACGAGGACGCCCCATGCTCAAGCACCTTCCCGACGATTTCACCGCCGTGATCACCGGTGCCGGCGGCGGCATCGGCCGCGCCATGCTAAAGGCCCTGCTGCAAAGCCCCCGCCCCGGTCGAATCATCGCCATGTCGCGTCAGCCGCCGGCGCAGGATGACCCGCGCCTCACCCACCTGGCGCTGGATGTCACCACCGACGAGGGGCTCGGTGCGCTCGCTGAGCACCTCGAGGGCACGCCCGTTCACCTCGTCTTCAATGCCGTCGGTACCCTGCATGACGACACGCTCGGCATCGCCCCGGAGAAGAAGCTCGACGAGTTGAGCTTCTCGGCCCTGGATCATCTCTTTCACGTCAACGCCGCCACGCCGGCCATGCTGCTCCGGGCCCTTGAGCCCTCGCTGAAGGGCCAGCACCCCACCCTCTTCGCCAGCCTCTCGGCGCGGGTCGGTTCGATCGGCGACAACGGGCTCGGCGGTTGGTACGCCTATCGCGCCAGCAAGGCGGCCCACAACATGCTGCTCAAGGGCGCCAGCGTCGAGCTCAGGCGTCTCAACAAGCAGGCCATCCTGCTCAGCCTGCACCCCGGCACCACCGATACCGGGCTGTCCAAGCCCTTCCAAGCCAGGGTGCCGGAGGGCAAGCTGTTCTCCCCCGCCTTCGTCGCCGAGCGGCTACTCGAGGTGATGGATGCCCGCACCCCCGCCGACAGCGGCAGTTTCTGGGACTGGGCCGGCGAGCCGATTCCCTGGTAAAGGGACGCTTGTCTGGCAGGCCCTACGGGGGAATGCCTATAGCGCCAGGTGCTCGCGGAACCAGTCAGTGATGAAATCCAGGTAGGCCCGGGTCTTGTCCGGCAGGTACTTGCGCGAGCGGAACAGCACCAACATGCTGCCGTGCTCGTTCCAGTAGGGCTGCAGCAGCGGCACCAGCTGCCCTTCGGCTACGGCCGAGCGGGCAGCGAAGGTCGGGAGGTAGGCCAACCCGAAGCCGGCCTTGGCCGCCTCCACCACCCCCAGCAGATTGTTGATCACCAGCCGCGAGTTCGGCTCGATATCCAGCGGCTGGCCATTGAGCGAGAAGCGCCAGTGGGCGCCCAGGTCGTAGTTGCCGTAGAAAACGGTGTCGTGGTCACGGATGTCCTGGGGATGCAACGGATCGGCGACCCGCGCCAGGTACTCCGGCGCCGCATAGAGCCCATAGACCACCTTGCACAACGGCCTGGAGACCAGGCTCGAGGGCGGCAGGGGCCCCATGCGGATCGCCAGATCGACGGCGTCATCGATCGGCTCGAAACGCTGATCCTCGAGCAGGATCTCCACCGCCACGTCGGGGTAGCGCCGCATGAAGGCCGTGGTGGGTTCGGCCAGGTACATGAAACCGAAGCTGACCTGAGCACTCACCTTGAGCTGTCCGCGCGGCCGCGCCGTAACTGACTGCACCTGGGCCTCGGCGGCCTCCAGTTCCTCGCGGATGCGCAGGCCATGTTCGTAATAGATCTGCCCGGCCTCGGTGAGGTGCAGCGAGCGGGTCGAGCGATGCAGGAGATTGACCCCCAGCTCGTCTTCGAGCGCCGCCACCCTCTTGGAGGCCATGGACTTGGAAATTCCCAGCCGCCGCGAGGCGGCGGTGAAGCTGCCGGCTCTCACCACCTCGACGAAGACCCTGAGGGCATCGAGCACTGCCATTGTCGACTCCTTGCCGGTACTCACGGGTGCAAGTTTCCAAAATGGAAACACTGGTTTTCGATTGTACCCACTTATTCCGCAAAGGCCGACTCCCTATACTGCACGGGCGTGGTCAAGGCAGCGAGAATCGGTGCCTCGGCCATGCCACCGTCATCAGGCGAAGGCAATCCCGCCGTCGCCTGGATGTCGCCTTCAGTGCATTTCTTTTTTGCGTGACCGGCTCGACCGGCGCGCATTTCTTTTTTTGTGCTCGCGCTCCCCGATATACAGGCATCTCCCATACCGACATCTCTGCTGCCTGCGCCTTGGCAAGCGACCGCGCCGCTACTCATCGAACAGCACGGCACTATTCATCGAACAGATAGTCACGGCGATAGTCGATGACGTTACCCAGCCCATGGGGCGACCGCGCCACCAGTGGCCCCGTCAGGTGTTCGCCGCGTGTGCCGATGCGATTCTTGACCGGCGTCGGCTGGACGTCGGCTACCGGCATCGAGACCCGAATCTGATAGCGTCCGGCCACCAGACCACTACCCGGCCCCAAGGGGCCCACCGCGAAGGCGCCATCGCGGACCTCGGTTCGTGATTGCCAACTGACCCCGCTGGCGCTGCGCTCCAGTTCCACCAGCAGCCGAGTCCGGTCCGGCAGATTGGTACGCCCGGTCACCTCGAGACGTCGAGCCGGCGTCAGCGCCGTCGTCGTGGTCACACTGACGGGCTCGCTGAGCACGGCTATGGTCGAGGAGGCCGCCGCGTCGTCTCGCGCGGGCGTCGATGTCGCCGGGGCGGAAGCCGACGAAGCGGCGTCATCGCCGGCCGGCGGCGTCGAGCCGCCTTCACAGCCGACCAGCGCCAGCAGCAGGACAGCGCCCAGCACCCTCGTCGCCCAGCGTGAACGCCATGGCTCCCGTTGCCTCATCTTCCTGTTGCGCCCCTCGTGCATACTGCCTCCCCTTTACCTCGCCTGTTCTCCATTCTGACGCCTGGCATCGACTCGCGTGAACCCGGGCTCTATCAAATGACCGTGACGGGAACCGTTGAATTCCGCGCACGAGGACACGGGCAGCACCGACCCGGCGCGCCCCGTCGTCAAAAGGATGAGATGGCAGGAGGAACCGAGTCGCCGACCCGTCAGGGCTGCTGGGCGCAGTTCAGGCAACGGGTCGTGGAAGGCAGCGCCGTCAGCCGCTTGGCCTCGATGGGGGTGCCACAATCTTCACAACGCTCGCCGTCTCCCGCAGCGATGCGCGCCAAGGCATGCATCACCTGCTTGAGTTCGGCTTCCGCCTCGTTTTCCAGCGCATCGACCACCTCGCTACTCTCGAGCTCGATGGACTGATCCTCCAGGTCCTTGTCCAGGGCGCCCTCAGAGCGCTCCTTGCTGTCACGATATCGCTCGAGTCGCGCAATCAGATCGTCTCGCAGGGCCTCGAGGGCCATGGTGCGTTGACTCATGTCATTCCCTCTCGACTCACTCTGGCATTTGGCAATAAACGGATACGCTTGAGGATAGTCCTAGCACCAGCCACGCACACGGGCAATTCCCCTTCTCACGTCGGTCGACGCTACCCATGGGCACCATGACTCCCTGGCCGTCGCTCTACCAGCTTGAACGCGAACTTGCGCCTGGACGATGGCCTGGGTCCGATTCCTCTTCTGTATGTCCCCTCGCTCCCTCACCGCGCCGCCAGTAGCCAAACCAGCGAGGGTCATGTATCTTCGCCAAACTAGCGTCAAGGCCATAATGCATTGCCACCACCCGCCGTCTGGCATCCGTCCTCGCGGGTGAGACGCGCGGCGTCGGCGGCACTCCCTGGTGCGTCACGGGCATTTACCGCCACGAGCTCGTGGTGTGACCGTCGCCATCGAGGCAGTCTTCGCGAATGCCCCTGACGTGTCTGACGCACCGACTCCATGGCCTCCGCCACCGGTGACCGCTGCTCGCCGAGGTCCGGCAATGCGGATCGCCTGGCGCCGCAGGGCGAACACTCGCTGGCAGATCATGAAACGCGTGTTACCTGCTGGCGTGGCAGCGTTCACGAATCGCCAATATGAACTAGACGAGCCTCTTTCGGTCAAGTAATCATCGCCTGTGAATGGTCTGCGGCACGAGGCTTGGTCGTCCACATGGACGTTCCAAGGGTCGTCGTCGACAACCCAGCTCGGCCTGGCACCTCGGCTCATGACACGCGATACCGAGACACTTGGTCGGTTCGCCAGCATCGCCAGACTCTCTTCACCCCAGGGCAATGATTTAAGTGCTGCGGCTTTCCCATGGATCCAGGGGCTCGAACTCGGGTGCTTAGAATCCAGGGCTCACGTCATGCAGCGCCAATGTAATAAGGGTTGATTCAATTAAATGAACCACGATATCGCCATTCCTTTATCGGGAATGGGCATAGCATCAGGAACAGCGTAAATGATGAGTGATTTAAGCGAGTTTGAAGAAAGCATGCGGCGCGAGATCAGCGCGTTCCAGGACGAAAGTGAGAAAGAAAGGGCCAAGCGCCTGGCACAAGCCGCCGAGCAGACCATCCTACCGAGCAAGAAACCTCGCCCGACGCAGCGCCCCACCAAGCAGCAGGTGGAGTCCTACAAGACTGGTCACCTGGTCAAGCTGGCCGTGCGCACCAAACGCCTGGAACTGGATACCGTCTTCGAGCACCGCTCCAGCAGCATTTCGCGCCTGGAAGCTCAGATGGAAGCGGAAGAAGCCGCCAAGAAGGCCGGCTACCCGATCATCGGCTACCTGATCGATATCGAGCGCCTCTGATCCCGCTGAATCATTCACTGCCTCGGCATGGCAAGGACATCCGGTCCGCCCCCCATGCAGCCGGCGAGCAGGTGTGGGAGAATACGCCGCTTTCCAGGGTGCGCGTATCGCACCGTATTTCCGATCCACGCCCCCTGATCCACGCCCCCAGCCCTTCGGCTCCGGCGATCCGGCGATCCGGCGATCCGGCGATCCGGCGATCCGGCGATCCGGCGATCCGGCGATCCGGCGCAACAGCGGCCATCAGGCTTCACGGCGACGGCAACAGGGCATCACCACGGCACTGCAACATTATGACTGACCTGGCCAATCCGACCCCGACTCCCGCGCCGCTGGATCGCACCTTCTCGGTGGCCCCGATGATGGACTGGACGACCCGCGACTACCGCGCCTTCGCCCGCACCCTGAGCCGTCGTGCCCTTTTGTATACCGAGATGGTCACCACCGGGGCGATCCTGCATGGCAGCCCGCGGGAGCGATTCCTGGGCTATGACGGCGTGGAACACCCCCTCGCCTTGCAGCTCGGCGGCAGCGATGCCGGCGAACTGGCCGAGTGCGCGGCGATCGCCGAGGCCTGGGGCTATGACGAGGTCAATCTCAACGTCGGCTGCCCCAGCGATCGGGTGCAGAACAACCTGATCGGCGCCTGCCTGATGGGGCATCCGGACAAGGTGGCGGCGGCGGTCAAGGCGATGCAGGCGGCGGTGTCGATCCCGGTGACGGTGAAGTGCCGCATCGGCATCGACGACCAGGACGAGGACGCGGATCTCGAGCGTTTCATCGGCGAGGTCGCCTCCGCCGGCTGCGAGATCTTCTCCTTGCATGCCCGCAAGGCCTGGCTCGAAGGCCTGTCGCCCAAGCAGAACCGCGACGTGCCGCCGCTGAACTACGGCCGCGTGCATCGGCTGAAGCAGCAGCACCCCGAACTGCACATCGGCATCAATGGCGGCATCAAGACCCTGGACGAGTGCCGCACACACCTGGAACGGGTCGACAGCGTGATGATCGGTCGCGAGGCCTACCAGAACCCCTGGCTGCTGGCCGGCGTCGATGAGGCGCTCTATGGCCAGCCAGGGCCGGCGGCGAGCCGCCATGACGCGGCTCGCGCCTTCCGCCCCTACATCGCCACGCGGCTTGACGAAGGCGCCAAGCTCAACCACCTCACCCGCCACCTGCTGGGCCTCTTCCAGGGGTGTCCGGGCGGCCGACGTTTCCGCCGTCACCTCTCGGAAAACGCCCACCGGGATGGCGCCGGGCTCGAGGTCTTCGACGAAGCGCTGTCACTGGTCTCAGAGGAGCGCCTGGCCCAGCCGGCCTGACAGCAAGGATGGGGCCCGAGCTGCCCCGTCATTGCCAAACGCCAGCATCCGCCCTTTCCGCGCTGGTCTGCCGGCTACTCATGTCTGACGGCGACGACATGCCGTCGGGCTACGCCATGCCCTCCGGGACCGGGTCGTAATCCGACTGGAAGGTCTCGACCGCGCTTTCGGCCTCCTCGATGGCATCGAAGCGCGCCACATGAAAAAGTGCTTCCCCCTCATTGGCAAGCGGCAGGTTGCCCATGCCGATCACGATACCATCGGCGGTGGCACGCACCTCCTCCTCCGAATTGCCGAAGGGGTCGGCGACCTTGCCCAGCACCTCGCCCTTGGCGACCCGAGCGCCGAGACGCACCTTGGGCCTCAGAATGCCGTCGATCGGCGCCCGCGCCCAGCTCGAGCCATTGGCGATCTCTGCCGGACGCGGCGTGGCGCGACGGCGGTCGCTGGCCAACATGCCGATGGCGCGCATCACCCGGCGCACGCCTCGCACCCCGGGGGCGATCGCCCACTCGTCGAAGCGCAGCGCCTCGCCGGCCTCGTAGGTCAGCACCGGCACACCGCGGTTCTGCGCATAGTGGCGCAGGCTGCCCTCGCGCAGCTCGGCGTTGAGGATCACCGGCACACCGAAGGCCATGGCGATGGCCTCCGTCTCGCTGCCCGGCGTCAGCTGGGCCCGGATCTGTGGCAGGTTGGTGCGATGGATGGCGCCGGTGTGCAGGTCGATGATGTGGCTGGCCTGATCGACGATCTCTTCGCGAAACAGCGCGGCGACCCGCGAGCCCAGCGAGCCGGTCTCGCTGCCCGGGAAGCAGCGATTGAGATCGCGACGATCGGGCAGGTAGCGGCTGTGCTGCACGAAGCCGAAGACGTTGACGATGGGCACCGCGATCAGGGTGCCGCGCAGCCCCTGAAGGCCCTTCAAACGCAATAGACGGCGCACGATCTCGACGCCATTGATCTCATCGCCGTGGATGGCGCCACAGACCAGCAGGGTGGGACCGGGCTGGCGGCCATGCACCACCTCGACGGGAATGTGCAGCGGCGCATGGGTGTAGAGCTTCGCCACCGGCACGTCGATCTGAGCGCGGCTACCGGGGGACACCCTGACACCGGCGAGTTCGAAGGGGGCACGAGCCATGAGCGGAGTTTCCTTATTCGCAAACAGGGGTGCCGGTGCCTTACCGCGCCCGGGCCGGCGGCGCTGGACGAGCACCGTCTCGAAGACAGCATGTCGACAACAGTAGGTTGAAAACAGGGATTTGAAAACGGCGTTTTGAAAACAGGATTCTGATAACACGATTTCAATCGATTGCCGTTATACGCCCTCGCGGCAGGCATGACGAGCTCGACCGCTCGATCTGCGACGATTGATGCATACACGCATGCATGTAAGTGGACGCTCAATGCGCTAGAATGACCCCACCATTCCCCGTGACGATCAACGCCCTTCCCTATGGCCCGAAAGACCAAAGCCGACGCCGAGGCGACCCGCGAGGCGCTGCTGGATGCCGCCGAGGACATCTTCTTCGAGAAGGGCGTCGCCCGCACGACACTGGAACAGATCGCCCGCCATGCGGGAATGACCCGTGGCGCCGTCTATTGGCACTTCAAGAACAAGGCGGATCTGTTTCACGCCATGAGCGACCGGGTGCACCTTCCCTTCGAAGAGCTGACCCGGGAGCTGGACGCCCCGCAGCAGGGTCATACGCCGATCGAGACCATTCGCCTGACGCTCAGACATGCGCTCATGCGCATCGAACAGCCCCGCCATCGCCGCGTGCTCTCGATCATCCTGCATCGCTGCGAGTTCTTCAGCGACATCAACCCGCTGCAGATGCAACACCGGATGGCCAATGACTGCTACCGCTCGATGCTGCGCCACTTCGAGATGGCCGAGCGCGCCGGACAGCTGGCACCGGGCGTCGATGCGACCCGGGCCGCCCAGATGATGGAATACACCATCGGCGGCATGCTGCACGACTGGCTGCGTACCCCCGAGGAGTACTCCCTCACCGAGCGGGGCCGGGGCATCATCGATAGCCTCCTCGACCTGCTGTCCCGCGATACCGCAGAGCCGTCCTCCCCGGCCGACGGTTCTGCCTGAACGCCTTATTCGCCCTCTCTTCGCCTCCTTCCCCGCCGCCGTCTCCCTGCGCGCCCTGATCGTTCACCCCAAGGCATAAACGCCACCAGAGGGCGGCCAACGTCCCCAGGCGCGCCCGCGCACTAAGACCCAAAAAAGGCCGCTTCCCCGGTGGGGAAGCGGCCTGGTCGGGCGATCACGGCAAGGCGATCAGTGCGTGGACGACTCCAATGCCATGTCGTCGTGGCGCCGGCCACGCTTGTCGGCCAGCCATTGCTGCACGTTGGCGATCATCGCGTAATAGGTCGGCACGAACAGGCTCGCCAGCACGGCCACCGAGGCCATGCCCACCGCCACGGTGGTGCCGATGTGCTGGCTGCTGGTGTCACTGGCACCGGTGGCGGTGGCCAGCGGCAGGGTACCGAAGATGAACGCCAGCGAGGTCATCACGATCGGCCGGAAGCGCAGCTCGGAGGCGATCATCGCCGCCTCGCGGATCGACTTGCCGTGCTCCTTGCGCTGCAGCTCGGCGAACTCGACGATCATGATGGCGTTCTTGGCGGCCAGGCCGACCACCACCAGCATGCCGATCTCGACATAGACGCTAATATCCAGCCCGCGCAGCACGATGCCCCCGATGGCGCCCAGGAAGGCGAAGGGCACCGCGGTGATCACCGCCAGCGGCAGCGACCAGCTCTCGTACTGGGCGGCCAGGATCAAGATGATCATGACGATGCCGAACACCACCGCCAGGGTGGCCGCATTGCCGGCATTGGTCTCCTGGTAGGCGGTACCGGTCCAGCCCATGCCCCAACCATCACCCAGGGTGTCCGCGACCACCTCCTGCATGGCCTCGACCGCCTGACCGGAGCTGTAGCCCGGCGCCGGCCCGCCCTGGAACTGCGCCGCCGGATAGACGTTGAAGCGCGTCATCACCGCGGCGGTGGACTGCCGCTCGAGGGTCACGAACTCGGAGAGCGGAATGCGCTCGCCGTCGCCGCCCCGTACGAAGATCTGATTCAGTGCGTCCGGGGTCTGACGGAACTCGGCCTCGTTCTGCATGTAGACCTGGAAGTTGCGGCTGCGATACGAGAAGTAGTTCACGAAGCCGCTGCCCAGAGTACTCGACAGGGTGGTGTGCAGGTCATCCAGCGACACGCCATAGCTCAGGGCCTTCTCGCGATCGATCTCGGCGCGGTAGGACGGCACATTGGCGTTGTAGGTAGTGAACACCCGGTTGAGCTCGGGCCGCTGGTTGGCCGCCTGCATCACCTTCATCGAGGCCTGTGCCAGTTCCTTGGCGCCGGCCCCCTCGTAGGACTGCAGGTAACCGGTGAAACCGCCGGTGGTCGACAGGCCGATGATCGGCGGCAGGTTGAAGGCCATCGCCTTGCCGCCGTCGAGGCCGGCCCCGAACTGCATGATCTGCCCGATCAACTCGCTGGCACTCATGTCACGCTCGGCCCAGGGTTCCATGGCGATGAACATGATGCCACGGGCGGAGTTCACTGCGCCGGACAGCATGTCATAGCCCGCCACGGCGGCCACATAGCGCACCGCGGGCACCTCTTCGATCTTGTCGCTGAGCCGCGCCATGTAGTCCTGGGTGCGCGCAAGCGAGGCCGCCTCGGGCAGGGTGACACTGGCCAGCACCATGCCCTGGTCGGTCTCGGGCACCAGCGAGGTCGGGGTGCTCTCGTAGAGGGCATAGGAGCCCACGCAGGTGGCGATGCCCAGTGTCAGCGCCAGGATCCAGCGCTTCACCAGCAGGGCCACCAGCCACAGATAGGCCCGGGTCACGGCGGCAAAGCCGCGATCGAAGGCGCGCAGCGGCGCGGTCAGACCCTGAACCAGCCGGGAGCGGGGATGGCGCGACTTGTGGCGCACGAAGATCGCGCACATCGCCGGCGTGAAGGTCAGCGCCACCACCGCCGAGATCGCCACCGACACCGCGATGGTCAAGGCGAACTGCTGATAGATCTGTCCCGTGAAGCCGCCGAGGAAGCCCACCGGCACGAACACCGCCGCCATGATCAGCGAGGTGGCGATGACCGGGCCGCCGACCTCCGTCATCGCCCGGCTGGTGGCGGCCAGGATTCTGATATTGGGGTCTTCCTCGAGGATACGCTCGACGTTCTCCACTACCAGGATGGCGTCGTCGACCACGATGCCGATGGCCAGTACCAGGGCGAACAGCGACAGCAGGTTGATCGAGAAGCCGAACAGGTAGAGCCCGGCGAAGGTGCCCACCACCGACACCGGCACCACCGACATGGCGATCGCCGTGGTCCGCCAGTTCTGCAGGAAGATCAGCACGATCGCGGCGACGATCAGGAAGGCCTCGATGAAGGTATGCTCCACCGTGTTAACCGAGGCATCGATGAACAGGGTAGTGTCGTAGGGCACCTTGTACTCGAGCCCCGGCGGGAAACGCTCCTGGAGCCGGTCCATGGTGGCAATCACCTGCTTCGCCGTCTCCAGGGCGTTGGCACCGGGCTGCTGGCTGATCATGATCGGCGTCATGCTGCCGCCGTTCAGCCGTGCATCGACGTTATAGGACGAAGCCCCCAGCTCGATGCGCGCCACGTCATCCAGGCGCAGCGCCGAGCCGTCCGCGTTGGTGCGCAGGATGATGTCGCGGAACTCGTCGGCGCTCTTCAGGCGCCCCGGCGCGGTGATGGTATAGCTGTAGGCCCGCGCCTCGCCCTGCGGGGTCTTGGCCAGGCCGCCCGCGGACACCTCGGTGTTCTGGGAGCCGACCGCCTCGGCCACCTCGGCCGGCGTCATGTCGTACTCGGCCAGCTGATCCGGATTGAGCCAGATGCGCATGGCGAACTCGCCGCCCCCCAGCACCTCGGCGCTGCCGACCCCGGGCACCTGGCGCAGCTCGTCGAGCAGGTTGAGGGTCGCGTAGTTCTGCATGAAGGTGGCATCATAATCGTTCTGCGGCGAGGTCAGGCCCAGCACCATCAGGATGCTGCTGGACTTCAACTCCACCGTGACGCCCTGCGACTGCACCGACTCGGGCAGCTGCGACAGGGTCTGCTGGACCCGGTTGTTGACATTGATGGTGTTGGTGTCACCGTCCGAGCCGATCGCGAAGGCGATGTTCATGCTCAGGGTGCCGCTGTCGGAGGTCGTCGAGTTCATGTAGAGCATGTTCTCGACGCCGTTGATCGCCTCGGCGAGAGGCGCAGCGACCGTCTGTGACACCGTGTCGGCGTCGGCCCCCGGGTAGCTGGCCTCCACCGACACCGTCGGCGGCACCACGCTCGGGTACTGCTCGATGGGCAGCGCACGCAGCGCCATGATGCCCACCAGCGCGATGATCACCGACACCACGGTGGCAAACACCGGCCGGCGGATGAAGAAATCGGAAAACGTCATGGATCAGCTCCCGCTCGCTGCGTCGCCGTCGAAGGGCTGGGGGTCGATGGTGATACCCGGCTGAACACCGCCCGGGTCGCTGGCGAGCACCCGGTCACCGACCTCGAGGCCGCCCTTGATGATCAGCCAGTGGCCGGCGGTCTCGCCGAGCTCCACGGTACGCGACCGCGCCTTGTCCTCGTCGTCCAGCACGAACACCTGCGGTCCCATCAGCCCCTCGGTCACGGCGATCTCGGGAACCGCCAGGACGTCATAGCGCTTGAGGCCCTCGAGGGAGACACGCACGAACTGCCCCGGCAGAAAGCGGCCCTCGGGATTGTCGAACATGGCCCGGGCCTCGATGGTGCTGGTGCTCTCGTTGACCCGGCTACCCAGGAAGTCGAGCTCGCCTTCGAGACGCTGGGCGACACTCCCCTGCTCCGCGGGACGCGACAGGGTTGCCGCGATCGGGGCGGCCTTGTCGTCACGCTGACGCCGCAGCGCCAGGGCGTCGGCCTGGGGCAGCTGGAAGCGCACCTCGAGGGGATCCAACGGAGTGATGGTGGCAAGCTCGGTGCCGGACTGCACCAGGTTGCCGACGTTGACCTCGCTCAGGCTGATCGCGCCGCCGACCGGGGCGGCGACGTCGGTGTAGTCCAGGTCGATGCGGGCGCTGTCCAGCGCCGCCTGCGCCTGAGCCACGCTGGCCCTTGCCACCTGCAGGTCCGCCAGCGCATCGTCGTAGTCCTGACGACTCACCGAGTTCTGATCGAGCAATCGTTCGTAGCGGGCGGCGTCCCGCTGAGCACGCTCCCGCTCGGCCTTGGCGCTGGCGAGGTCGGCCTCGGCGCTGTCCAGCGCCGCCTGGTAGGTGGCCCGCTCGATGGCATAGAGGCTGTCGCCCTGTGCGACTCGCTCGCCAGGCTCGAACTGACGTGCCTCGAGCAGACCGCTGACCCGCGCCACCACCGTGACCTCGTTCTCGCTGGAGAGCAGCGACGGGTAGGACTTGTCCAGCGCGATATCGCGCCGCTCGAGGGTCATGACCTGACCGGGCGTCGGCGGCGCCGCCTGACCGTTCCCCGCGGCCTGGGCCTGGCCACTCGACTCGCTGCCGCAGCCGGCCAGCAGCCCCGCCAGGCCAAGGCCCAGCAACGCCAGGCGCCAGCGGCGCATCGGGTGTGCGTTATCCTGCATGTGTGTCTCCCGCTCGAATGTTGAAATCAATGCGTTGTGTGTTCACTACCGTCGACCTTCGCCCCATAACATCCATACATGTATGGATACATGCATGGCCGGTGATGCCGCGCAACGAACTGGATGGCCGGCCGCCGCTCGGGGGCGCGAAGGCTAGTGATGATGAGTGGCCGGGATGTGTCTGACCCGCCCGATGCGACACCGCCGCCCTTGCAGGCGGCGGCCTTGGCTTAGCTCCCCCGCTGCGGGGGCTTGCCGATGTCGAGCATGGCGTCGTAGGCATCGCTGCCCTCGCCGACGTCCAGCATCACGGCCTGGTCGGCGTCGAGCTCCGCATTGAGCTCGCGGATCACCTCGACATTCAGGGTGCCGGCCTGCTGTCGCAGCTCGAGCAGGTCGAGCACATAGTCGTAGCGCGCCTCGGCGAGGTTGGAGATGGCGTCGTAGAGACTCTGCTCGGCATCCAGCACGTCGACGATGTTGCGGGTGCCGACCTCGTAGCCCGAGCGGGTCGCGTCCAGGGCACTGCGGTTGGAGACCACCGCCTGACGACGCGCCTCCACGGTGGCCACGTCGTTGCGCACCTGGGTGAACAGCGAGCGCACCTGCTGGATGGTGGAACGACGCTGGGCCTCGGCCTCGTACTGGCTCGACTCCAGGGTGTAGGTGCTCTGGCGGATCTGGGCGCTGGTCGAGCCGCCGGTATAGAGCGGCAGGCTGACACTCACCCCGACCTGGCTGGCCGAGTCGTGACCCTCATACTGATCCCGGTCGCTATCGGCATAGTCGTAGTCGGCAAAGGCCTCGACCACCGGCAGGCGAGCGGCCTTGGAGGTCTCGACGTTCGCGCGGGAGACCTCGACCCCGGCCATGGCGCTCTTGAGCAGCGGGCTCTCCTCGAGGGCCAGGTCGACCCAGGCATCCCGATCGGACGGGGTCGGCAGCTCGACCGCCAGCTCCTCGGCCAGCCCCTGGATGCTCGAATACCGCTTGCCGGTCAGCCGCTCGAGTTCCTCGAAGCTGACCTCCAGATCGCTCTGGGCGGTGATCCGCTCGGCCCGAGCCTGGTCGAAGCTGGCGCGGGCCTCTTCGACATCGGTGATCGCGATCAGGCCGACCTCGAACTGCTCGCGAGCCTGCTCCAGCTGGCGGGAAATCGCCCGCTCCTGGGCCTGTCGAGCGGCGAGGATGTCATTGGCGCGAAGGATCTCGAAGTAGGCGCTCGAGGCATCGAACAGCAGCTGCTGCTCATCGGCGACCAGCTCCAGGGTCTGCTGGTCGATCTGGCGCTCGGCCGCCTCCACGTCCCGAGCATTGGCCGCATCATAAAGCGCCTGGCTAGCCGCGAGGGAAAGGCTGCCGCTGTTGTAGGTGTCATCGCTGCCCTGACCACTCAGGGTCGACTGCTGACTGTCATAGGTGCGGTTGTGAGCCAGCTGGCCGGAGGCGGTGAGCTGCGGCAGCAGGTCACCGTTCGCCACCTCACGGCTTTCCCGGGTACTGTTGAGGTTCGCTCGCGCCGCGGCCAGGCTGGCATCGTTCTCCAGGGCGTCGCTGGCGATACCCAAAAGATCGGCGCCCTGCGCCTGAGCTGCCAGCGCAAGCGACATCACCAGGGGCAGCATGAGGGCTCGCCGAGCCAGGCGCCTGCCGGATACAGAGGGAGCATGAATGGGCGGCATGAGCGTTCCTTGATCGAGAAAAGAGAAGAGACAGGTATAGCATAGGGGACGTTGCTATCACGCGTCCCCGCATCGCCAGGCAAGCCAACGACGCATCAGGCTGTAATCGGATGTCGCACATTATAGCTACATGCGTGTATGTATACTAGCAGGCTAATGATTGTTCCTTTTTCCGGTCTTGATTGAGCCTGACTATCGAACCCCTGCCGATGGCGGCCCTGCGCCAGGGTGAGCTATGCTGCATAGCAGCATAGGCCGCCGCCCACCCCTCGCCGGCCCCAAGCGCCAAGAACCCGGTACCAAGAACCCGGTACCAAGAACCCGGTACCAAGAACCCGGTACCAAGAACCCGGTACCAAGCACCCGCTACCACGAGTTCAAAACCAAGAGCTTAATACCAAGAGCTTAATACCAAGAGCTCAGCACCACGAAAGAGAAGGCAGACCGCATGGATCGATTGGAGCTGGTCAAGGTCAGGGCACTACAGATCGCGGTGCGCATCTGGAACCCCGAGGCCCCGCGCACCCTGGTGGCCTGGCACGGGCTGGCTCGCCACGGCGGTGACTTCGCGGCCCTGGCCCGCGAACTGGGCCCCGAGTGGCGGGTGCTGGCCCCGGACACCCCGGGCCGCGGCCTGTCGAGCTGGTCGCTCTACCCCGCCCATGACTACCTCTACGCCCACTACCAGGAAGTGGCGGTGGCCCTGCTCGATCACTTCGGCCTGGAGCGCGTGCCCTGGGTGGGCACCTCGATGGGCGGGCTCTTGGGCCTGCTGCTGGCCGCCGAGCCCGCCACCGCCTCGCGGATCGAGCGCCTGGTGCTCAACGACGTCGGCCCCGAACTCGATCCGGATGGCCTGGCGAGCCTGGCCACCTATTTCGGCGCCATGCATCGTTTCGTCCACTTCGGCGACCTCGAGGCCGAGCTTCGCGACCACTACGCGGGCTTCGGCATCGACAGCGACGACGCCTGGCGGCAGCTGGCCCTGGACAGCGCCCGCCGCCTGCCCGACGGCAGCTGGACCTATCACTACGATCCCCGCATCGGCGAGCAATTCATCCACGACACGCCCCGCGACACCTGGGCCGACTGGCGGGCGATTCGCTGTCCGATGATGGTGATACGCGGCGCCGACTCGCCGCTGCTCGCCCACGAGAGCATCGAGCGAATGCGCAAGGCCCAGCCTTCCCTGGTCAGCCTGGAGGTACCGGGCTGCGGCCATGCGCCGATGCTCGACCGGCCAAGCCAGGTGGCTCCCCTCGCCGACTTCCTGCGCCACCCCGAAACGGCAAGGGCCACATCAAAGCCTCATTGGTGGCAGCGTGGTCGAGACTGGTTGACGCGAGCCACTGGCCGCAGAGGCCGCTGAGTCGATTTCCCGGCCTTCAGCTCACCTCGCCATCGACGGCCTCTAGCTCATCTCCAGTCGTCCCAGGACGCGCTCCACGGCGCCCCGGTAGCCGCTGCCGAACATCAGCAGGTGATTGAGCAGCGGGTAGAGCTGGAACAGGGCCTCCCGCCTCGGCCAATCGCCGGGACCGTGGCCATTCCAGTAGGCCTCGAAGAAGGCCGCGGACGGCGTGCCGAACAGCGTCAGCATGGCCAGGTCCACCTCCGGGTAGTGGGCATACACCGCCGGATCGATCAGCGCCGGGCCCTCGTCGGTGTGCAGCACGTTGCCCGACCACAGATCACCATGCAGAAGGCTCGCCGGCGCATCGGGCAACCAGCTCTCGAGCCCCTCGGCCACGGCCTCCAGCCGTCTCCGCAGTGGCCGCTCCAGCAGGCCCTGCTCGTGACAGGCCTTCGCTAGAGGCATCAGCCGGCGTTCACGCTGGAAGGCGCGACCATCGGCGAGCGGCGCATTGGGCTGGGGCGTGTGGCCGCAGGCATTGTCCCGGGGCCAGCCATGCGCCTCGCGATTCACGCCATGCAGCGCCCGCAGCCCCTCGCCCAGCGCCGTGTCGCTGGTGGCGCTCGGCCGCGCAGTCGACAGCGCCTCCATCACCAGCCAGGGTCCTTCCTGGCCCAGCACCTCGGGCACCCGCAGCGCACTTCCCTTAAGCGCATCATGAAGTGTGCACAGGCCCTCGGCCTCGCCCGCCAGCCGTGCGGGATCGTCGCGCTTGACGACGATCGCGCCCTGACGGGTCTCGAGTCGTGCCACCTCGGCAATATCGCCGCCGCTCAAGGGGGCAAGAGGCCCGCTCGGCGTAAGGCCCAGGCGCTTTAGCAAGGCGGCAAGTTCGTCGTCCATGCTCATCTCCAGCCAGGTGAATGACGGCCCCCGTCAATGACGTAACCGCGCGGGACACATCGCCAATACCTGTTGTCAGGCAGGGGATCGCCACACGAGAGACCGCCACAAAAGGGCTGGACATAAAAATACCGCCTCCCGAGGGAGGCGGTACAGGGGTGCGACGGGATGGCGTCGGGCTTGACGGGCTAGGCACGGAGCCGTCTGGATTCCCCGCTACTGATCTGGGGATCATCTCAGTAATCAGTGCCTTAATCGGGGAGCAGGACCTTATCGATCACATGGATGACGCCGTTGCTGGCCATCACGTCGGCCGCGGTCACGGTGGCATCATTGATCATCACCTTGCCGTCCATGGTGGTGATGGTGAGATCCTGACCCTGCACGGTGGTCGCGGAGCTGGCGACCATGGCATCTTCCGCCATGATCTTGCCGGGCACCACGTGATAGGTCAGCACGGCTTGCAGCTGATCCTGGTTTTCCGGCATCAGTAGGGTGTCGACGGTGCCTTCCGGCAAGGCGGCGAAGGCCTCGTCGGTGGGCGCAAACACCGTGAAGGGGCCTTCGCCCTTGAGGGTGTCGACCAGGTCGGCAGCCTTGACCGCGGCCACCAGGGTCTCGAACTGCCCGGCCGCGACGGCGGTGTCGACGATATCGGCCTTGGCCATGCCGTGGTGATCCGCCTGGACCGTGCCGGCGAGCATCATGCCGACCAGACCGATACCCATCCACTGAGGTGCTGCGACTGCGATGACTTTCATGGAACCTTCTCCTGTCGGACATACCTGATTGCGGTGTCCTCGGGGCATAATTGGCCCAAGGTGTCCCTCAGACGCGAAAGGGTCGCGCCAGCCCTGTACTACACACACCTATTTGTACAAATACTGGACAATAAGTTCCAGGCGCACAAGTTTTTTCTTCCATCCCCCATCCAAAAGGGACAGAACCATGTACAAGCTCGCCTTCTTCGTGCCCGCCGAGCACGCCGAGACCGTGAAGGAAGCCGTCTTCGCAAGCGGTGCCGGGCGTATCGGCGACTACGAAGCTTGCTGCTTCCAGACGCCCGGCATCGGCCAGTTTCGCCCCCTCGATGGCGCCGACCCGCACATCGGCCGGGTCGGGGAACTGGAGCGGGTCGAGGAGTTGAAGATCGAACTGGTGTGCGAGGACGCGCGGATCCGCGACGCCGTGGCGGCGCTCAGGGCGGCGCACCCCTACGAGGAACCGGCCTTCGAAGCATGGCGGCTGGAGACCTTCTAACCGGGCTCCTGGCAGGGCCCGCGACCGACGACAGAGGCGTCAGCGCGCCTCGTCGAGGAAGACCTTGAAGGCCTGCCACAGTGGACTGCGATAGCGCTCGGGATGCCAGACCAGCGAGAAGGCCCGCACCAGCGACAGCGGGGTAGCAAGCGTCACCAGCTCCCCTCGCTCCAGCTCGTCGACCACGCCGAGTCGCGACAGGCAGCCGAGCCCCAGCCCGGCCTTCACCGCCTGCTTGATGGCCTCGTGCTGACCGAGTTCCATGCGCACCCGCAGGCGTCGCGAAGGCGCGGCCTGCAGCACCGGCGCCATCGCCGCCTCGAAGACCTCCCGGGTCCCGGAGCCCTGCTCGCGCAGGATCCAGGGAGCCTCGGCCAGGGCCTCGCCCTCGAGGGTGTCCAACGCGGCCAGGGGATGACGGGGCGAGGCGACCACCAGCAGCCGATCCTCGCTCCAGGGCTCGCTGACGAGCCCTGGCTCGTGGCACTGGCCCTCGATCAGGCCCAGGTCGGCATCGAAGCGCAGCACGTCCGTCATTACCTCGCCGCTGTTGCGAAGTCTCAGGCGCAGATCCGCGCCGGGATGGCGCTCGCCAAAGTCACCCGCCAGCGTCGGCAGCAGATAGGTGCCGATGGTGGCGCTGGCCGATACCGACAGGGTGCCGCGCAGGGCGCCCTCCGGCTCCCGAGCCGAGGCCACGAATTCCTGCATGCCGTCGAGCAGCCGTTCGGCCTGGGGCAGCAGTTGTCGCCCCCGGTCGTTGAGCTCGAGGCGGCGGCCCAGCCGCTCGAACATCGCCACCTCCAGCGCCCGTTCCAGGTCGGACAGCGCCTGACTGGTCGCCGACTGGGAGAGGCTCAGCTGCCGCGCCGCGGCACTCACCGTACCGCGGCGGGCGACCGCGACGAAGACCTGGAGCTGACGAAAACTGACGGGTGGCGTCATATCGGTTTTACCGAAAAGGGATATCGTTATTAAACGATAACCTTTTGATCTATCCTCGCCTAGCCTTGTCGCATCACGCTTCAAGGAGACACGACTCATGTGGCAAGGCTTGTTGGTCTGCATCGTTCTCACCGCCGCCGGCGTCGGCCTGGCCGAACTGCCCCCCCTCGCCGGGAGCGGCGTGAGCCCCTTGGTCGTGGCGCTGCTGCTGGGCATCCTGGTCGGCAACCTGCCCGTCTCGCGGCGACTCACAGACACCGCGGCGGGGCTGAAATTCGCCACCCGCTGGCTGCTGCGCGGGGGCATCGTGCTGTTCGGCCTCTCGCTGACGCTGCAGCAGATCATGGCCCTCGGCCCCAAGGTGCTGTTGCTGGATATCCTGATCATCTCAAGCGTGCTGGTCAGCGGCTACTTCATCGGCACCCGGCTGCTGGGGATGGATCGGGAAACGACCCTGCTGACCAGCGCCGGCAGTGCCATCTGCGGCGCCGCCGCGGTGCTGGCCACCGAGTCCACCATCCGCGCCCGCCCCGCCGCCACCGCCATGGCGGTAGCCACGGTGGTGCTGTTCGGTTCGCTGGCGATGCTGATCTACCCGCTGCTGTATCCGCTGATGGGAATGGATGAGGGTCTGTTCGGCGTCTATATCGGTGCCACCGTCCACGAGGTCGCCCAGGTGGTCGCCGCCGGCGAGGCGGTGGGCCCGGACGCCCTGGCCAATGCGGTGATCGTCAAGCTGGTGCGGGTGATGCTGCTGGTGCCCTTCCTGCTGATCGTCGGCCAGTGGTGGCTGCGCCGGGGCGACGGCGCCGCCGAAACAGACACCAAAGGCGGCCTGGTGATTCCCTGGTTCGCCTTCGGCTTCATGGCCATGGTGGTGTTCAACAGCTTCATCGTCCTGCCCGCGGTACTGCATGACGGCCTGGTGCTCGCCGGCCAGCTGGCACTGACCATGGCCATGGCGGCGCTGGGCTACGAGACCCGCCTCGAGCGGCTGCGCTCGCTGGGCCTGCGTCCCTTCATCCTGGCGCTGATCCTGTTCGCGCTGCTGCTGGGCGGGGGTGGCCTGGCGAGCCAGTGGCTGATGGGCTGATCCGCCGCCGCTCGCACCCACCACCACACGAAGACGCCGCACCCAAGGGGGTGCGGCGTCTTTGCGTCGGAGGCCGCCTCGGCTTGAGCGACATGGCCTGAGCCTGAGAGACATAGGCTGAGCCTAGGAGCCATGGCCTGGTCGACATGGGCTCAGCTCGGTGCGGCGATCGGGTCCGGAGCCGACCACCGCTCCCAAAGCGTCAGTCCTCGAAGCTCATCTTCGGCGCCGGCGCCTCGGGCAGCAGAGCCGCGCAGGCACGCACCTTCTCCATCAGCGCGCCGTGGGTCGGCGCCACCAGATTGACGTGACCGAGCTTGCGTCCGGCCCGCTCGCTCTTGCCGTAGCGATGCAGGTGGGCGTCGTCGAGGGCGAGGATCTCGGCGGAGTCGCCCTCGCGGCCGATCACGTTGACCATGCAGGTCGGCGCCCGCGCCTCGGTCGCGCCCAGCGGCAGCCCCTGGATGGCGCGCAGGTGGTTCTCGAACTGGCTGGTCGCCGCACCGTCCTGGCTCCAGTGGCCGGAGTTGTGCACCCGCGGCGCCATCTCGTTGGCCATCAGGCCGCCGTCACGGGTCTGGAACAGCTCAAGCGTCAGCACCCCGACGTAGTCCAGCTCGTCGAGCAGGGCGCGAATGTAGCCATCGGCGGTCTGCTGGACGCTGGCATCGAGATCCGGTAGCGGCGCCACCGAGTAGCGCAGGATGCCGTCGACATGCTGGTTCTCGGCCATCGGATAGAAGACCACCTCGCCGTCACGGCCACGCACGGCGATGATCGACACCTCACGCACGAAGTCCACGAAGGCCTCGACGATCAGGCGCGGGTGGCCGATCGCTTCCCAGGCATCCCGGGCCTCGTCAGGCGACTTGAGCACCGCCTGCCCCTTGCCGTCATAGCCCTCGGTGACCGACTTGGCGACCACCGGCGTGCCCAGTTCGCGGGCCGCGGCCTCGAGCGCCTCGGCGCTCTCGACCAGACGATAGGCCGGGGTCGGGATCGACAGGCGATCGAACAGCGCCTTCTCCTCGGCCCGGTTCTGGCAGACGCGAATCGCCTCGCTGGAGGGATAGACCGGCCGGTGAGCCTCGATCGCCTGCACCAGCGACACCGGCAGGTGCTCGAACTCGTAGGTGACCAGGTCGACCTTGGCCAAAAACTCCTCGAGCTGACGCTGCTGGTCCTTCGGGTCGAGGATCATCACCTCGCCGATACCAGCGCTCGGGTTGCCCGTGGTGTCCAGGAACACGAAGCGGTTGGCCAGCGGGTAGCCCGCCAGGGCCAGCATGCGGCCCAGCTGGCCGGCGCCCAGCACGCCGATGGCGGTTCCGGGCGCCTTGATCGCGGCATCACTCATGACAGTCTCTCCTCACTCGGCCCGGGGATCGGGATTATCCAGCACCTTCTGGGTCTGCTCGGCGCGGAAGGCCTCGACGGCCTCGCGCACCCGGCCGTCCTGCAGGCCGACGATCTGCGCGGCCAGCAGCCCCGCATTGGTGGCGCCGGGCTTGCCGATGGCCAGGGTACCCACGGCGATGCCGCCGGGCATCTGGGCGATCGACAACAGCGAGTCCAGACCCTTGAGGGACTTGGATTCCACCGGCACGCCGAGCACCGGCAGCGGCGTCTGGGAGGCCACCATGCCGGGCAGGTGGGCGGCCCCGCCGGCGCCGGCGATGATCACCGAGAGGCCACGCTCGGCGGCGCTCTTGGCGTAGTCGAAGAGCAGGTCCGGGGTCCGATGGGCGGACACCACCTTGGTCTCGTAGGCCACACCGAGCCTCTCGAGCATCGCCACGGCGTGCTCCATGACCGGCCAGTCCGACTTGGATCCCATGATCACGCCAACGCGTGGCGGCTCGTTCGACGGCTGCATCGCCTTGCTCCTGAATGGTTGGGCTGCACGCCTTGAAGGTAGCGCACAGCGGGGCGAGGAGACGGCCCGACCAAACCCGATCCAGCCGCCTGAAAACCGCGCAGCATACCGCCTCCGGGGCGTCGGGGGAAGTCTCACGCCGCCGGGCGTCGCCCGACGGAGACAGCAACTTGCACCCTGAGTGCTCACTCACTTGCTAGGGTCTGGCCCATCAACGCCGGCAGGACTGCCGGCCAGCCCGGGGCCCGGCCCCGAACACGCACGAAGGAGATGCCCACATGACACGCCATCTGACTCTGATCGCCGCCTTGACCAGCGCCCTCGCCCTGACAGCCTGTGACACCGGCAGCGAGGCGCCCACCACCGGCAATAAGGCAGACAGCAGCACGGCACAAGGCGCCGACGAGAAGACCATCACCCAGCAGAACGCCAATCAGCAGGATGCCGAGACGCTTGACGATTCCCTGGACAATGCCGCCACCCTGACCCTCAACGGCACCCTCAGCGCCCCCGACAATATCTCGCTGCCGGCGGATGCCAAGATCCACGTACAGCTGATCGATGTCACTCTCGAGGACGGCAGCGCAAAGGTGCTAACCGATAAGACCTTCGACGCCAGCGAGGTCGCCCTGCCGCTGCCCTTCAGCCTGAAGATGCCAAGCGATGCCCTGAATGACGACCACCGCCAGGTGCTGCAGGCCGAGGTGCGCGACGGCGATGACATGGTGCGCTGGTCGACGGCAGAGCCCGAGGCCCTGGCGCTGAGCGCCGACCGCGAGCCCGCGCCGGTGGCCCTGGTACTGGAGGCCGTGGAAACCGCCCCGAACGAGGATCTCGAGGCCGACGAACGAGCCGTCAGCCAGGCAGGCCAAGAGGCCACACCTGCCGAGCAGGCGACACCGACAGAGACACAGACGCCCGAACAGGCCTGAGGCCCCTCACACCCCTCAGTCGTAAACCGATGGCTGGTGCCACGCCAGTCTGCGACGAACCAAAAGTAAAAGGCCCCGCCCGGAAAGTCCGGGCGGGGCCTGTCTATACGGCCAGTCTGTTCATAAGTTCTGTCTGGTCATGCAGCCTGTTACGTCAAGCCACGATCAGGCCGCCGTTGCCGATGCCTCCCGGCGGCAGGCCAGCCAGTTGCCGGCGATGGCCAGCGTCATCACGGCGGCACCTATGATCTCGGCGCGCAGGTCCGGGTAGAAGACCGCGACGATCGCCGGCACGATGGCCAGCCGCACCGGCCAGGACATGCGAGTGAACAGGTAGCCCTCCAGGGCCGCCGCGAAGGCGCCCAACGCCAGGATGGCGATCAGGCCGTTCCAGATCACCACCGGCACCGGGCCGCCGACGATGATCTCCGGATTGAAGACCATGAACAGCGGAATCAGGTAGAGGCCCTTGGCGAACTTCCAGGCCTGAAAGCCGGTTTCCATCGGCTTGCTGCCGGCAATCGCCGCCCCGGCGAAGCCCGCCAGCGCAATCGGCGGCGTGACGTTGGAGTCCTGGGAGTACCAGAACACCACCAGGTGGGCGATCAGCAGCGGCACGCCGAACTCATTGGAGAGCGCCGGGCCGACCAGCACGATCAGCACGATATAGCTCGCCGTGACCGGCAGGCCCATGCCCAGTACCAGGCTCGCCAGCAGTACCATCACCAGCGCCAGCAGCAGGTTGCCGTCCGAGAAGGCCAGCATCATCGCCGAGAACTTGAGCCCGAGGCCGGTAAGACCGACCACACCGACGATGATGCCGGCCACCGCACAGGCCATCGACACCGCCACGGCATTGCGCGCGCCGAGCTCCAGGCCCCGGGTCAGCTTGACCAGGCCCGCCCACAGCGCCTCGCCGATCCGCTTGCCGGTCACCGGCTGGCCCTCGGCCGGGGCCACGAACAGGAACCACACCGAGAAGCGCAGCGCCGCCACTACCAGCATGGTGATCACCGCGAAGTAGCCGACCCGCATCGGCGACATGTTCATCACCAGCAGCCATACCAGCACCCCCAGCGGCAGCAGGAAGTGCCAGCCCTCGCGCATCACCTCGCGCATCTGTGGCAACTCCGCGCGCGGCATGCCCTGCATGCCCTGCTTGAGGGCGATGATGTGCACGAACAAATAAACGGTGGCGAAGTAGAGAATCGCCGGCAGCACGCTGACCTTGACCACCTCGAGGTAGGGCATCTGGGTGTATTCGGCGATCAGGAAGGCGCCCGCCCCCATCAGCGGCGGCATGATCTGCCCACCGGTGGAGGCCGCGGCCTCGATGCCACCGGCCTGGGCCGGCTTGAAGCCCAGCCGCTTCATCAGCGGAATGGTGAAGGCCCCGGTGGTGACCACGTTGGCGATCGCACTGCCGGAGATCGAGCCCATGCCGGCCGAGGCGATCACCGCCGCCTTGGCCGGGCCGCCGCGCTGGCGCCCGGTGGCCGCATAGGCCAGGTCGATGAAGAACTTGCCCGCGCCGGTGATCTCGAGAAAGGCGCCGAACAACACGAAGATGAAGATGTAGGTGGCGGCGACCCCCATCGGCAGGCCGAAGATGCCCTCCTGCCCCAGGTACAGCTGGCCCACGACCCGGTCCAGGTTGTAGCCGCGATGCTCCATGATCCCGGGCAGGAACTGACCCAGCCAGGGCAGCTCGCCTCGGGGCCCGGCGAAGGCATAGAGCAGCGCCAGGATCCCGATCACCGTCATGCCGAGGCCCACCGCCCGACGGCTCGCCTCCAGCACCGTGACCGTGGCGATGCAGCCCACCACGATGTCGGTCTGGTTCCAGAAGCCGGCGCGGTTGAAGATGTCATCCAGATACAGCACCAGGTAACCGCCGGTGATCAGCGCGCCGGCGAAGAAGGCCAGGTCGATGATGCCCCCAACGACGCCCCGCCGGTGGTGCGGACCGAACACCGGGAACATCAGGAAGGCCAGCATCATGATCAGCGCCAGGTGAATGCTGCGCTGGTAGAAGAGCCCCAGCGGCTCGATGCCCGCCGAATAGAGCTGAAACAGCGACAGGCCCACCGCCACCAGGGCGATCAGCCACAGGATCGGTCGCGCATGGGGGGCCTGGCTGCCAGGCACGATAGGAGAAGTTGCCGAATCGCTCATGGAGTCCCTTCAGTACACTAGAGTCGAGTACGCGAAGATCGCATACGGAGAATCGGTAAGGTAACACCACCCGGCCTCCAAGTGGCGCCGGGCGGCACAATCAGGGCGACGGTAGCGGGCGCAGCCCGATGCTGACCCGCTGCCCGGCCGCCAGCTCGCTCAGGCTGATGGTCCGGCCCTCGCGGATCAGGCGATGATCGACCCGCAACGCCCCAACCCGCAGCAGGTAGCGGTCGCCGGGCACCGGCTCCTGGATCTCCTCGATCCAGTAGCCACCCTCACCGTCGCTGACCTGACGCCCCCGACCCGGCACATGCCCGAGCCCGGCGGCGAAGTCTGGCTGATGGCTGCGCTCGAGCACCATTCGGCCCTGCTGGTTGCGGTAGCAGTCGAGCACCGGAAAGCCCTCGACCGAGTGGTTCCACTCAAGGCACCAGCCCTCGCCCTCTGGCATCGGCAGGCTCACCAGCAGCGTCCCGTGGCGATCCCGCACCTGGAGCAGGCGATCCTCGTCGCTACCGTCGGCAAGCGCGGGCGAAGCGGCGACGATCAGCATCGCCGCCAGCAGCCCAAGGAAAGCGTGCCGACGGCCAAGGTCGAGACGGAAGGTGCCGAAACGCAGGCCGCCTAAACACAAGGGGGCGAGCCCGCCGGCTCGCCCCTGTGCATCATCTTGGGTCAATAACATCATGACCTCACGGCCGCTGATGGTCCGCCACCTCGGCGCCCACTTCCTCGTAGTAGCGCAGGGCGCCCGGGTGGAAGGGGATCGGCGTGGCATCCACGCTGAACTCCACGGTGGTGTCGTTGGCCGCCGGATGGATGGCGATCAGCTTGTCGGTCTGCTCGAACAAGAGCTTGGTGATGTCATAGGCGAGCTGATCATCCATGGCGGCATTGACGGTCAGCACGTTGGGGACGCCAATGGTCTGCACGGGCTCCTCGACGCCTTCGTAGATGCCGGCACGCAGCTTGTAGGGGGCGAACACCTCGGATTCCTGACGAGCATTGGCGACTTCCTCATCGGTCAGACCGATCAGGCGGATGTCGCGGGTGGTGGCCAGGTTGAGGATCGAGCTGGTCGGCGGGCCGACGCTCCAGAAGCCGGCGGCGATATCGCCGTCGCGCAGCGCATCGGCGGTCTCGTTGAAGTTCAGCCGGCGCGGATCGAAGTCGTCGTAGCTGATGCCGTTGGACTCGAGCACGGCGCGGGCATTGAGCTCGGTGCCGCTGCCCGGCGCACCTACCGACACCACCTTGCCCTCGAGGTCCGAGAGGCTCTCGATGCCGGAATCGGCCAGGGTCACGATCTGTACCGCGTTCGGGTACAAAGAGGCGATGGCGCGCACGTCCTCGACCTGACGACCGTCGAAGTCGCCGGTGCCAGAGTAGGCCTGGTAGACGGTGTCGGCCAGGGCGATGGCCAGGTCCGAATCCTCGCGATAGATCAACGCCATGTTCTCGACCGAGGCACCGGTGACCTCGGCGACGGCTTCAAAGCCCTCGAGCTGGTTGTTGATCAGCTCGGCGATGCCGCCACCGTAGGGGTAATAGGTGCCGCCGGTGCCGCCGGTGGCGATCGACAGCTGCTGGGCCGTGGCCGAGGACGAGGCCGCGATCAGCGACGCGGCGAGGGCATACTTGAGAACGCGCATGGTGACTCCTTGGTGCAGGGCTTAGCTCGGCGCAGGCCGGCGCCCCGGTGTTGTTGTTCGCGGCGACAGGTCATGCCGGCGCTGCGGACTGTCCTGTCACCTTAATGCATAGTCGCTAAAACGCTAGCACGAGGCCGCCCACCATCTCCATCTTCTTACGACCAAAGGATAGGCTCGCTCAGTCGCGGCCGCCCTTGAGCCACGCGAGCGCCAGCTCGTGCTGGCCACGCTCGTCGGTCACGTAGAGGGTGTCCTCCGAGATCATCACCGCCCAGTTGATGCTGCGGGGCAGGTCCTGGGCCAGGGCCTCCAGCGCCTCCTGGGGCAGGGCCGCGATGGACAGGTTCTTGAGGGTCGCCACCGCCGGCAGCACCTTGGTCTCCCAGACCCGCAGGCTGCCGTAGGCCAGCAGCGAGACCCGCTCGGTGCGCCGCGAGCACCAGGTCAGGCGCTCGGCATCCGGCTGGCCGACCTCGATCCAGTGCAGCACGCGACCGTCCAGGCTCTTCTCCCACAGCGCGGGTTCGTCGACGTCCGACAGCCCACGGCCAAAGGCCAGCGCCTCGTCATACCACAGCGCATGGGCCAGTAGGCGCGCCGCCATGCGCGGCTCGGTCTCGGAGGGGTGGCGAGCCACGGTGAAGCGCAGCGTCTGGTAGACGTTGCGGTCGAGATCGGTAAGGTTGAGATCCACCTTGTAGGGGGTCGCGGTGAGCGCCATGAAAAAACGTCCAGTCAGGGGTGTCGGGCCGGCAGTCTACTCCCCTTCCCGCCTCAGCACGATGACGCTCCAGGCACGCCTTGACCGCGAGCAGAAAAGATCGCAAAAATCGTGGTGATTCCACTGGCGAATCACGCCAAAACCTTGCATGCTGAGCCCATCGAAAGCCAAGTCTACGGAGCGTCATGAGTACGGCACGATTATCGACCGGTTGGGATGCCCTCGAACCCTCGCGAATGGCACCCGACCTGGACGTCAGGGAACTGGAGAAGCGTTCGCGCCTGATGCGCATCGTTTCCCGCAAGATCGCTCTTTCCGAGCTTCCCAACCGCGAGATCGCCCAACGCGCGGGCATCCCCTCCAAGCGGCTCAGCGACCTGCTGGCCGGCAAGATCGAGCACTTCTCGGTCGACGAGCTTCAATCGCTGCGCAACTGCGTGTGCGTCGATGATGGCAGTCCCCTGCCACCCTAGGACATGACTCCCCTGATCTGCCCCTTCGGCTAATGCCTCGCCGCGCCTGACGTGCTGCGCTGACGACGGCATGGCGTCAAGCCACGCCCGGCCGATAGACTATGAAGGTCCAGCCCCACGTCGGGGCTGGACCTTTTTATTGCTGGCGGGTGCCATCCGGCCAGCCGTCACGCTCTCCCGTTACCGCCTTGCAGAGACCATGCGCATGCAGACAGCTTCCTCTCCGATCCGTCGCGATATCGTGCTCATCGGCGGCGGGCACAGCCATGTCGCCGTGCTGCGGCGCTTCGCCATGCGCCCGGAACCCGGGGTGCGCCTGACACTCGTCTGCCGCGATACCCATACCCCCTATTCCGGCATGCTGCCGGGCTATGTGGCCGGGCACTACGACTTCGACGAGGTCCACATCGACCTGCGCCGCCTGGCTCAGGCCGCCGGCGCCCGCTTCATCCGCGACGAGGCCTCCGGCATCGAGCGCACCGCACACAGGGTGACCTTCGCCCATCGCCCGCCGCTGCCCTACGACAAGCTTTCGATCAACATCGGCTCGACCCCTCGAGTCGGCCAGGTGGCCGGCGCCGAGGATCATGCGGTCGCGGTCAAGCCGATCCGCGCCTTCCGCGAGCGCTGGCGTGAATTGCTCACGCGTCTCGCCCAGCGCCCCGCCACCCTTGAAGCGCCCCTGCGGCTCGCCGTGGTGGGCGGCGGTGCCGGCGGTGTCGAGCTGCTGCTGGCCATGCAGCATCGCCTGCGCCATGAGCTCTCGGCTCAGGGCCGCGACCCGGACGCGCTCCGCTGCGCCCTCTTCACCCAGAGCGCCGAGATCCTGCCCACTCACAATCGCCGGGTGCGGGCCCGCTTCATGCATCTGTTACAGGCCCGCGGAGTCGCGGTGCATACCGACTGCGAGATCACCCGGGTCGAGGCCGATCGGTTGATCGATGCCCGCGGCGAGGCCTTCGCCGCCGACGAGACCGTCTGGGTGACCCAGGCCGGCGGCGCCTCCTGGCTCGAGGGCACCGGCCTAGCCCTGAATGAGCAGGGCTTCATCCGCGTCAACGACTACCTGCAGAGCGTCAACGACCCGGATATCTTCGCCGCCGGCGATATCGCCAGCCAGGACGACCGGCCCCGGGAGAAGGCCGGCGTGTTCGCGGTGCGCCAGGGGCGGCCACTGGCCGACAACCTGCGCGCCAGCCTGATCGGCAAGACGCTGACGGCCTACTGTCCGCAGCGCCAGTGGCTGGCGCTGATCAGCAGCGGCGACCGCTACGCCGTGGCCTCCCGCGGCCCCCTGTCCTGGGCCGGAGCCTGGCTGTGGCGCTGGAAGGACCGCATCGACCGGAACTTCATGGCGCGCTTCAATGCGCTGCCGGCGATGAGCGAGGGCAAGTCATCCCGCGCTGCGCCCCGAGTGCCGCTGGACGACGCCGAGCAGCACCAGGCGCTCTCGGCGCTGGCCATGCGCTGCGGCGGCTGCGGGGCCAAGGTCGGCGCCTCGGTACTGTCCCGGGCGCTTGCCGATCTCGCCCCGATCACGCGCGACGAGGTACTGGTGGGGCTCGCTGACCCCGACGATGCCGCCGTGGTGCGGGTACCGCCGGGCAAGGCCATGGTGCACAGCATCGACTTCTTTCGCGCCTTCATCGATGACCCCTATGTGTTCGGGCAGGTCGCCGCCCACCATGCGCTGGGCGATATCTTCGCCATGGGCGCCGAGGCTCAGACCGCAATGGCCGTGGCCACGGTGCCGCCGGGGCTCGAGGCCAAGGTCGAGGACACGGTGCGCCAGATGATGACCGGCGCCGTTAAGGTGCTCGACGCCGCCGGCTGCCAGCTGGTCGGCGGTCATACCGGCGAGGGCCAGGAACTGGCGCTCGGCTTCGCCGTCAACGGTCTGATCGATGAGGCGCCCGAGCGCCCCCTGCGCAAGGGCGGCCTGCGCCCGGGAGATGCCCTGATCCTCACCAAGCCACTGGGCACCGGCACCCTGTTCGCCGCCCAGGCCCAGCTCGCCGCCCGCGGACGCTGGATCGATGCGGCGCTTGACAGCATGTGCCAGTCGAACCAGGCAGGCGCGACCTGCCTCGTGGCTCACGGCGCTCGCGCCTGCACCGATGTCACCGGCTTCGGCCTGCTCGGCCACCTGATCGAGATGACGCGCCCTTCCGGCGTCGACGCCGAGCTCTCGCTGTCGGCGCTGCCGCTGCTCGAGGGCGCCGAGGCCACCGCCGCCGCCGGCATCCTGAGCTCGCTACAGCCGGCCAACGTGCGCCTGCGCCGAGCCCTCCGCGATCAGGCGCAGTGGCGCGAGCATCCCCGCTACCCACTGCTCTTCGACCCCCAGACCGCCGGCGGCCTGCTGGCCGGGGTGCCGCCCGACCGGGCCGAGGCCTGCCTCGCCGAACTCCAGGCATTGGGCTATGGCGAGGCGGCGATCATCGGCCGGGTGCTGGCGCCGGAGGACGCTCCCGGCGACGCTCCCAACGACGATCCGGCGCCGATCCGGCTCGGCGCCTGAGGGCGGGGGGCGCGAGCGTCCGGCAGGACAAGACGCCCCCCTTTGAGTACCATAGCGCCTGATCCGGCCCGCCATGGCGGCTCTTCCCTCGTTTCACAAGGACCCCCTTCGATGCTCAAGCGCCTGACTCTCGCCCTGACCGTGCTGCTGGCCGCCCCCGTCGCCAGCGCCGAGACCTTCGTCTTCACGGCCATTCCCGACGAGGACGAGACCCGTCTGCAGCAGCGCTTCCAGAAGGTCGCCGACTACCTGGAAGACGAACTCGAGGTAGACGTGCGCTTCGTGCCCGTGAAGTCCTATGCTGCCGCCGTCACCGCCTTTCGCAACAACCAGGTCCAGCTGGCCTGGTTCGGCGGCCTCTCCGGCGTGCAGGCCCGCGCCCGAGTGCCGGATTCTCGCGCCCTCGCCCAGGGGGTCGAGGACGCCGAGTTCATGACCTACTTCATCGCCCACCAGAGCACTGGCCTCGAGGCCGGGGAAGGCCTGTCCGAGGCGATGCGCGACAAGACCTTCACCTTCGGCTCCAAGGGCTCCACCTCAGGGCGTCTGATGCCCGAGTACTTCCTGCGCGAGGCCTTCGGCCAGCCGCCGGAAGAGATCTTCTCGCGGGTCGGCTTCAGCGGCAACCACAGCCGCACCATCTCGCTGGTGGCCTCCGGCGCCTATGACCTGGGCGCGGTCAACTACACGGTGTGGGAAAACGAGGTCGAGGCCGGCAACATCGACACCGACCAGGTCGAGGTGGTGTGGAAGACCCCGAACTACCCGGACTACCAGTGGACCATCCGCGGCGACGTGAACGAGCGCTTCGGCGCCGGCTTCGCCGATCGCGTCCAGCAGGCCCTGCTCGACATGGATGCCCCCGAGCTGCTGGAAAGCTTCCCCCGCTCCGGCTTCATCCCGGCCAGCAATGATGACTATGCAATCATCGAGTCCGTCGGCCAGGAACTGGGCCTGATCGACTGATGAGCAGCCTGGCCCTGACCGAGGCGGTCGCCGACTATGGCGCCAGCCGTGTGCTGGGGCCGCTCAGCCTGACCCTCAAGCGTGGCGAGCGGGTCGCGCTGGTCGGCAAGAGCGGCGCAGGCAAATCGAGTCTTTTGTCGGTGATGTACCAGCACTGGCAGGGCCGCGGCGCGGCCCTGATGCCTCAGGATCTGGGCCTGGTGCCCTCGCTCAGCGTCTTCCATAACGTCTACATGGGCGCCCTGGCGACGCACCCCACCTGGTACAACCTGGTGACCCTGGCGCGGCCCTTCCGCCGTGACGTGGCGGCCATCCGGCCGCTGCTCGCACGGCTCGCGATCGATGACAAGTGCTGGGCGGTGGCCGGTGAGCTCTCCGGCGGCCAGCGCCAGCGGGTGGCCGCGGCGCGGGCGATTCACCAGGGCGGCGAGGTATTGCTGGCCGACGAGCCGGTCTCGGCGCTGGACGGCCCCCAGTCGGAAACGCTAATGGTCGAGCTGACCCGCGCCTACCCCACCGCCGTGCTGGCCATGCACGACGTCGAGCTGGCGCTGCGCTTCACCGACCGGGTGATCGGCATCGCCGAAGGCGGCATCGCGCTGGACGCCCCCAGCGTGCGGCTCACCGCCCAGGACCTGTTGCCGCTCTACTGAGGCACCCCATCCGCAAGGCCTTTCCCATGTGGCATTCCGCAACGGCTCGTTTAAGCCTGGGCTTCGTGGCCCTGGCGATTCTCTGCCTCGGCCTCGCCGATCTGTCCATCACCGCCCACGATCCCTGGCACGAGCTCCTCCGGCTGGTAAAGGGCCTGGTGCAGCCGGATGTCAGCGCCGTCGATGCACTGGGGGTAGCCCTGCTGCGTACCCTGGCCTTCGCCTTCGTCGGCGTGGGGCTCGGCGCGGCGGCGGGCTTCCTGCTGGCGCTGGTCTTTCGCTCTCGTCTGGTACGCAGCCTCTGTGCCTTCGTGCGCGCCATCCATGAACTGTTCTGGGCGCTGATCTTCCTGCAGTTCTTTGGCCTGCACCCGCTGACCGGGGTGCTGGCCATCGCCCTGCCCTATGCCGGGGTCTTCGCCAAGGTCTTTGCCGAGATCCTCGAGGAAACCGACCCGCTGCCCGAACGAGTGCTGCCGTCGGGCAGCGGCCGGCTCTCTACGCTTGCCTTCACCCGCCTGCACGAGGCCTGGCCGCATCTGGTCAGCTATACCAGCTACCGACTCGAGTGCGGCCTGCGCTCCAGCGCCGTGCTGGGCTTCGTCGGCATGCCGACCCTCGGCTTCTACCTGGAATCGGCCTTCGCCCAGGGCCACTACGACACCGTGGGCGCCCTGCTGCTGCTGTTTTACGCCCTGATCGCCACCCTGAGGCTCTGGGTGCGGCCCTGGCTGGTGCCGGTGTATCTGGCCGTGGCGCCCTTCTGCCTGGGCAGCGGCCTGCCGATCGTGTGGAGCAACGTCTCGCGCTTCTTCACCGAAGATATCGTGCCCGCGCCGCTGCGCCAGGGCGAGGGGCTGTCCGGCCTCGCCGGCTGGCTAGGGGATCTGCTGGCCAATCAGGCGCTGCCCGGCATCTGGCATACCCTGGTGCTGACCCAGATCGCCCTGGTGCTGACCGGCATGCTGGCGCTTGTGCTCTACCCGCTGGTGTCCCGTCACTTTTTCCAACGACACTCTTTTCAACGCCGCTCTGCCCTTGCCGACGATCATCACACCAATGGTCATCGCAGCGGCGACGGCCTCCCGGGCACCCGCCTGCCCCACCTGCTCGGCCACGGCCTGCTGGTGGTGCTGCGATCGACCCCCGAATACCTGCTGGCCTTCATCCTGCTGCAGCTCTGGGGGCCCTCGATGCTGCCGGCGGTGGTGGCGCTGGCGATTCACAACGGCGGCATCATCGGCCACCTGGTCGGCCGGCGCAGCAACGAAATCCGCCTGCGTCCGGACGCCCCACGGGGCCTTTCGCGCTATGCCTATGAGCTGACGCCGCGCCTCTATGGCCCCTTCCTCGCGCTACTGTTCTATCGCTGGGAGATCATCATGCGCGAGACGGCCATTCTCGGCATTCTCGGCATCACCACCCTGGGGTTCTACGTCGACAGCGCCATCCAGGAGATCCGCTTCGACCGCGCCATGGTGCTGATCCTGATCACCGCCCTGCTCAATATCGGCGTCGATGCCCTGGCCCGCCACCTGCGGGCCCGGCTGCGCCTGCGTCATACCGCCAACTGCGAGCCCTGACACCGGTAACCGCCCCCGAGGCTGACTACACTGAACCCTAGCGCAGGGGGAAAGTGCCGCTGCTCCGCCTTCATCGACAGGGAGTGCCGGCCCATGCCATGGCAACGCCCGCTGCTCGGCTCGCTGCTGATCCTGCTGGTATTGGCCGACCTGCCTGCCCACGCCGATGGCATCGCCACCCTGGAGAGCAGTCGCGGCAATCGCCTGCTGGAGATGACCGTTCGCTGGGCCGATGATCGGCTGCGCCTGGACTTTCCCTCACGACCGGCGAGTTACCTCCTGCGCCGGGGTGACGCCGCCTATCTGGTCACTGATCTCAACCGTGGTCGGGTGGTCATCAGCCTGACCAACCTCCGACGCCTCGCGAAGCGCACCCGCAACGAGAACCTGGCGGAGCATCCCCGCCCGGCGGCCGAGCTCAAGGTGCTGGAGCCGATGCACAAGCAGGAGGCCGTGGGCGGCATCGAAGGCGAGGTCTATCGCCTGCACTGGGTCGATGGCCGGGGAGAGCCCCACGAGGAACGACTGGTGGTCAGCGATCATCCCCTGGTGGCCGAGCTAATGACGGGCATGCAGGCCTATTACCGTGCCCTGAGCGATCGGCCCGACCCCATCATCAGCGCCCTGGTGAAACGAGACCTCGGCATGCTGCGCCTCACCGGGCGCTTCCGGCTACTGTCGATATCCGGCGAGACACCCGACGCCACCCTCTTCGCGCTGCCCGACGGCGCCAAGGTCATGGAGGCCGTCGAGGCGCAGGGCGAGGCCGGGGATCGGGAAGAGGGAGAGGACGAGGGAGAGAAGAAGGATGCACCGACGGGCTCGCCGGCAGGCCCCTTACCCGGCACGCAGGGAAAGGAGCCCTCGAACGGCTAGCTGGCGTCGAACAGCCAGGGCACCTTACATGTCGTGAACGTGCCCTGGCGGCTGAGCCTAGTCCGGTAGGTCGGTGACCGCGCCCGTGGAGGCGGAACTCACGGTACGGGCGTACTTGGCCAGCACCCCACGCCGATAGCGCGGCGCCGGCTGCTGCCAGGCGGCCCGGCGACGCTCGAGTTCCGCTTCATGGAGTGCCACCGTGATGGTGTCGGCTTCGGCGTCGATGGTGATCTCATCGCCATCCTCGAGCAGCGCCAGCGGCCCGCCGTCGAAGGCCTCCGGGGTGATGTGGCCGACCACGAAGCCGTGGCTGCCACCGGAGAAGCGCCCGTCGGTGATCAGCGCCACCGAATCACCGAGCCCGCGCCCCATGATCGCCGAGGTCGGGGTCAGCATCTCGCGCATGCCGGGGCCGCCGCGCGGCCCCTCGTAGCGGATCACCACCACGTCGCCGGCCACCACGGTGCCGTCGTTGATGCGGGCCTGGGCCTCCTCCTCTGAGCCGAACACTCGGGCGGTGCCGGTGAAGCGCACGCCTTCCTTGCCAGTGATCTTGGCGACCGCCCCCTCGGGAGCCAGGTTGCCATGCAGGATGCGCAGGTGGCTCTCGGCCTTCAACGGCGCCGTGAGCGGCGCGATGATACGCTGATCGTCCGGGTAGGCCGCCACACCCGCGAGGTTCTCGGCGAGCGTGCGACCGGTCACGGTCAGGCAGTCTCCGTGCAGGAGTCCCGCCTCGAGCAGCATCTTCATCAGCGGCTGGATGCCGCCGATCTCGATCAGCTCGCTCATCATGTAGTGACCGCTGGGGCGCAGGTCGGCAAGCACCGGCACCCGTTTGCCGAGCCGGGTGAAGTCATCGAGGGAAAGCTCGACGCCGACGCTGTTCGCCATGGCGATCAGGTGCAGCACCGCGTTGGTGGAGCCGCCCAGCGCGATCACCACGGTGATGGCGTTCTCGAAGGCCTCGCGTGTCATGATGTGCGAGGGGCGGATATCGCGCTCGAGCAGCTCGAGCACTTGTGCCCCGGCGGCGGCACAGTCGTCGCGCTTGGCCTTTGAGACGGCATTCTGCGCCGAGCTGCCCGGCAGGCTCATGCCCAGCGCCTCGATGGCCGAGGCCATGGTGTTGGCGGTGTACATGCCGCCGCAGGCACCGGGTCCGGGAATAGCCGTCTCCTCGATGTGCTTGACGTCGATGAGGTCGAGATCGCCCTTGGCGTGGGCGCCCACCGCCTCGAACACCGAGACGATATCGGTGTGGTTCTCGCCGGGCAGGATGGTGCCGCCGTAGACGAAGACGCTGGGGCGATCGAGCCGCGCCAGACCGATCAGGCAGCCGGGCATGTTCTTGTCGCAGCCGCCGATCGCCACCAGGCCGTCGAAGCCCTCGCAACCGGCCACGGTCTCGATGGAATCGGCGATCACCTCCCGCGACACCAGGGAGTACTTCATGCCCTCGGTGCCGTTGGCGATGCCGTCGGAGATGGTGATGGTGTTGAAGATCACGCCCTTGCCGCCGGCACCGTCGGCCCCGGCCCGGGCTTCGTCGGCGAGGCCATCGATATGGCTGTTGCAGGGCGTGACCTGGCTCCAGGTCGAGGCGATGCCCACCTGGGGCTTGGCGAAGTCCGCGTCGGTGAAGCCCACCGCACGCAGCATGGCGCGACTGGCGGACTTGCCGAGACCATCAACCACCGGGGCGGAATGACGCCGGCGCGGATCCTTGGGGGTATCGGACATGGAGCCTCCTATCAGCGGATTGATCGTCAATCTCCTGATAGTGGGCGCCATGTCATGGCCTTGCAAACCCTCTGGCGCCTCCTAGCCAGTGCGGGTGGCCAACGCCGGGCGCAGGGAAGCGACGAAAAGGCTGACCAGCGTCGAGGCGAGCAAGGCGCCGAGGAAGGGCGCAAGCGTCGGCACTCCGCCGGGGAAGCTCGCCGCCATCAGCCCCGCCATGAAGCTGCCCTGAGCCAGCCAGCCGGGCAGCACGGCACCCAAAAGGCCCGCCAGGCCGCCGGCTACCGCGGCGGCGGTGGTCATGCGCGGCCACAGGCCGAGCAGCACCGGCACCACCGCCGAGGCACAGAGCAGATCGGCGATCAGGAACAGCCGCAGCACCGAAAGATTCTGCAGCGCCAGCGCCACCACCGGCACCATCAGCGCCACCGTCAGCCAGCGGGCCATGGGCAGGCCCAGGCCCGTCCGGCCGCTTTCGCTGCCATCGCCCACCGCCAGCGAAGCGATGGCGTTCTGCAGGGTATCGACGCTCGAGGCCACCAGGGTCACCGCCAGCACCAGGCCGAGCAGCTTGAGGCCGGCGGGCGCGTCGATCAGCAGCGCGAAGAATGGCATCGGCGGCTCGCCAAGTGCGATCCCGGACATGGCGGCGAGGATGCCCAGGCCCCCGACCACCGCGACCACCGCCACGGTCACCAGGCCGCCGAGAAGCGCCCCGCGCCCCAGAGCCTGGCCGCTCTTCGCCGCCCAGACCCGCTGCCAGTAGCCCTGATGGAAGAGATTCGCCGCGGTGACCGCGATCACCAGGGTCGCCGCCACGGAGAGCGCACTGCCAGTCGGAATGCCCGGCATCTCGGCCGTTTCCGGCAAGGCCGGCAGCCGCGACAGGCCCAGCCAGCCGACCACCGCCAGCAAGGCGATCAGGAGCCCCGCCTGCCAGCGGTCGGTGGCGAGACTCGCCCGCAGCCCGCCGAGCGCCGTGTAGAGCAGCGTGGTAACGGCCACGCCGATCACCACCAGCGCCGGCGACACCTCGGAGAGCAGCGCGGTGATGCCGCCGATGGCGGTCAGCTCCGCGGCCAGGAAGCAGGCCATGTAGAGGATCGAGATCAGTGACACATAACGGCGCACGCCGGTCCCGTAGCGGCGCTCGGCGAACTCGCCGATGCTGCGCCCCTCGGGCAGGTAGCGGCGGATCGCCGGACCACAGGCGGCCAGCACCACGAAGGGCAGCGCCGCGCCCAGCGCATAGCCTGCCAGCGCGATAGGCCCCACGAAGGCACCCACTTCCGGCGGCGCGAAGAGAATCCACGCCCCCATGCCGGAGGCCAGGAAGGATAGCCCTAAGGTCGAGGCGGTCTGGGAGTTGCGGGCGGTGACATAGTCATCAAGAACATCGTCCTCGAGAACATCTTCATCAAGCGCCCCGTTAGTACGCCGGGCGCGCAGGCCAAGCCAGGTGAACAGCACAAGCGCCGCGCCCAGCGCGGCAAACGTCGGGTAAGGCATGTCGCACTTCCTCCGCCGGTATGATCCGGATCAGGTTCCAGGGTCAGCACACGGTGCACTCTCAGTCCCGGCTCGGCCGTGTCTCTGGTGACGGCGCGGCCGGGGACTCCCCTGGCGACAGTGAATGAATTGTGGGTATGACGAGGGGATTATCTCGTGTTGAAGCGGCGGCGTCATCCCGCCCGGGCCAGTCATCTCTCCCGCTCAGGTAATGGCCTATCCGGCCGATAACCTTGACGATGCCCGGAAGACCCGACACCAACAACCACCTGCAGGGACTCAGGATGCTATATACCGCCGCGAAGGAGCACGCCGAAGGGCGCCTGCACCAGATCTTTGCCATGCCCTACAAGGCCTTCGACAACGATGTGCCCGAGCGCAACCTCCATCTGCGCGTGGCGCTCGAAGCCCTGCTGGGGAAACCGCTACGCGAGGGGCGCCTGACCCTGCAGGTGATCTACGGCTGGGAGAATGGCAGCTTTGCGCCGGCGGACCTGCATCACAGCGACCATGCGCTGGGTTCGGCAGATGACATCACCCGCCTTCTGGTCCGCTACAAGGATACCCAGGAAACGCCAGCGCCCCGCCCGGATGCTGCCGCCACCCTGCTGTCCGAGCCGCTGGAGAAGGCGATTGCCGATGCCGAACGCACCGGCCAGACCATCGACAATGAGACGCGCCGCATTCCCGCCCGCTGGCCCACGTTTCCTCAGGGCTTGAGCCTCTACACCTTCTTCAAGGTCTATCATCGCCTGACCTATGGCGAGGACGAGTCCTACCGCTCGATTCGCTGCCTGACCGCCGCGGGCCAGCGCGAGATCCATGAGTTCCACCTGGAAGAAGGTGAATTCGCCGTGGTCACCCCGCAGCAGGATGCTCCGGCTGGCGAGGTGAAGCTGGTGCTGCATGTCGGTCAGGTCGAGCCGGTGATGGCGCTGCTGGACAAGTGCGCGATCGCGGCGTAAGTGAGGCGTCTACTCGAACTCCACCACCTGGCGCACGGCCTGACCGGCGGCGAGCTGCTCGAAGCCGTCGTTGATCTCGTCGAGAGTCAGCACCCGGGAGAGCAGCCGGTCGACGGGTAGCCTGCCTTGCTGGAAGAGGGCGACGTAGCGGCCGACGTCGCGCACCGGCACGCAACTGCCCACGTAGCTGCCGCGAAGGGTGCGTTCCTCGGCCACCAGGCTGACCTGCTGGATGGCCACCTTACGCTCGGGGTGGGCGAGGCCGCCGGTAACGGTCAGGCCACCGCGACGAGTGATCCGGTAGGCGAACTCCAGTGCCTTCTCGGAGCCCGCCATCTCGATGGCGCAGTCCACGCCGCCCTGGGTCGCCTCGCGCACCTGCTCGGCACAATCTGCGGCGGCGCTGTTGAATGTTTGCGTCGCGCCCAGTTCCGCGGCCAGCGCCAGCTTGTCGTCATCCAGGTCGATGGCGATCACCTCGCTGGCCCCCGCCACCAGGGCGCCGAGCACGCTGTTGAGCCCCACCCCGCCGAGGCCGATCACCGCTACCGTCTGGCCGGCGCGGATGCCCGCCGAGTTGATGGCGGCGCCCACGCCGGTAAGCACCGCGCAGCCGAACAGGGCGGCATGACGAAACGGCAGCCGCGGGTCGATCCTGACCAGGGAGTCCCGGGAGACCACCGCATGATCGGCGAAGGCGGAAACCCCGAGGTGATGATTCACCGGCGTGCCGTCGGCGCGATGCAGGCGATGACCGCCGCCGACCAGGGTGCCGGCGTTGTTGGCCTGGGCGCCCGGCTCGCAGAGGGCCGGCCGCCCCTCGGCACAGGGCGCGCAGTGTCCGCAGCTGGGCACGAAGACGGCCACCACATGATCGCCTTCCTTCAGGTCGGTGACGCCCCGGCCCACCGCCTTGACCACCCCGGCCGCCTCGTGGCCGAGCGCCATCGGCACCGGGCGCGGCCGGTTGCCATCGATCACCGAGAGATCCGAGTGGCACAGGCCGGCGGCCTTGATCTGCACCAGTACCTCGTTATCGCCAGGCGGCGAGAGCTCGAGTTCCTCGATCTCCAGCGGTCGGGTCTCGTGATAGGGGCGAGCACGCCCGATCTCCTGCAGCACGGCGGCATTGATCTTCATGTCGTGGATCCTTGTTGTTTTTCGTGAGGGCTCGAGAAAGCGCAAAGGCTCCACGGTAGGCCAGCGCGTTCACCAGCGGCAATTGGACTTAGGTCAGCGCCACGGTGCCGGTCTCGGCTCATGCGACGTCCCGACGCAAGCGGCCCCGCCTGCTATCAGACGGGGCCGCTCGAAACCACGGCTGACGGATGCTCAACCCAGCGAGATGGTGCTGTTGATGCCGCCGGAGACGTTCTCGGGCTCGAACCAGCGGGCGGTCACGGTCTTGGTCTGAGTCCAGAAGGCGATCGCCTGCTTGCCGTTGGGGCCGAGATCGCCAAGCTTCGAGGCCCGGGAGCCGGTGAAGCTGAAGTAGGCGACCGGCACCGGGATCGGCACGTTGATGCCGACCTGGCCGACGTCGATGTCACTCTCGTAACGCCGTGCCACCCAGCCGGAATTGGTGAAGATCGAGGTGCCGTTGCCGTTGGGGTTGGCGTTGACGAAGGCGATGGCCTCATCGAGGGTCTCGACGCCCACCACGCACAGCACCGGCCCGAAGACCTCCTCGCGGTAGATGGTCATCTCGGCGGTCACGTCGCTGAACACCGTGGGGCCGACGAAGTTGCCGTTCGGGTAGCCCTCGACCTTGAGGCTACGGCCGTCCAGCGCCAGGGTTGCGCCTTCCCGGGCCCCGGCCTCGATCAGCCCCTCGACGCGTTCCTTGGCCGCGGGCGATACCAGCGGGCCGAGATCGGCGTCGCGCTGGGTGCCGGGACCGACCTTCATGTTGCGGGCACCCTCGACGATGTCGTCGAGCCAGGCCCGCGCCTCGCCCACCAGCACCACCACCGAGTTGGCCATGCAGCGCTGGCCGGCGGCGCCGAAGGCCGAGCCCAGCAGGTTGTTGATGGCCTGGCTGCGGTTGGCGTCGGGCATCACCACGCAATGGTTCTTGGCGCCCATCATCGACTGCACCCGCTTGCCGGCCTCGGAGCCGCGGCGGTAGAGATGCGTGCCCACATGGGTCGAGCCGATGAACGACAGCGCCTTGATGTCCGGGTGATCGCAGATCTGATTGGCGACATCCGGGCCGCCGTGCACCACGTTGAGCACCCCGGCCGGCACCCCGGCCTGGTGGGCCAATTCGACCAGGCGCATGGTCGAGGACGGGTCCTGCTCCGAGGGCTTGAGGACAAAGGTGTTACCGGTGGCGATGGCCAGCGGGAACATGAAGCAGGGCAGCATGATCGGGAAGTTGAAGGCGGTGATGCCCGCCCCCACGCCGAGGGGCTGATTGAGGGTATAGACGTCCACCTCGTTGGCGGCATTCTCGGCAAGCTCGCCGAGCTGCAGGCTGGGGATCGAGCAGGCATGCTCGACCACTTCCAGGCCGCGGCCCACCTCCCCCTCGGCATCCGGCAGGGTCTTGCCGTGTTCCTCGGTGATCAGAGCGGCGAGCTCGCCGGTATGCTCGCGGATCAGCGCCTGGAAGGCGAGCATGATGCGCATGCGCTTGGCCAGCGGCACCTTGCGCCAGGTCTTGAAGGCCGCCTGGGCGCTGGCCACGGCGCGGTCGACCTCCTCGCGGGTGCAGAACGGCACCCGGGCGACCACTTCCTGGGTCGCCGGGTTGAGCACATCGCGCCATTCCCCGCTCTGGGAAGGCACCGGCTGACCGTCGATATAAAGGGTAATCTCACGCACTGACATGATGGCGGCTCCTGGGCAGGCCTCGGTCCATGGCGACACGACGCCACGCGGGACAGCCTCTTGTGATTGTTGGTGAACCGGCAGGCTACATCGTTTCAAGCCATGGCGATCCAGGCTTCGACTTTCTGTGCATATCGACACGGCCAAGATGCACGAAGCGGCTAGCTCGAGTGTAGGCAGTGGATGAATTGACACACAACGGCCAGCGCAGCACATTGCTTGTGCAAAAACACACAAACCCCATCATTCTCGAAAGGCCCACGGGAGGCCCCTTGCGATGCTCGACTGGCAGGACATTCAGGTCTTTCTCGAGGTCGCCCGCAGCGAGCGGCTGACCGATGCCGCACGGCGCCTGGGGCTCGATCACTCGACGCTTTCACGGCGCACCCGGCGCTTCGAGCAGAAGCTCAACACCCAGCTCTTCGAACGCAGCACCCACGGCTACCGGCTCACCGAGGCGGGCCATCGCCTGCAGGCCCATGCCGAGGAGATGGCCCGCCACGCCGCCGAAGCCGCCGAGGGCCTGAGTGATCAGGACCGACAGCTCAGCGGCCAGGTGCGCCTGGGCGTCACCGAGGGCTTCGGGACCTGGGTGATCGCGCCCCTGCTTTCCGCCTTCGGCGAGCGTCATCCGGCGCTGACGCTGGACCTGCTGGCCCTGCCGCGGGTGGTCAACCTGAGTCGCCACGAGGCCGACCTGGCGATCACCGTGGAGCGCCCGAGCAGCGCGGGCCTGGTGATCTCGCGGCTGTGCGACTACCGGCTGCGACTCTATGGTAGCCGCGACTACCTGGCCCGCCATGGCCGGCCGGCCACGCGGCGTGACCTCGGCCGGCATCGGCTGATCGGCTATATCGATGACCTGATCTTCAGCGACCAGCTCAACTACCTCGACCCCCTTCTCGCGCCCTCCCGGGAGCCTCAGTTCAGCATCCGCAGTACCAGCGTCACCACCCAGTACAGCGCGACCGTGCAGGGGGCAGGGCTCGCGGTGCTGCCCTGCTTCATGGCCGAGCAGCATCCGGCGCTGGAGGCGGTGCTGACAGACGACGTCGACCTCACCCGCCAGTTCTGGATCACCGCCCGCCAGGAGCAGCGGCGCCTGTCGCGGGTCCGGCTGACCTGGGATTACCTGCGCGAGACCATTGAGGCCAACCGGGCCTTCCTGATGGGCGAGCCTGGCGAGAGCCTCGCTTGCCCACCCGCCCGGCCCGAACGCTGAGGCGGACGACCTCTCCTGCATGCACGATCGTCGATGAAAATTAGCTATCGGCTTCTTGAGTAAAGAAAAATTGAAGCCCTGAGGCCCGGCACTAAGCTGACAAGGAAGACAACAGCATGAAAAGCGCCCCTCCAGCCGGCTGAATCGCAATCAAATCGATTGGCACGCAACGCAAGAGGACGGGGATTGGGGGTCAGCCCCATCAACACGACGACGAGTGGAGAACAAAGCGATGGGCAACGGACAACAGGGCAACACCGCCGGCAAGTGCCCGGTCATGCACGGGTCCAACACGCGAATGAGCGGCCGGGGCTCCATGAACAAGGACTGGTGGCCTAACCAGCTGAACCTGGGCATCCTTCATCAACACAGCCCCAAGGCTGACCCGATGGGCGAGGATTTCGACTACGCCGAGGCCTTCAAGACACTCGACCTCGCCGCGGTCAAGCAGGACCTGACCACCCTGATGACCGATTCCAAGGAGTGGTGGCCGGCCGACTACGGGCACTATGGGCCCTTCTTCATCCGCATGGCCTGGCACAGCGCGGGCACCTACCGCACCGCCGACGGCCGCGGCGGCGCCTCCACCGGCAACCAGCGTTTCGCACCGATCAACAGCTGGCCGGACAACGGCAACCTGGACAAGGCCCGCCGCCTGCTGTGGCCCATCAAGCAGAAGTACGGCAACAAGCTGTCCTGGGCGGATCTCTACATCCTGACCGGCAACGTCGCGCTCGAATCCATGGGCTTCAAGACCTTCGGCTTCGGCGGCGGGCGAGCAGACATCTGGGCGCCGGAAGAAGACATCTATTGGGGGGCAGAAAAGGAGTGGCTGGCCACCAGTGACAAGCCCAACAGCCGCTACTCCGGCGATCGCGAACTCGAGAACCCGCTGGCGGCCGTGCAGATGGGCCTGATCTACGTGAACCCGGAAGGGCCCGACGGCGACCCGGACCCTCTCGCCTCGGCCAAGGACATTCGCGAGACCTTCGCCCGCATGGCGATGAACGACTACGAGACGGTGGCCCTGACCGCCGGCGGTCACACCTTCGGCAAGACCCACGGCGCGGGCGATCCCGACCTGGTCGGGGCCGAACCCGAAGCCGCGCCCATCGAGGCCCAGGGCTTCGGCTGGAAGAATCGTCATGGCAGCGGCAAGGGCCGCGACACCACCACCAGTGGCCTGGAAGGCGCCTGGGGACCGACCCCGACGAAGTGGGACATGAGCTACTTCGACATGCTGTTCGGCTACGAGTGGGAGCTGACCAAGAGCCCGGCGGGTGCCCAGCAGTGGCAGCCGAAGGGGCTCACCGAGAGCGACATGGCCCCCGACCCGGAAGACGGCAGCAAACGCGTGCCGATCATGATGTCCACCGCCGACATGGCCATGCGCGAAGACCCCGATTACCGCAAGATCTCCGAGCACTTCCATAAGAACCCGGAAGAGTTCGCCGATGCCTTCGCCCGCGCCTGGTTCAAGCTGACCCACCGCGACATGGGCCCGAAGGTGCGCTACCTCGGCCCGGAAGTGCCGGCGGAAGAGCTGATCTGGCAGGACCCGGTGCCGGCCGGCAAGACCGGCTATAACGTGGATTCGGTCAAGCACAAGATCGCCGCCAGTGGCCTCGCCATCGGCGAGCTGGTCGCCACCGCCTGGGACAGCGCGCGCACCTTCCGCGGCTCTGACCTGCGCGGTGGGGCCAACGGCGCCCGCATCCGTCTCGCCCCGCAGAAGGACTGGGCCGCCAACGAGCCCGCGCGCCTTGGCAAGGTGCTCAAGGTGCTGGAAGGCATCGCCGCCGACAGCGAGGCCAGCCTCGCCGACGTGATCGTGCTGGCCGGCAATGTCGGCATCGAGCAGGCCGCCAAGGCCGCCGGCGTCGATATCATCGTGCCCTTCTCCCCCGGCCGCGGTGACGCGACCGACGCGCAGACCGATGCCGAGTCCTTCGAGCCGCTCGAGCCGGAGGCCGACGGCTTCCGCAACTATCGTCGCGCCAGGTTCACGGTCTCCGACGAAGAGATGCTGGTCGACCGCGCCCAACTGCTGGGTCTCAGCGCTCCGGAGATGACCGTGCTGATCGGCGGCCTGCGGGTGCTGGGCACCAACCACGGCGACACCAGCCACGGTGTCTTCACCGACAAGCCCGGTACCCTGACCAACGACTTCTTCGTCAACCTGGTCGATCTGGAGACCGAGTGGACGCCGACCGCGGCGGATGAAGACGTCTACGAGGGCCGGGACCGCAAGACCGGGCAGGTGAAGTGGACCGGCACCCGGGTCGACCTGATATTCGGGTCCAACTCACAGCTGCGTGCCCTCGCCGAAGCCTACGCCCAGGACGATGCCCAGCAGAAGTTCGTGAAGGACTTCGTGGCGGCCTGGACCAAGGTGATGAACGCCGACCGTTTCGACCTGGCCTGAGATGGCCTGAGATGGCCTGATCCGGCCCCCTCGGGCGCTGCCACCCGGCGGCGCCCGCAGGGTGCTTCACTGATCGCGACGACGGATAACCGCCGCACGGTTCACCGGCACGGTTTACAGAATAGTGTCCGGCACCGTTCTACCTCAGTACGAATCGAAAAAAGCCGCGCAGGCTTAGAGCCAGCGCGGCTTTTCTGTTGCTCGCCTCATGAGAGGCGACGCGCCTCAGGTGCCGCAGAAGGTGCGTAGCACCCGCTCGTTGGCCTCGGGCGGCCGGGTGTAATCGACCTCGCCCTCGTCCGGTGCCTCGAACGGTCGGGTGACCACGGCCAGCAGCGCCTCGAAGGGGCCGAAATCGTCGTGCTCGATGGCAGCCGTCAGGGCCTGCTCGACGAGGTGGTTGCGGGGGATCACCGCCGGGTTGGTGGCGCGCAGGCGCGCGGCGATGGCCTCGGCGTCGGCATCCTCCCGGGCCAGGCGATCGCGCCAGCGGGACAACCAGGCGGTAATGGCCTCGGGGCTGTCGAAGAGCTCAACGAGCCGCGCCTCACCGCTGTCACTTACAGGCCCCTCACGCCCATCGCTCTCACCTTCCCGTACATCCAGCACGTCGGCCAAGCGGCGGAAGGTCAGGGTGTAGTCGGCATGGCCGGCCTGCATGGCGTCCAGCAGCTCCTGAGCCAGGGCCTCGTCGCCCTCCTCGGCCTTACTGAGCCCCAGCTTGGCGCGCTTGACCGCCCCCCAGCTGGCCTCGAAGTGCTCGGGGAAGGCCTCGATGGCGTCGGTAGCCAGCGCAACGGCTCGCTCATGATCGTCATCGAGCAGCGACAGCAGCGTCTCGGCGAAGCGTGCCAGGTTCCACTGGGCGCTGTGGGGCTGGTTGGAGAAGGCGTAGCGGCCCCGCTCGTCGATGGAGCTGAACACGGTGCGCGGCTCGAAGACGTCCATGAAGGCGCAGGGGCCGTAATCCAGGGTCTCGCCGGAGATCGTCGTGTTGTCGGTGTTCATCACCCCATGGATGAAACCCACGCCCATCCAGCGCGCCACCAGTTCGGCCTGGCGCGCGATCACCGCCTCGAGCAGGGCCAGGTAGCGCCCGCCGCCGCTCAGCGGCTCAAGGTGCGGATAGTGGCGCTCGATGGCCATGTCGGCCAGCAGCTGGATCGCCTCCACGTCGCGGCGGGCGGCGAAGTACTGGAAGGTGCCCACTCGCAGATGGCTTCCCGCCACCCGAGTCAGCACCGCGCCAGGCTCGGGCAGGCGGCGCAGCACGCGCTCGCCGGTGGTCACCGCCGCCAGCGCCCGGGTGGTGGGAATCCCCAGCGCATGCATGGCCTCGCTGACCAGGTACTCGCGCAGCACCGGGCCCAGCGGCGCACGGCCGTCGCCGCCTCGGGAGAAGGGCGTGCGCCCGGCACCCTTGAGCTGCAGTTCGCGCAGCTGCCCCCCGCGGTCGATGACCTCGCCAAGCAGCAGCGCCCGGCCATCGCCGAGCCTCGGCACGAAGTTGCCGAACTGGTGGCCGGCGTAGGCCATCGCCAGCGGTGCCGACCCGGCGGGTGGTGCATTGCCGGACAGCGCCTCGGCGGCCTCGCCGGCATCGAAGGCGGCCGCATCGAAACCGAGCTCGCCTGCGAGGGCATGATTGAAGGCGACCAGGCGCGGAGCCGCCACCGGCGTCGGGTCACACTCGGCACTCATGCGCGCGGGCAGCTGCGCATAGCGAAGGGAAAAGCTCGGGAACATGACGCCTCCTCAATAACGGGCTCGCCTACCCTACAGGGACAGGTTCGCGCGGCCAACATTCCCCGCCGCCGCCCACCAGGAGCAGAATGTCTGTCAGCAAGGGACGCCGATTTCCGCTATGGTCTCGGTAGTGCCGTTTCCCGTGCCTCGCCCTGCGCCTTCCTCTGCATCTGCCTCCGCGCGGCTAAGGCACGACCGCCTCAGGAGCCACCACCATGTCCTCTGCCCCCGCTGTCTCCCGCTCCCTCTTTGATCAACCGGATGCCCTTCTGGATGACTATCGCGAGAATCGGCCCGTCGATCATGTCGGTGAATCCCGGGCCGATCTGCTCGACGATCAGGCCCTCGACTATTACCGGCCGCCGGAAACCGACGCCCTGGGCCTGATTCGTCTGCGCGCCAGCGACGCGGGCCTCACCGAGATCGTCTTCGTCACCGAAGGGGAGGCAGACGAGTCGCCCCGTCCCAACGCGCTGACCGACCGCGCCCGCGCCCAGCTCGAGGAATACTTCGACGGCCTGCGCCAGACCTTCGACCTGCCCCTGGCGCCCCGTGGCACCGACTTCCAGCAGCGAGTCTGGCAGGCGCTTGCCACCATTCCCTTCGGCGAGACCCGCTGCTACGCCGAGATCGCCGAGCAGCTTCACTGCCGCGGCGGCCAGCGCGCGGTGGGCGCTGCCAATGGCAAGAATCCGCTAGCCATCGTGGTGCCCTGCCACCGGGTGATCGGCAGCGACGGGCGCCTCACCGGCTATGCCGGCGGCATCGGCCGCAAGCAATGGCTGCTCGCCCATGAGGCCGGCGAGATCCCCTTCGAACTGGAATGAGCCCTTCGAGCTGGAATAAGCCCTTAGACTTGGAAGAAGCCCTTCAAACGACCACCCGCCACGGTGGCGATCGTGTGGCCATCAGGCTGTCTGACTTAGACGGGAACGGGGCATCGCTGCCGACTGGCAGAGCAGCTACTGACAGAGCAGCGTTTCCATCAGCGAGATGTCCTCGAAGGCCATCGGCAAGGGGGTGCGACTCGACAGCGGCAGGCGCAGGCTGGTGAGGCTGGCCCGGGCGCCGCAATACTGGCGCGTGCAGCCATCGGACGGGGATGCCTCGAGCAGGATGAAGGCGTCGTCGCCGGCCAGCGTCAGGGTACAGGCACCGTCCGTCACCTCGAAATGATCACCGCGGCGCACCGCTGTCTGCCGACCGGTGCCACAGTGATGCCCACCACCCTGCCAGGAGCTGAGTTCGAAGCGGACGCTGTCCCCCTGATCATCGACGATCAGGGTGTCGTTCCCCTGGGCATCGCAATAGACGCCGGTCAGGTCAGCGGCCGATGCCGTGCCGGCGCCGCCGATCAGGCAAACCCCCAGTAACCAGTGTCTCGCTGTCGTCTTCATGATGTCCTCCTTTCTTTTTTTTTCCTTTTCTTTACTTTTCTTGCTTATCCGGGCCGGGCCGATGCAGCCTGCTCGCCGGGACGCGCCTGACCATCGCTGACCAACCCGCCGCGATCCTGCCCCCGCAACGCCAGGCGATACCGATGTCCTAGGCGGGGAAACGGGCGGCGTCAATGCGACGGCCCGCAAAATCAGGCGAATCTCCGAAGCCCGTCGACAACAGCGCCTGAGGTGCCTCAGGGACGGGTTCCAGGTTCCTAAGGATGCAAGTCCAAGGCGATTTGCGGCACCATGGCCCTTCTGCCCGATCACGCGAAGGAATCGCCATGCCCCTCAGTCTCTCCCAGGGAACCGAGCTCACTCCCGGCTTCATGGTGATTCATGGCAACCGCCTGGAGGCACTGCGCGACCTGGCGGTGGAGTGGCTGCGAACCCACCCACTGGGGCCACTCGAAGACGAGGTGATCCTGGTGCAGAGCAACGGCATCAGCCAGTGGCTGAAGCTGGCGCTGGCCGCCGACCCGCCCGAGGGCGCCGGCATCGCCGCGGCGATGGACGTCACCCTGCCGGCGCGCTACCTGTGGCAGGCCTATCGCGCGGTTCTTTCGCAAAGTGAAGGCGAGGACGCCGTGCCGCCGGCCTCGCCCTTGGACAAGCCGCGCCTCGTCTGGCGACTGATGCGCCTGCTACCGGAACTGCTGGATGACGCCACCTTCGCGCCCCTGGCGCGCTTCCTGGCCGACGACGAGGACCTGCGCAAGCGCCACCAGCTCGCCGAGCGCCTGGCCGATCTGTTCGACCAGTACCAGGTCTATCGCGCCGACTGGCTGGCCGCCTGGGCCGAGGGCCGCGACGTGCTGATCGACGCCCGCGGCCAGGCCAAACCGCTCGCCGAGGACCAGCGCTGGCAGCCGGCGCTGTGGCGGCGGCTTCGTGATGACATCGGGGAGGCCGGCCTCGCCACCAGCCGTGCCTGGGTGCACACCCGCTTCCTCGAGGCCTGCCGCGAGCTGACGCCCGACGCCCTGAACAAGGAGACGCGTCCTAAAGGCCTGCCACGCCGGGTGGTGGTGTTCGGCATCTCCTCGCTGCCCCGCCAGACCCTCGAGGCGCTGGCCGCGGTATCCAGGGTCACCCAGGTGCTGCTCTGCGTGCACAATCCCTGCCGCCACTACTGGGCGGACATCATCGAGCACAAGGATCTCCTGCGGGCCGCGCGAAGGCGCCAGCGCCACCGCCCCGGCATGCCGCTCGAGCTCGACGACACCCAGCTGCACCTCCACGCCCAGCCGCTGCTGGCCGCCTGGGGCAAGCAAGGCCGCGACTACCTGCGCCTGCTCGACGAGTTCGACGACCAGGACGCCTACCGGTCGCTGTTCGACGCCGAGGCGATGCGCATCGACCTGTTCGACTCGCCCGCCGACGGCGAGGCCCCCGGTTTGCTGCAACAGCTGCAGGACGACGTGCTCGAGCTGCGCCCGCCCCAGGAGACTCGCGACGCCTGGCCGGCCGTAGACCCGACCCGCGACCGCAGCCTGCGCTTCCACGTCGCTCACAGCGCCCTGCGCGAAGTGGAGATCCTCCACGACCAGCTGCTGGCCGCCTTCGACGCCGACCCGACGCTGCGCCCGCGGGACGTGCTGGTGATGGTGCCGGACATCGACACCTACGCCGCCGCCGTGCAGGCGGTGTTCGGCCGGCTGCCGCCGGACGACCCGCGCCACATCCCCTTCACGCTCTCCGACCAGACCAGCCGTCACCGCCAGCCGCTGCTGGTAGCGCTGGAGGCCCTGCTGCACCTGCCGGAGGCGCGGCTCACGGTGAGCGATCTGTTGGACCTCTTGGAGGTTCCCGCCCTTCGCACCCGCTTCGGGCTGGACCTGGATGCCCTGCCGGTGCTGCGCCGCTGGATCGAGGGTGCCGGCATCCGCTGGGGGCTGGACGCCGAGCAGCGCGCCCGGCTCGACCTGCCAGGCGGGCTCACCGCCAACACCTGGGCCTTCGGCCTGCGCCGGCTGCTGCTGGGCTACGCCGTGGGTCACAGTACAGAGAACGAAGGCGCCGAGGGCCCCTGGCACGACATCGAGCCCTATGGCGATATCGGCGGCCTGGAGGCGGCGCTGGCCGGCCCGCTGATGGACCTGCTCGACACCCTCGAGGCCCAGTGGCGGGCGCTCTCGGAGCCCGCCGACGTACCCACCTGGTGCCGCCGCCTGCGCGAACTGCTCGGGGAGTGCTTCTCAGCCGAGGACGAGGCGGACCTCGCCACCCTGAGCCGCCTCGACGAGTTGCTGGAGGAGTGGCAGGAGACCAGCGAGGACGCCGGCCTTCTTGAAGCCCTGCCGCTCTCGGTGGTGCGCGAGCACTGGCTCGGCCAGCTCGACGAGGCCAACCTCTCCCAACGCTTCCTGGCAGGCGCGGTGAACATCGCCACCCTAATGCCGATGCGAGCCATCCCGTTCCGCCACGTCTGTTTGCTGGGCATGAACGACGGCGACTACCCGCGCACCCAGCGCCCGCTGGACATCGACCTGATGGGCCACGACTACCGCCCCGGCGACCGCTCGCGCCGCGAGGACGACCGCTACCTGTTCCTCGAGGCGATGCTCTCGGCCCGGGACAGCCTGATGATCAGCTGGGTCGGCCGCAGCATCCACGACAACGAGCCCCGGCCGCCCTCGGTGCTGCTCGGCCAGCTTCGCGACCACCTGGCCGCCGGCTGGCGCCTGGAAGGAAAAGAAGATGACGACCAGGCACTGCTCGACGCCCTGACCACCGAGCATCCGCTGCAGCCGTTCAGCAGAAAGTACTTCCGTGCGGGGTCGGGCACGGTAGAGAGCCGTGCGGGGTCGGGCACGGTAGACGGTTTCTCGGAAGACCCGCGCCTGTTTACCTACGCCCGGGAGTGGCGGGCGGTGCACGCCGGCCAGCCAACGGCACAAGGGGTCGCGAGCGAAGGCGAACTGCCGCCGATCGAACTCGATACCGCCCTCACGCTTTCGCGCCTCTCCGGCTTCCTCAAGGAGCCGGTGAAGGCCTTCTTCACCACCCGGCTCGGCGTCTATCTCGAGCGCGAGGCGCTGGAGAGCCCCGACCACGAGCCCTTCGCCCTGAACGGCCTCGATCACTGGCAGCTCCAGCAGGCGCTGATCGAGGCCGGGCGCCGCGCCGTGGATGAGGGCGCGGCGCCGACGCCCGCGATCCACGACACCCTGGAGCGCCTGGAGCGCGAGGGGCGCCTCGCCATGGGCGGCTTCGCCGAGCTGATGCGCGATAACTTGGTCGAGCCGCTGGACGGCCTGCTTAGCGACTACGCCGACCAGCTCGAGGCCTGGCCCCACGCCTGGGAGACCCCGGCCGCCGTGTCGCTGACGCTCGCCACCGACCAGAGCCCGCTGTCGAGTGAACCGCTACACATCGAGGACTGGCTGGACGGCCTGCGCGAGAACGCAGAGGGCGAGCGCTGCCGGCTGGTGCTGATGACCAGCAGCCTGGTCAACAAGGGTAAGTACAACTGGAAGCACTGGCTCGGCCCTTGGGTCAGCCATCTCGCCGGTCAGCTCGCCATCGGCCCCATGACCACGGTGCTGCTCTCACGGGCCGGCGGCGGCACCCTGGCGCCGCTGGATGAAGCCACCGCCCGCGCCCACCTGGAGGCCATCGCCCGCGCCTGGCGCCTCGGCATGACCACGCCGCTGCCACTGGCGCGAGACACCGCCTTCGCCTGGCACGAGAAGGGCGGCGACGACGGCGCCCTGGCTCGCGTCTTCGGCGGTGAGGCGAAAGCAGAGGAGGCCGACCTCAAGGCCTGGAAGGCCGCCGTCACCGCCTTCCATGGCAGCGGCTTCAACGGCGACCACGGCGAGCTGGGCCGCGACCCCTACCTCGCCCGCCAGTGGCGCGACCTCGAGAGCCTCGTTCGCCACCAGGCCGCCGGCCGGCGCTTCACCGAGCTGACCGCGACGCTCTACGCCCCACTGCACGATGAAGTAAAAAGCAAGAAGACCGGAGGCAAGGGCCAGGGAGGCCGCAGCTCATGAACTCGCCCGAATCCGCTCGAAACACTGCGGACACCATGCAGGTGGCCGAGACGCCGCGCCTCGACCCGGTGGCCCTACCGCTCACCGGCAGCCGGCTGATCGAGGCCAGCGCCGGCACCGGCAAGACCTTCACCATCGCCCTGCTTTACCTGCGGCTGGTGCTCGGACCCAGAGTCTTCGGGAACGAAGAGCACGAGGAAGACACAGCCAGCTTCCCGCGGCCGCTGACGCCGCCGGAGATCCTGGTGGTCACCTTTACCAACGCCGCCACCCAAGAGCTGCGTGACCGCATCCGCGCCCGCCTGGTCGAGGCCGCCGAGGCCTTTTCGCTTTCTACGCCGCCCGAAGCCGCGACGGAGGCGCCCGACGACGCGCCCGAATCAAGGTTGGCCCTCGACTCCGTGGCAAGCAGCGATAACCACGAAGGGGCGCCGGGGGCAGGTCAAAGCGGAGGTCATTCGACAGGGGTGTCGAATGTAGCGTCCAGGGAGGGATGCACAGCGCCTCCGCGACGATCTGACCCCGAGCCGACCCCGAACGAAACCGGCGATCTCTTTTCAGAACCGGCGTTGGATAACTCACAGCCTGAAGAAGAGGTATCGTCCAGCAGCGATCCGCTGATCGCGCTGCGCGACAGCTACCCCCGCGAGAGCTGGCCGACCTGCGCCCGCCGGCTGCGGCTGGCCGCCGAGTGGATGGACGAGGCCGCGGTCTCCACCATCCACTCCTGGTGCCACCGCATGCTGCGCGAGCACGCCTTCGACAGCGGCAGCCTGTTCGCCCTGGAGATGTCGCTGGACCAGTCGGAGATGGACCTGGAGATCGCCCGGGACTACTGGCGCAGCTTCTACTACGACCTCGACCCCGAGGCGCTGGCGATCATCGCCCGCTACTGGACCACGCCGGACGACCTGAACGACACCGCCGCCCGGCTGCGCACCCACGCGAGCGCCCTGCCCGTGGCCCCGCCGCCGTTCGAGGCGCTTTCCAACTACCGCGAGCAGCGTGCCGCGGCGCTGGCCGCGCTCAAGGCGCCCTGGCCGGCCTGGCTCGATGAGCTGGAGGAACTGCTCGAGGCCGCCGCCAAGCGCAAGGCGTTCAACGGCCAGAAGCTCAACGCCAAGAGCCGCGCCAACTGGCTCACCGCCCTGCGCGAATGGGCCAATGACCCCGAGCTTGCCAAGCCGGCACTCACTCCCGCCGCCTGGAAGCGCCTGACGCCCGAGGGCATCGCCGAGATCTGGAAGGCTGACTCTTGGGAAAAAGATATCGCGCCGAACCTGCCGGCGCTAGAGGCCCTGGAAGAACTACCCGAGCGGCTCGCCGAGCTGCCCGACCCCTTCGCCGACCTGCTCGCCCACGCCGTGCACTGGATGGCCGCGCGCCGCGAGACCGTGCAACGCCGCCGCGCCGAGCTCGGCCCCGACGACCTGCTGCACCGGCTGGACGCCGCCTTCGCGGGCGAGGCCGGCGAGACCCTGGCCGCACGTATCCGCGCGCAGTTCCCGGTGGCGCTGGTCGACGAGTTCCAGGACACCGACCCGGTGCAGTACCGGCTGTTCTCGAGGGTCTATCGCCTCGGCGAGGGGCCGAATCAGGATGACGAAAGCGCGGCGTCGAACGCTGGAAAGAGCGCGGCGTCGAACGCTGGAAAGAGCGCGGCTTCGGGCGCTGAAAAGAGCGCGGCTCCGGGCGCTGAAAAAAGCGGCGTGCTGCTGATCGGCGACCCCAAGCAGGCGATCTACGCCTTTCGCGGCGCCGACATCCACACCTACCTCCAGGCCCGGCGCGACACTGCCGGCCGCCACGTCACGCTGGGCACCAACTTCCGCTCCGCCGTGCCCATGGTCGAGGCGGTCAACCGGGTGTTCGCCCACGCCGAGCAGAGCGATTCCGGCGCCTTCCTGTTCCGCCGCGGGGACGACAATCCCGTTCCCTTTAATGCTGTGGACGCGAATGGCCGTAAAGATGCCCTCGTCCGCCACGGCACGACACCGCCGGCGCTGACCCTCTGGCACCTGCCCGCCGACGAGACGCTCGCCAAGGGCGCCTACCTCAAGGAGCTGGCCGCGCGCTGCGCCACCGAGATGGCCAGCCTCCTGCGCGAGGGCCAGGCCGGGCAGACGGGTTTCGAGCAGAATGGAGAATTAAGACCGCTGGCGCCGTCAGACCTTGCCGTGCTGGTCAACAACGGCGGCGAGGCTCGCGCCATACGAAGCGCCCTGCTGGCTCGCGGCATCCGCAGCGTCTACCTCTCCGACAAGGAGGGCGTGTTCGAGACCGAGGCCGCCGCCGAGCTGGAGGTGTGGCTTGCTGCCTGCGCCGCGCCGGACGATGAGCGCTGCCTGCGCGCCGCACTGGCCACGCCGAGCCTGGGGCTCGGCCTCGCCGAGCTCGACGCCCTGAACGGCGGCCCCCAGCAGGACGAGCTGGCCTGGGAGGCGCGGGTGATGCAGTTCCGCGACTACCACCGCCAGTGGCAGCGCCGCGGCGTGCTGCCCATGCTGCATCGGCTGCTGGCCGACTTTGAAGTGCCCGGCCGGCTGCTGGCGGTGCCCGAGGGCGAGCGACGGCTCACCGACCTGCTGCATCTCGGCGAGCTCCTGCAGGAGGCCAGCGCCGAGATCGACGGCGAGCACGCCCTGTTGCGCTTCCTCGCCGAGTCCCGCGCGCATCCCCAGGCGCAGTCTGACACCCACCGCCTGCGCCTGGAGAGCGACGCCGACCTGGTGCAGGTGGTGACCATCCACAAGTCCAAGGGCCTGGAGTACCCGCTGGTGTTCCTGCCCTTCATCGCCGCCTTCCGCCCCGTGAAGCAGGGCGATTTGCCGCTGCGCTGGCACGACGACGACGGGAACCTGCACCTGACCCTAAGCGCCGACGAGGCGACGCTTGCCCGCGCCGACCACGAGCGCCTGGGGGAGGATCTGCGCAAGCTCTACGTTGCCTTGACCCGCGCCCGCCACGCCACCTGGCTCGGCCTGGCGCCGCTGGAAGCCATTGAGCGCAGCGCCATCGGTCACCTGATCGCCGGGGGCGAGGCACTGACACCCGACAACCTGCGCCCGGCCCTCGAGGCGCTGGCGAACGGCAATGGCGATCAGCCCGGTAGCGATAGCGGTAATCTGAACGATAGCGATAAGACCGTGGCGGTGCTGGACGCCCCCGAGGCCGATACCACGCCCGTAGAGCTCATCAGCGACGACACCCCGCTCGGTGAGGCCCGCACGCCCACCCGGGCGATTCGCGAGCACTGGTGGATCGCCAGCTACTCGGCGCTGCGCACCGGCGCCACACCGAACGAAGAGGAATCGGCCGTCGAGGCCGAGCCGTCCCCCGAGCCCACCACCGCCGACGAAGCCACCGCCATGGAGGTGATCCACGAGCCCTTCGATGCCGGCGCGGCCACGGTGAGCGAGGGCTCGCTTCACCGTTTCCCCCGCGGCCCGTCTGCCGGCACCTTCCTGCACGGCCTGCTGGAATGGGCCGGCGAGGAAGGCTTCGGCCGAGTCGCCGAGGACGCCGAACTGCGTGCCGACACCCTGGCCCGGCGCGCCAACCGCCGCGGCTGGGAAGGCCAGATCTCAGCACTCGAGCAGTGGCTGCCGGAGCTTCTAACCACGCCGCTGCCGGTGCCTGTTGATGCCGCACCGCTGCGCCTGGATGCCCTGAATCCCTTGCACCACTACCGGGTCGAGCTGGAGTTCTGGTTCGCCGCCCACAAGGTGAACACCCGTCGGCTTGACGCCCTCGTAAGCGCTCACACACTCGGCGGGCAGCCGCGACCGGCGCTCGAGCCCGACACCCTGAACGGCATGCTCAAGGGGTTCATAGACCTGGTGGTGGAGCACGAGGGGCGCTTCTACGTGCTCGATTGGAAGTCCAACCACCTGGGCGCGGACGATGCCGCCTACACCGAAGCGGCGATGGCGGATGCCGTGCTCGAGAAGCGCTATGACGTGCAGTACTGCCTCTACCTGCTGGCCCTGCACCGGCTGCTCGAGGCCCGGCTACCGGACTACGACATCGAGCGACACCTGGGCGGCGCGCTCTACGTCTTCCTGCGCGGCACGCGCGCGCCCTCCCGCGGGGTGCATGCCGAACGCCCGCCGAGCGAGCTGATCCTCGCCCTCGATGCCCTGTTTCGCGCCGCCCAGGAGGCCGCCGCATGACGACGCCGATTTCCTTTGATACCGACGCCGCCCCGGAAGCGGCGCTGATTCAAGCGCCCGAAAATGCGCTGGATGACGCCCAGGCGCTGTTCGCCCTGCTCGATCGCTGGGTGGCACGCGGCTGGCTGCGCTCGCTGGACCGCGCCTTCGCCGTCTTCCTGCATCGTGAGGCGAGCAAGGAAAATGAGGTGAGTGAGGCCTCTCCCCTGCTGCTGCTGGCCGCCGCGCTCGCCAGCCACCAGCTCGGTCGCGGCCATGTGTGCTTGGACCTGGCCCAGACGCTCTCCACCCCGGACCTGGCGCTCTCGCTGCCGCCGGAGGGTGACAGCCTGGAGGACCCGCCGCCGCTGCCCAGCCGGGTGATGGTCGCGCTGGACCTGGACGCCTGGCGCGCCTCCCTCGACCAGCCCGAGATTATCGCCACCGGCCCCGGCAATACTCCGCTGGTGCTCGCCGGCAGTGCCGAGCGCCCCCGGCTCTACCTGCGCCGCTACTGGCAGCACGAGCAGGATATTCACACCCGGATCAATGAGCGGCTCACCGTCGATCAAAGCCCGGATAACAAGAGCCCGGATGACAAGAGCGCAGATGACGCCCCGGACGCGGCCCGCCTGCGCCCGATCCTGGATGTCCTCTTCCCGCCCCGTGAGGATGTCGACCGTCGGCTCGACTGGCAGAAGGCCGCCTGCGCCCTGGCCGGCCGCTCGCGCTTCGCAGTGATCACCGGCGGCCCCGGCACCGGCAAGACCACCACCGTGGTGCGCCTGCTCGCCCTGCTCCAGGCGCTGGCGCTCGGTGAAGGCCAAGAGGAAGGCGAGGAGGAAGGAAAGCAGACCCTGCGCATTCGCCTGGCCGCCCCCACCGGCAAGGCCGCCTCCCGGCTCAACGAATCCATCGCCGGCCAGGTGGCGAAGCTCGACCTCGACGGCCTGGCCGACGATCCCGAGCGGCTGCGCGACGTGATTCCCAAGGAGGTCTCGACGCTGCACCGGCTGCTGGGCTCCCGGCCCGACACCCGCCGCTTCCGCCACGACCGCCACAACCCGCTGCCGCTTGACGTGCTGGTGGTGGACGAGGCCTCGATGGTGGACGTGGGCATGATGGCCGCGATGCTCGAGGCGCTGCCTCCCCGGGCGCGGCTGGTGCTGCTGGGTGACAAGGATCAGCTCGCCTCGGTGGAGGCCGGTTCGGTGCTCGGCGACCTGTGTGCCCGGGCCGAGGGCGGCCACTACACTCAGGCCACCGCTGAGTGGCTGACTGATGCCACCGGCCAGCCTCTGCCCACGGAGACGCTGGATGCCGACGGCCAACCCCTCGACCAGGCCATCGCCATGTTGCGCGTCAGCCACCGCTTTACCGCCGACAGCGGCATCGGCCAGCTCGCCGCGGCGATCAATCTGGAAGCCGAGCCCGTCGCCAAGCGCTGCGCCATCGGTGATGCACTCAACCACGGCTTCGCGGACCTCTCGCATTTGAGGCTTTCCGCCGACGACGAGCGCGGCCTGGCCCGCCTGGCCGTGACTGGCTGTCCCGAGCGCTTTCCCGCAGCAAACAACGCCGAAGCGCCGCCGGTGGGCTATCGCCACTTCCTGAGCGTGATGGCCGAGCGGCGCCCGGCGGACGACGCGGATCAGGCCGCGTTCGATGGCTGGGCCCGCGCTGTTCTAGAAGCGCACGGCGACTTCCAGCTGCTGTGCGCGCTGCGCCGTGGCCCTTGGGGCGTGGAAGGCCTGAACGAGCGGGTGCGCCAGGCGCTGGAGCGAGAGAAGCTGATCGACAGCCAGGACGGCCGCCAGCACTGGTACCCAGGCCGCCCGGTGCTCGTCACCAAGAACGACTACGGCCTGGGGCTGATGAACGGCGATATCGGCATTACGCTCGATATGCCTCGCCCGGACGCTTCACTCTCTTCACAGCGCCCGAACAATGCGCTTGGCGACGGCAGCCGCCGCCTGCTGCGGGTGGCCTTCCCCGCCGGCGACGGCACCGGTCGCATCAAGTGGGTGCTGCCCAGCCGCCTGCAATCGGTGGAGACGGTGTTCGCAATGACGGTGCACAAGTCCCAGGGCTCGGAGTTCACCCACGCCGCCCTGGTGCTGCCCGACGCACCGAACCCCATCCTCACTCGGGAGTTGGTCTACACCGGCATCACCCGCGCCCGCCACTGGCTGACGCTGGTGGAAACCGGCCGCGGGCAGCTGATGGATGCGAGCCAGAGAAGAGTCATGCGTGTGAGTGGGTTGGGAGCGCCCGGGAAGGCATGATCACCAGCCGGAATCTTGCACCTAACGCTCACTACCCTGGTTACCATAAACCTCCACCCTCACTCTCTCTTCATGGTTTTCCGCGGAAAGGGTAAATTTATGGCTATGTCCCCGTTGCGTGTTGCACGGGACGACCCACGGCTTCTTGAAGGCAGTGAACGGGCCGTATCGTCGCTGAATACCGCTCCAGCATGCGCCGCCATCCGAGATAGTGGACGAGATATCGGGTGGCGACGCCATGGAAACGGTGCATCCAGCCTTTCAAGCGGCTGTGGTAAGCATTGACGTTCTGGATGTGAAAGGCGCCTGCACGGACACGCTGCCCGGGCTTGGCATGTACTATCTGGTGAGTGATGCCACACCGGCTGGCGAAAGCTGAGTACACACTGGCCCCGTCCGTACAAAGGACAGACTCCTGATCAACCAGCGGCGCGAGCGCCTCATGGACGTGGCGGGCATCGAGCTTGCTCAGGAGGAAATCGGCCGTGTGCCCTTCCCGGTCACGCACCACCATCACCGGAATCTGGTCGGGCCCCGTACCGCGTGTTGCGCCAACGCCACCGCGCTTGCGCGGTGGTCGTGGCAAGTGGCGTTGGCCCTTGAAGGATTCCAGAAAGAAGGTCTCATCGGCTTCCACGATGCCGGTTTCGCGGGTGTCGCTGTGTTGGGCGATTCGTGTCAGAAACCGGTGTCGCCACCGGAAGGCGGTATTCTTGCTGATACCACAACGCTGCGCCGCCGCGCGTACTGTGAGTCCCTCGATCAAGGCCTGGGCGTAATCCTGCCAGCATTCCACCCGGCGGAGACGAGCCAGTGGGGTAGCCGTCAGCGTGTTGCAGGTACGACGACATGCCCGGCACCGATAGCGGCGCAGGCCACGACTCCAGCCCCATGGGGCCAGCTGCGCGGCAGACGCCGCACAGTGCGGACAGGCCTGTAGCGCCGGAAAGGTATCGTGGAGGGCATCCTGTCGAGGCGGCTGATGAAGTCGATGTCGGAGCAGGCGTTTCTGTCGGGCATTGAGACGTGGCAGCTGACTCAACCAGTGCCGAAAGGTGTGCGTGTCCATGGGAGCTACCTCGGAGGGCCTTCACCTATCAAGGTAGCTTTTCAACACATAATGGGGACATAGCCAAATTTATTACCAAAGAAAAGAGTCGCTTCACCCACTTCATTAGCGATCATGTGGCAGACCTCCCCACCAAACACGACACCAGGCTCACGAAACGGGATCAGGCTCCTTGATTCCTTGCACTCAACGCTTGCCACGTTGGGTGCCGATGTCTTGACCCATGGATAGTACCCCCACCACCCCGGAAACCCATTCCCAACTGACAAGACCTCGACCACCTCACCTTTTTCGACTCGCAGCAAGGGGGCTTCGCTTGACTCCTCCAACTTGGAGACATAGCTGTGCCTTACCCCTGCGCATCCTTGTAGAAAAGAAACAGCGAGAACAACAATAACCATGGTTTTTATATTTATATTCATTCACTTAGCCTTATGGAATACATGACATGTATGCTGACGCAGTGAGCATTATGTTTACGCGAGATAGAAACAGGGTTCCCTTCGCTAGAAACCTGGCGACTCGATACTAGCACGGCGACTACTGCAGGAGGCCTTCCCCACCGGCGACGGCATCGAGCCCATCAAGTGGGTGCTGCCCGACGCGCCGAACCCCACCCTCACTCGGGAACTGGCCTACACCAGCATCACCCGCGCCCGCCACTGGCTGACGCTGGTGGAAACCGGCCGCGGCCAGTTGATGGACGCGGCGCAAAGGCGGGTGATGCGGGTGAGTGGGTTGGGGAGCTGATGGGCTTCGGCTCCCTTACTCAAGCTCTGAGTACAGGTCCGCTTTCGGCCAAGATCGGTCTTTCATCGAGCTCTGATGTAACGACAACCGTAACAGGCGATCAACGGAGCGCAGTTGGGCGTCCTTAGCTATCTCAGGCAAAACTTCGGCCACCCTTTGTTCAACCGCCACCAAGCCTCGACTGCGTATCGAATTTCGTAGCTATCAATGGCCGCAAAACCGACACGCCACCTATATTGCGAAAACGGTTTCTCATCGATCACGCAACACAGCTTTACTGTCTTTGCGTGTCCTTGATTGAACAGGTGTTGCTTGAGACGTTTCCTCCAATCCTCTTCCGTTCCCGAATAGGCGACATACAAGCTATCTCCCTCCTGCTCTATTATACTGACTCCCGGTGGAGGGGTTCGTCGGACCTTTTTCTCTTTCCCTAATACGTTCGATATTGCACTCTTCATGTCCTCAACTGGCATTGTTGTTTCGACCCAATATACGCCAGGATAATCCGGAACATTAGCATCAATGCATTCGGTGCTAGTCACCTCGATCAACGCCTTTTTCGCATCAACCTTATTGCCATACTGATGTAGAAGCGCCTTTAACGCTTTTAGGTCACTATCCATGCCAACTCCCCATAGCTAACGCCGCCAGCACGCTGGGATTTGTAGTTGAAACGAAGCAACAACGAAAAATTCGTGGCCGCGCCTATATTTAATGATTGAAAATTGAGGCAGAATCTTTCGCAGTTCTTTCGACCGCTGCCATTACACATTGATGCTCGCTGTAGGCCATCAGTAAACCGCTAGGACGGTGGAAATTTGCGATTCTCTCTCCTGTGGTTACATCGTAAATTCTGATCGTCGAGAAACCGTTCAGCGTGCCCATTGTGCTATGACTTGATACTTTCCCCATGATCAGTAAGTCGTAGTCACGCTCGCGAGATACTTTCAGCGCAATTTCAACGGGAGCCAAATTCCCCCCCGAAATGATATCTGTAGACTCTTGCCTTAAGACGCTGCCTTGAACAACGCGATTTTTTACCGAGCGTTCTAAATTGGCTACGAAGAAATCGGTGCTTTCTTCAACAAAGTTTGGATTACCCTCAAACCTTGGAACAAAAATTACTGCCTGAGGTGGGATATCCGACAACATGTTCTCACGCACGCTTACGATTGATGGGTTTGCACACGCTTGGAGTAACATCAACGAAAGAAGAGAAAAAATTCTGAAAATCTTCATATGTCTCCTAAGTGGATAACAAGTATTTGGTAGTAAGCGCGTTTTCCCTATTAAACGAGCGCGCGTTCAATGTTCTTATATCGCACCTTAAACCCACTGATTTTTCCGTCACACCTTTTTTAAAGCTCCTTTATAGAGCAAAATAATGTGCCGACAGCCTTTGTCGGCATGGCCGCTTTGGGTCGGTAGGAGACGTCACTCGAACCGCCACCTTACCTTGAGGGCATTGAGCGCCAACAGCTCGGCAATCACTTTCATCTCGCAGGGTGGCTGCCGATAGTCCCAAGTTACGTGGATAGTTGTATCGAGCGCATAGACGAGTTCCCGACACGAATGCGGGTGCAAGTTGATACCGAGCATTTGATGGTTCGGACATACCGCAGTCCCTTTGCGTCATCCCTAATATGTAACCCAGCGTATCAGCCTTACTCCGGCTGTCGCCTGCAATTTACAAGTTTCAAGGTAAGTGATTGTTAAGAATCGACAGGGTTAGGCCATCGCCTGCTTTGCTGCTGAGTGGCCTTCATGGCAAGCAGTAGTAGCTGGCAGCATGTGTTACCCCTCAAGACAGTGCCTGTTCGTAGGCCTGCTGGATGATCGGCAGCACCTCCTGGATATGCTCTCCATTGGCAACCCAGCTGTAGACGCCACTCAAGTTGCCATGCCGGATATAATTCCACTGGTGTGTAGGATCCACTTCTTGTGCCAGCTCCGGGTCGAGCTCTTCCTGCTCTACTGCCATAATCAGCCCCAGATAACCAGACCTAGGCACTACCTGGAGAAAGCCGCTTAGAGTGTAAAACGTCACGTTCTTCTTGCTGACAATGGGCGTGATATCGTCTCCCATTGCCAATACCGTCTCTTGCAAGGCGTCATACAGCTTCACGTTACGCTTCCCAAGCACGCTCTCGATGTCATACTGAGTTGAACGTGCCTGACGGTCCCTTAGCTCGTACTCGGCAACCAGCTTGCTATCTACATCCAGTGCAGACCAGATATTGATCGCCTTTGCAGCGAGCTTCTCACCACGCTCCTGAATTTTAAGCTCGCTCCATTCGTCCTGCTCCTTCACATAGCGATTAAGGCGAAGCGGGCTGTCATTGAAGCCATTGTCGATAGACTTTTTATCTTCAAAACTTCTGTCACTGTACTCCGGGTTGTATCCCGTAAGCGTCAGGTTGCCCAGCCGGTGAACCCACTGCTGCTGAACTTCCTTCCAGCTATTACCCAGCATCTTCCGCCACTCGGCACGAAGATTTTCATTTTGGGGCATGATGTGCTCGATCGAGAAGCTGCTCGTAGCTATCTTCTCCTTACTGCCTCTGTTCTCAATATTAGCCAGCAAGAACTTTAGTATGCGAAGCCCATACAGTTCATGATTCTTCAAGGCATACTCGAACTCTGAATCCAACGGGAAGCGACTATTTCGCTTAAACCTGGCCAGTGCTACCTTAAAGGTTTCAAGCGGTTTCTCCAGCTCAATTTGCTGCGCCAAGTTGGCGAAAATATTACCGAGAGACCGGGTCTGCATCCCGCATACCTGACGCCTCAGCAGGTAGCTTTCCAAGCAGTCAACGGCCTGGAGAAACTCTGCTTTCTTTAAAGAGCTCTCTCCGCTTCCCGGAGAGTAGGCATCGTACAAGCGCATGATGGTTGGTGACACAACCTCAGCCAGCGAGCGAAGACGCTTGAAGGCCTCTAGCAGCGACTTGTCTTGCTCTTCCCCGAACATGAAGGCAGCATGAGCGCGCGCCAGTTTCAGCAACCGTTTCAGCGACTCCTCGGCGTCCTGGTCATCCAGCCGACCAGAGAACCAAACCTTGAAAGTGCTGTAGACATCCTGAGAGCGAAGCAAGGTACTGCTTCCAGTTTCCAGCGTCAGGAAGTCTTGCATGAAGCGATCGAAGCGGTAGCTTCCCTCGCTTCCAAAAAGCTGCTCCATTGGGTACCAGTATTCGAGATACAGCCTAGTCTGCGTCTCGTACTTCTGACGCATCAGAACATAGTTGCGGATCAGATCAGCCTGGCTTAGATCCACACCTGTCGAGTTCAAACTCTCGAAAATTGCCTGCGGATCATCTTGTCCCTGTTGAAGAACAACCTCTACAACCTTTATCTTCTGAAAACCCTGAAAAACCCGTTCGACTGTTTCGATATCAACTAGCCATTCACAGAACAGCTGAAAGTTTTCTACAACATTTTTGCTGTGAGTACTCTGCGGGGGCTTCCCTTCTATCACGGCACAAAGAGCTTCACAGTCCCCTTTCGTCAGCAGCAACTTATACGCAGCTTCACCTTGACCATACTCATTGGTAAGAAAATACCCATGGATTGCCTTGAGCGGCGTCATCCCGACCTGCTCGACACCAAGATCAGCGGCACGCTTGGCCAGGGCAGCCATGAGGAGAGTAACAGTGGTGAGGCGCTGCTGCCCGTCGATCACCTGCCACTGGGGAATACTCGCCATGGTCTGATGGTTGGGTATCAGTACCAAAGAGCCTGTGAAGTGGCTCTCGACACGCTGGGACTTTCCAGAACGAAGGATATCTTGAAATAGCTGCTGGCAATGTGGCTCCTGCCAACTGTATTTGCGCTGGAATATTGGAATCAGGAACTGCTTGGGCCCCTGAATCAGCTGGGTAAGAAATACGTCTCTAGCCTGCATGCTTGGCAACCTACCTGTCTATTCGTTTAGGCTCTGTCTGAAAACTGCCTGCGCTCGACCATACGGCGTTAAAAATCAGCTTAAAATGCTCATTTACACCACGTAAACTCCGCTTTTTCGCTGATTATTGCCTTGTCTGGTCCTCGCTCGCCAACTTTTCGGACAAAGCCTAGGCTCTCAACGGCAGTCGTTTCTCCGGATTGAACACCCTAGCTTAGTGGATCTGGGCCAGGTGTTCGATGCTTAGCTATCATCTTTCGGTACGCTCAGTTCCTTTATTCATGCATAACGCAGAGCGAAGCGGCGGCCCATCAAGGGCATCCGCCTTACGCGGCTTTTTACGTGCTCTCCTCCTGAGGAAAGAGCTGATTAATAAAGTCGGCACAGACTGTTATGTGATGCAGACAGTCGCTCACCAACATTGATGAACCGTGAGCTTGGGAGTTTCTTAGATCGGGAATACCCTTGAGCATCGCTTTACACCATTCGTCGTCTGGTGACGGGTTCTCAATGTGACGAAATCCGGCGTCAGAAACCCAACCATTAGTAAGCGCGACCCGGAGTAGTTTGCCTAGCATCATATGCTTTTCAGGCTTCACTTTGAGCTTGAGAGCGTGCTCGATCAGGGTATAGGTTTTCAAATGAACTTCCGGAGCCAGCGCATAGAAATAGTAGCTATAAAGCGCCATATTTCTTGCGACATTGAACTGCCCTTTAATCTCCTCCGGGACCTGGCTATTTAGACGCTCTTGTGATAAGAAGTCGTGCATCTTTTCCAGGCTAGGAACACCACCACAAACCGCACCCATGAGACGGTGCTTTTCGTCCATTTCGGTTAGCTCGTCGAGGCTCTTGAGTTCTTCCATGGTTTCCTATGCCTTACAGGTATTAGGTAGCAAGCGCGTTTTCCTACTTGAACTAGCGTGCACGTTCAATGTTCTTATACCGCCACATCAATCCTTTGATTTTTATAAAAATTCCCACTGAGGCTGCGATATAACACCAATAAACGCGCATGCCGCCTTTTCCGGGAGGGCCGCTTTGGGTCGGTAACGGCCATCATTCCACAAGCTCCGCCACCTTTTTCGCATCAAAAGCCAACCACCCGGCAATCGCCTGCATCTCGTCGATCGGCTGTTCATAACTCCAGGCTACATCGTCGATATCGGGAAGCGAGTAATAGGTGCTATCACCCTTGAAAGGGCAATACGTCACGGTGGAGGAAATCGAAAGCTTCGCCATATCCACATCCTCTTTCGGGATGTAGTGGCGTCTGGGATAGCCACGCTCGCGCAGCTCAATGGCGTTGCGGGTATCAGCTATCAGGGTGTCGCCATCAAGGATGCGCACACGCCGATAATGCGGATGCAGAGTGATGCGGGATTCGGTGTTATCGGCCATTGGCAGTTCCATTGCTTATTGGCTGATCTCTCACCCTAAAGCGATGGTTGCAGAATGTCACTGAACAGCGACACTTTTTCAGCAGGCCTCTTCGTCCCGGCCGTGAAGTTCGGCGAGCCGCCAGGGCGGGGAAAGCGCTAGGCTGGATGGGAAAGGACGCATCCATAGCACTCAAGGAGGACGCATGCCCGCCACCCGCACGACCTCGCCTGCTCTGGAGCGGGTCCACCTGGTGTGGGACCTGCTCATCATCGTGCTGGTGATCGCCAACCTGGCGCTGCTGCTGTTCGACAGCCTCTACCTGATGCCGCCGCTGAACGCTGCATTCGAGGCCGTGGCTCCCGGCCTGCACGGCGCTTACGACCGGCACATCCATGCCAACTTCCTCACCATTGATCTGGCGTTCGTGGCCGTCTTCCTGCTCGACGTGCTGCTGGGCTGGGCGGTGGCCATCGCCGAGCGGCACTACCACCGCTGGTTCTTCTACCCCTTCGTGCACTGGTACGACGTGCTCGGCTGCATCCCGCTGGGCGCCTTCAGGCTGCTGCGCATCCTACGCGTGATCTCGCTGCTGCACCGCCTGCAGCGCATGGGCCTGATCGACGTGCGCCGCTGGTACCTCTACACCGTGGTCGCCAAGTATTACGACATCCTGCTGGAGGAGCTCACCGACCGCATCGCCATCCGCATGCTCGACAACGTCCAGCAGGAGCTGCGCGCCGGCGATGGCCTCTCCGCCCCGCTGATGGAGCGGGTGGTGCGGCCCCGCAAGCAGGCGCTGATACGCGAGATCAGCCAGCGACTGGGGGCCATGGCGGGCGATGCCTATGCCCACAACCGCGACGACACCCTGCGCTACGTGCGCGGACTGGTCGGCCGCACGCTGTCGGAGAGCCCGGAACTCAAGCGGCTGGGGCGCCTGCCGCTGGGCAGCCAGCTGGCCCGGGGGCTCGAGGCCTCGCTCTCCGACCTGGCCTGTCACCTGGTCGACGAGGCCCTGGAAGGCCTGCGCTCGGCGGAGTTCTCCGCCCTGGTGGAGCACCTGGCCGAGAGCGGCTTCGATGCCTGGCTGCGCACCGATCCCCAGACCGAACAGATCACCGAGCAGGTGCTGGTGGACATGCTGGAGCTGCTCAAGGAACAAATCGCGGTCAAAGGCTGGCAGCACAAGTACGACTGAGCGCGCCGGGAAAACGTCGCGCGACCGTGGGCGGGCCCCGAGCGAGCGGCCGGCGTTTGGAGCAGTATTTTCTCTCTGCGAGAATGAGGGCCACATCCAACCCGTGCACGGATGATGGCGGTCCGGCGTGCCCCTTTCCCGAATATATCGCCTGCCGCGGCACCTTCATTCGGCCAGCATGGGAACCAGCGACAGGAGGTTAGCCATGACGACTAACCCAGCGACGACCAAGCCACTGGTCCCTGCCCTCGACCCCGCCCGCATCGCCACCATCGAGCAATTCGGCGCCACCATCACCCCGCTGGAGCCGCTGGGCGCCGAGGTGCGCGGCATCGACTTGTCGGCCAAGGACGCGCCGCCGCCCGAGGTGATTGATGCGCTCGAGCAGGAAATGGCCCATCGCGGCTTTCTAGTATTCAAGAACGAAACGCCCCTGGAGCCCGAGGACTTCCTGCGCGCCAGCTGCTGGTGGGGTGGCAAGGAATTGCACAGCACCCATGGTGTTCATCCGGCGACACCGGGAGGGCATCGGCATATTTTCCGCCTGTCGAACGATCAGCGTCATGGCATTCCCGGTGTGGGGCCGCAATGGCACAACGATGGCAGCTTCAACACCGATACCTTCTCGCATTCGGGCTACCACATCATCCGGCCGGCCGAGAAAGGCGGCGGCACCTATTTCGCCCATCAGGGTGCCGCCTATGACGCCCTTCCGGAGGATCGGCAAGAATTCTGGCGTCGCCTTTCCTCGGTGAATTCCTCATCCGGCGTCGTGCATCCTGTGGTGCACGAGCACCCCATCTCCAAGCGCAAGTGCATCTGGCTGCACCTGGGCATGACGGGTGCGGTGATCGAAAAGCTGCCCGACGAAGAGGCCTTTCGCCTGCTGACGGCGGATGAACTGAAGCGGCTCTGCCATGAATACAACGACATCCTGAATGCGGGTCTTAAGAACGGCTACGCCGCCGAGTTCGAGTATCAGGAAAACGACTGCGTGTTCATCGACAACCTCGCCGTCGCTCACCGCGCGGCTCCCGGGGCCCACCTGCCCGCCGAGGAGCAGGGCCTGCGGATCATGCATCGCAGTACCGTGCGCGGCACCCAGGACCTCGCGCCCGGCTTTGGCCTGCCGCTTCACGTCGATATTCACGGCCCCAGCCCGTTGGATGAAGGCGTCTGGCAAGGCGGCGGCATCGGCTTTCGGTGGGAAGATGGCATTCCGATGCAGAACTGAGACAGAACTGATTCGGGCATCACCCGCGCCGGCTATGGCGGGCGCGGGGAGCTAATTGATGTATGTCAGAGTTGTATGATGCGGATCATTAAGCACTGATTGAGCCTATTTCTTACAACGAAAACCAAACATATAGCAGCAAGGAAATAGGCATGTTTTTTTGAGCAAGATGATGTGATGCGTCAACTCCCACCAACATCAAACCCATTCATGCAAGATCTTGCACCATATTAATCGCACGATCCAAGTATTCTTTACCTCGAACCCATCGAGGGTGACTTGTTCGTATACAGTTCACATTACCCACTTTAAAATGCCACAGACGTCGAGGCTCAATCACCTCGACAGTCTCATACTCGGGAAAGCACTCTTTGATATATTTATCGCGACCCGGACCGGTCGTAAAAACGACCACACTTGGCTTCAATATTTGAATCTGCGCTCGAAGAAGATTAAAAGAAAGTCTTTTAACAACATCAAATGCCGCTGGGGGAAGCCTTTCTGAACTACCCGACTTATAGCTTAGACAAAACTGATTAGACCAAAGAGCCGCATCTTTAGAACCAGGATTAACTCTGGAGGAGAGCTTCCTATAAAACTGCAAGAAAGTGCTTGTTTTAGCTCCTGATGCAGAAAATTGCTGGGAGAGTTGCATGGAAGCATCGAGCCCAGCCTCATCAATCAAGAATTTATTCTTTATATCACAAACCTTATTTCTCCAACCGCGGGGCTCTTGACCTACGACGAATACGCGAGGATGACTTGAAAAGTATCTTGGTGAAGGAGACGGAAGGAAAATACCTGAGAGCTCTTGATAACTGGAGAAAAGGGATCCAATCTCTTCCCGCCTCAAAATTTGGTTATACTCTGACTTCAAATCTTCTACAGCTTGACCATGGTGATGCATACTTTTGACGTGCTCAGCCTCCTCCCTAGAAACCCAACTAACATAAGCATCCCCTTGTTCAATTTTAAGGATGGCCCCGCCCGACTCTACCTTATCCCGCTCGTTTCGTTTAACCAACTCATCATCTACTCGCCGTATCAACTGGTGGTGATATTTCGCGGAGTAAAGCCGATCAGATGCAGGATCATCAAAATGAAAACTCGAATGACCAATATGAACATCCTCAGGCCAAGTACACAGCACGGCCCAGCCATTAATTATAGATTTGGGTATTCCTTTGGGCGGCTGCTCAGGGAGAAACTCGAAGTCCAAGCCTGAATATGGAAAAACAAAATCCATTAAATCAATCCTTATAAATAAATTTTCTTGCCGAAAAGCGCATTCTCAGATCTATATCTAAGGCGCCGAAAATGGAATCGATATACCTGTTATCTCTAGCGATTTATGTAGTGAACATGCCAGCCGCCCGACGATCGCCTTCATCTCCTCAATCAGCTTTTCATAGCTCAAGGCGATATCATTGATGTTGGGAAGCGAGTAATAAACGGAATCGCCCTTAAAGGGGCAGTGAGCCACGGTGGGGGAAATCGAAAGCTTCGCCATATCCACATCCGTTTTCGGGAGCTCTCTTTTAAGATCAGACCAATGGGGATAGCCGCTCTCGCGCAGTTCGATGGCGCTGGCGATCAGGTTGTCGTTGGAATAGATGCGTACCCGGCAGGGGTGCGGGTGCAGGGTGATGCGGGGATCACTTGATGAATCGGACATGGCGCAGTTCCTTTGCGTTATCCCTTATCTGCAACCCAGAGTAACAGCCTGAAACGGGCTGTCACCCCGCCATCGGCTAGTTGTCCTCAACGTGCTTTGTCAGGACAGGCGTTCCAGATCGCCTGCCCGGTCGATATCCAGGTGGATGCCGGGGTCGTCGACGGAAAGCTCGAGATAGTGCTGTCGATTAGCGCGGATCACGCTTTTCGCGCCTTGATCGCGGCTCTCTTTATCAACTTCGCTGTCGCCCAGGGCCGCAAGCTCAGCCCAGAAGGCGCGGCCGAACAGCACCGGGTGGCCGGGGCGACCGGCTTGCACCGGCCGCACGATATGCTCGCGCCCAGCCTCGCGCTTGAGGGCGTTCAGGGTGGCCGGGCGCAGGGCGGGCATGTCGCCGAGCAGGATGGCGGCGGCCTCTATGTCGGCGAGCGCGGCGTCGGCGGCCAGTGCCGTGAAGGCATCGCCGATGCTCGCGCCCAGCCCCTCAGTGGCTCGGGGAGCTCGGATGATGGGGGTATCGGGGGCGAGCCCAAGCGCATCGGGGTCGTCGCCTTCACGCAGCACCACGCGTAGGGCGGGAAAGGCGGAGGACGCCGCGGCCACGCTGGCGGCGAGCAGGCGGCGACCATCCGGCAGAGCCGCCAGGCGCTTGTCGGCAGCACCGAAGCGCTTGGAAACACCGGCGGCCATGATCACGGCAACGCTTTTGACGTTCTCGCTGTCGCCATGGGCACTGGCACTTGTATCGGGCGTGGCGCCGGACTTGGCATCGTGCGTGGCGTCAGAAAACGCGGGATGGGCAGTCATGGCGTAGGGCTTGGCTCGTGGGGATAAAGGGCTGCCGGGCAGGATAGCGCACCAACGCTTGGATTGTCCCTTGGCGTGAAGGGGCCGCGGCGTATCGAGCTCCCTGCTTCTCGCTACGACAGTGCCTTCGTTGAGAACAGCGCAAGGCAAGCCCCAATCTGCCCACCGGCACCGCATGGGCAGGCGGGCGCTGCTGGGCGTATGCTGAAGGCATTGAGACATAGATCACGCATATCCGACCAACAAACGACAGACGACGGGTAACTAACCACAAGGAGTCGAGATGGCTTCATCGATCTTCAGGCCGCGCCCGCGCGGCGGTGCCTGGCCGGTGGCGGTCGCCTGGCTGGGAGTCGTCCTGCTGGTGGCCGCTGCGGCGCTGATGGCGGGCGCCGGCACGGCATACAAGTGGGATTGGGTGTCGCTGGGCACCTCGTTCTCGATGCTGCGCCAGGGCGCGCACCTGGCGGTGGGTGCCGGGGCGGTGGGGCTGGTCACGGTGCTGGTGGCGGCCTTCTGCCGCCGCTGGCGCCCGGTGCTGGTGGGGCTGCTCACCAGCACGGCGGTGGTGGCGATGGTCGCCCTGCCCGCCCAGATGATGCAGCGGGCACAATCGGTGCCGCCGATCCATGACATCACCACCGACCTCGAGTATCCGCCCGCCTTCGAGGCGCTGGCCGCGGCGCGGGAAGCCGCCCCTAACGCGGTGGCCTACCCTCAGCGCTTCGCCGCTCAGCAGCGGGCCGCCTATGGCCGGCTACATGCGATCACACTGCCGCTTCCGATGGAGGACGCCATGATCGCGGCGAAGGCCACGGTAGAGGCGCAGGGCTGGGAGATCGCCGCCGTCACCGACTCGACGCTGGAGGCCACTGCCACTACCCGCTGGTTCGGCTTCAAGGACGATGTGGTGATCCGCCTGACGGAAACGAGCGACGGCGTGCGGGTCGACATGCGCTCGGCCTCGAGGGTCGGCCAGAGCGACCTGGGCACCAATGCCGAACGCATCCAGGACTTCCTGGTGGCCCTGGATGCACGGGTGGCGCAGTGAGGCGGCACGAGATGTCAGGGGAAGCGTCCACGGCCTTGAAACCGCCCCGGCTCGATATGTCACCCTGAATAAACACCACCTTGTCGCCCTGCACGGGCTATCTTCAAGGTTCCACAAACCGCCAGAGAAAAAGGAGACTTCTCATGAGCGACCGGAATGCCTATGAGCAGAAGCTGCGTGCCAAGCTGGATGAGCTGCAGGCCGAGATGGATAAACTGAAGGCTCGCGCCCAGGGAGCTCAAGCCGATGCGCAAATCGAGCGAGACAAGGAGCAGGAAATCGATCGGCTCGAAGCGAAACGCGAAGAGATGCGCCAGAAGCTCGATGAACTGCGCCACTCCAGCGACGGCGCCTGGGACGACATCAAGGCTGGCGCGGAACGCGCCTGGGCCTCGTTGAGCGACTCCCTGGAGAAGGCGCGTAACCGCTTCAAGTAACCCCCCGCCTGCAGGCTCAGCAGTTCACGAGTGGCGCCCATCGGCGGCGCCCTCGTGGCCCTTCCTTGTGGCCCTTCCTTTTCCTGCCCTTCACGCCACCCATGCCATGTCGTCATGCTGGGCAGGGCCGTTGCGCCCGATGGTGGTGCACGCCGGGACGCCTCCACCTCGGCCCAACTGCCTCAGGCGTTGCTCTTGTGGGTGGGCGTGGGCGGATCGGTGGCCTCATCGGCCTTAGCCTCCTGCCCTGCTTCGACGCCTTTCACGTCTTCCTCTGCTTCGGCGGCTTTCACATCGTCCGCGGAGTCAGCGGCTTTCGCCTCTTGCTCCGCTTCGGCAACCTCTGCAGCTTTGGCTTCGGCCTCTTCGGCTTCCTCGATAATGTCCGCCTCGGGCAGCAGCGGCTCGCCCTCCTCGTCCTGTAGCTGATGATCGTAGGCCGCCTGGAGACCGGAGTCTTCCTCGGCTTCTTCCTCTTCGGCCTGGGCGATGTAGCCCGGGTAGAACGGCGAGAGGATGGCCACCAGGATGCCGAGGGCGGAGAACATGGCAAAGGCACTGGCGTAGCCGAAGCTGTTCACCAGCATGCCGACCACCGGCGAGCCGGTCGCCTGGCCCACCGATACCGCCATGAAGGGCAGCACCGGGCCCATCGACAGGCGGCCCGGCAACAGGCGGATGCCGGTCATCAGATAAAGGCCGGTCAGGCTCATGTAGGCCAGGCCGAAGACCAGCGCGGAGAAAGCCGCCAGCGCCGTCTGACCGGGGCTCGCCGCGAGCAGGGCCAGGCTTGCCGCCAGCATCATCAGCATCAGGGCGTGGGTGATGGGCGGGTTGTTGCGATCGGCCAGATCGGCCACCACGGCCCCACCTAGGCCGGCGATCCCCACCGCGAGCCACAGCCACCCGGTGGCGCTAGACGGCAGGCCGCCCAGGGTGACCACCAGATCAGGCGCGAAGATCCAGTAGGCAGCCGATACGAAGCCCATCACGAAGGCAAACAGCGTGAGCCGAACGAGGCGCGACCAGGGCAGCTCGCTGACCGGGGGCGGCGCCGCGGCGTTCGCCGGCATGATCCGTGATACCGAGGGCAGGAAAAACCAGGCGGCGATCAGGCCGATACCGGCCAGGATAGCGAAGGAGAGATAGGCGAGACGCCAGGCGCCGGCCAGGAATAGCACCGTCGGCACGGCAACGACCACGCCGATACTGGTGCCCGCGTTCATCACCGAGCTGACACGCCCGTGCAGCGAGCGCCTCACCAGCGCCTGCATGGCGGCGGTGAGCGCCGGCATCATCAGGCCGGTACAGATGCCGCAGGCAAAGACCCCAGCGCCGAGGGTCAGCGCGTCGGAAGCCTGGCTGATCAGCGAGAGGCCGCCGACACCGAAGGCACCGGACAGCACCGCCGCGTTGCGGGCACCGAGATGATCGGCGGTGAACGGGGCGATCAGCGTGGCCAACAGGAAACTGATCAGGGGCAGCGCGCCGATGATACCGATCACGTAGGGCGTGAGTTCCAACTCGTCGCGAATGGGGGGCACGAACAGGCCGAAGGCGAAGCGCGCCAGCCCGTAACTGATCGCGATCAGCGCGGCACCGAAGAGCGCGAACCCGGTGCTCGAAAGCGTCGTCTTCATGCGTCCTCCTCAAGGCAAGCGGCGGCCCATGCCGGTGCCGGGCGCCCCCCCTGGCGCGCCACGACCGCCCGATGATGTGCCATATCACGGTATGTCTTGATCACCCTGTCCCCTCACAGCCTGAATGCCTTTAATGACGGCCACCTTGACCCGGCAGCTACGGCGAGAGGGTCACAGCCGACGCTCTCCTCGCCTCACCGGCCAAGTGAAGCAGCATGGGGCAAAGGCTGCTGTTCCATCCCCGACGGTATCAGACTCACTCCCGCCCCGGTCCAGACATCAACCGGCGACAGACTGTATTGAGATAGCGGTTGGGATGGGCCTGAAGGTTGGAATGAGCATGCTTCCAGAAGTCGGGCAGAGCCTACATCACCCTAGCAACACAATGGCGGGAGCGCCCATGACCGGACGCCGAACGTGCTAGCCTTGCCCCACCTTCACCTGGACAGCGGATTATTCATGGAAGAGATCGGATTGAGATGGTTGCTGGGCCAGGGCGTCAGCCTGGTGGCCTTGGCCCTGTGCCTGGTGGGGTTCGCCAGCAAGCGCGACGACAAGCTGTTCGTGCTGCTGCTGTTCGCCAACATGGCCTTCGCCGCGCAATTCGCGCTGTTCGAGAGCTGGGTGGCGGCCGGCATCTCGGCGCTGATCGTGCTGCGCATCGCCCTGGTGCGACGCTTTCCGCGTCACCGCAGGCTGATGGTGATGATGCTGCTGGCCACCCTGGCGGTGGCCCTGCTGACCTGGAGCGGCCCGCGGGACATCCCGGCCCTGACGGCCGGGCTGCTGGGCACCTGGGGAATGTTCATGCTGCGCGGCATCGCCATGCGCGCCGCCCTGGCCGTGGCCGCGCTGTGCTGGGTCATCAGCAACCTGCTGGCCGGCTCGATCGGCGGCACCCTCGCCGAAAGCCTGATCTTCGTGACCAACGTGATTACCATCTTCCGCCTGCGGCGAGATGCCCGGCTGCGCTACATCCATGGCTGAGGCGACTACTTGCTTGTCTGCTGGCCTTTGATTTCACTCAGTTGTTCCAGCAGTTCCGGAATGTTGTCTTGGATGATGCTCCACACGGTATCGTCGTCGATCCCCAGATAGGCATGGATCAGGCGATTCCGGGTGGCAATGATCATCCGCCAGGGAATTTCCGAATACCGCTGACGGACAGCATCAGGAATGCGAGTTGCCGCTTCGCCGATCAGCTCGAGGTTACGCAGCGTGGCGTCGTAGGTGAGGTCATGGGCAATGAAGCCATCCTGATCCAGGCCTTCCGTGTAGGACAGGACCTTCTCGGCGAAGCCGATCATGTCATCGATATAGAAGCGCCATTCGCGCTGGGGGCGAGACTCAGACACGCAGCGCCTCACGCTCGACATAGGGCCTGAGCTCGGAGCGAAGCGCCTTGTCGGTCACCAGGTCCACGGGATGACCCAGCAGATCCTCCAGGTAGAACTGCACCCCAAAATAGCGGGCCGAGGTCGCCGGGCCATCGAAACTTACCAGGATATCGATATCACTGTCGTCTCGAGCCTCGTCGCGGGACATGGAGCCGAAGAGCCGCAATGACCTGACCCCATACTCGCTGACCAGGGTCGACAGGTGGTCTCGCAACAGTTGCATGGCCTTGGTTCTGTTCATCTTCCGCTACCTCTCCCAGCATCTAACCTCCAGGATATCGATCCCTTTGGCCTCGCATGGATCAGCCTAGCATGGGGTCGAAGCAATCCCCAGCGGGCCCCGCCACCACCGTTACTTCATCGTAAAGCCGCGTTCGATCAGGAAGTCGCGCATGTGCGGACGCAGCTTGGTATCGAACAGCGGGGTGAGGTTGTGGGACCAGTCGGTGTCCTTGGTGCCGCCGCTGCGCGCGCTGTAGTAGCGCTGCATGGAGGCGTCGAAGGTCGTCACCTCGTCGCGATCCTCGGTGTAGACATCCTCCTTGAGGATCGCCTCCACCGGCAGGCGCGGCTTGATGTCCGGAGTCTGGGCCGGGTAGCCGAGGCACATGCCGAACACCGGATAGACGTGCTCGGGCAGGCGCAGCAGCTCGCTGACCGTCTGCGGATCGTTGCGGATGCCGCCGATGTAGCAGATGCCCAGGCCCTCGGATTCGGCGGCGATCGCCACGTTCTGAGCCATCAGGGCGGTATCGACGCTGGCCACCAGCAGCTGCTCGGTCATGCCCCGCACCACATTGGCCCCGGTGCGCTCGGCGGCCTCGGTGGGACGTTTCATGTCGGCGCAGAACACCAGGAAGTCGGAGGCGCTGGCCACATAGGCCTGGCCGCCGGCCAGTTCGGCGATCTTTTCGCGGTTGGTCGGGTTCTTGACGTGGATGACGCTGTACGCCTGCACGTGGCTGGAGGTGGCGGCACTCTGGCCGGCGCTGACAAGCTCGACCAGCAGGTCATGGGGAATCTTCTGCTCGGTGAACTTGCGGATCGAACGATGAGATTTCAGCAGCTCGATGGTGGGGTTCATGGGACCTCGCGGGATGCAATCGGGTGATTAACCGGGATAGCGGCGGCGGCCGACCCGGCAGCGGTCTCCTGCCAAGATACCTAGCCCGCTTATTATCTTCCACCACGAATGTCGGAGCCCCCTCGCCGCCTGCCGGCCTGCAGCAGCCCGACCCCGGCGAGGATCGCTAGCATGGCGACGAGGTCCATCGCCCGCACCGGCTCGTCGACCAGCAGCACGCCGATCAGCAACGCCACCACCGGCGGAATGTAGGTGACGCCTGAGGCAACCACGGCCCCCAGCCTTTCGACGATGAAGTAATAGAGGATGTAGGCCACCCCGGTGCCGAGAAGCCCCAGGCCGATCACCAGGCCCCAGGCGGCCCGGGGTTGGGCGAACAGGGCCTGCATGCCTTCAAGGTCGGTGATCGCCAGCAGCAACAACAGGGCGAAGCCGGTCTGGTAGGTGGCCAGCGCCAGCGGCGGCAGGCCCAGGGGGCTCACGAACCTGCGCGCGTAGACGAACGACAGCCCCACGCTCAGCGAACCGATCACCATGTACAGCACGCCCAGCGGGGCGATCTCGCCGACCGGCCCCTGCCAGGGGCGGGCGATCAGCAGCACGCCGAGAAAGCCCAGCAGGGTGCCGCCGACGGAGCGGGCATTCAGCGGCTCGCTGCGCAGGAAGGCCCAGGCGGCGACGAAGGTGAACAGCGGGATGGCGCCGCTGAGCATGCCGGCGAGGCTCGAGAGCAGCAGCGCCGTGCCCTGGGCGAAGGCGACGTAGTAGATCGCCGTAGCCAGCAGGGCCATGACGATGAAGTGGTGGGCATGGCGCAGGTGGGCAAGCCGCAGCGAGCGGGTCGCCAGGCCGACGACGAGGATCGGCAGGAAGCCGAAGATCACCCGCAGCAGCGCCACCTGGGAGGCGGTGATCCAGTCGGCGGCCCACTTCATGAACAGGAAGTTACTGCCCCAGATCATCCCCAGCAGCAGGAAGGCGAGATAGGCCGCCTGTTGGCCGCTGTTGCTCTCGCTGCCAGCGCCCGGGGCCGAGGCTGAAGAAAGGGCCAGCTTGCGATCGCTCATGACGCGACTCCTGTCTCGTTGGGCGTGAAACGCATTGAAGGACAGGCGCAGCGTGCCGGGATTGACGCTCCCGCAAAAACGTTATCTCCTTGCCCCAGGGTGTAGAAAATCTACAGGCAAGGTGCTCATGACCCGCAAGCCCAAACTGGATTCCCTGCGCGTGTTCGAGGTGGCGGCCCGGCGGGGCAACTTCCGCCTCGCCGCCGAGGAGCTCCACCTGACCCAGAGCGCAGTGGCCCAGCGCATCCGCCAGCTCGAAGCGACGCTCGGCGTCGCGCTGTTCGTGCGCGAGCCGCGCGGCCTCACGCCGACCGAGGTGGGTCGGCGCTATCTCACCGACCTTCAGCCGGCGCTGGCGATGATCGACGAGGCCACCCGCCGCGTGGCCTGGCAGGATCGCCCCCTGACTCTCAGCGTGACGCCCTCCTTCGCCGCCAAGTGGCTGATGCCGCGCCTGGGTGACTTCCGCGAGGCGCATCCGGGGCTCGATCTGAAGCTCGAGGCCAGCGAGCGGCTGGCCGACTTCGTCACCGACGGGGTCGACTTCGCCATTCGCCAGGGGCGGCCACCGTTCGGCGAGGGCCTGCACCATGAACGGCTGACCCGGCTGAACCTTTGCGTGCTGTGCAGCCCGGCCTACCTGGCGCGCCAAGGCGGTGCGATCGACCTCTCGGACCTGTCGGCGCAGACCCTGAGCGACGACGTGCACGGCCTCTGGCAACGCTTCACCACGCAGCTGCCCGGGCAGGCACAGGCCCGCCGGCTGCGCTTCAGCCATACCAGCCTGGCCATCGACGCTGCCCTGTCCGGCCAGGGCATCGTGCTGGCCCCTCGCCTGCTGGTGGCCCAACACCTCGCCCGTGAGGAACTGGCGGTGCTCGCGGCCCTGCCCGACGACGACGAGGGCTTCTATCTGGTCTTCCCCGAGGCGCGTCTCGAGGAGGCACGCCGGGTGCTGCTGCCCTGGCTCAGCGCCCAGCTGGACCCGGCGCGCTGAGCGCGCTCATCGACTCTCGCACCGACGTTTCGAACCCGCCTAGCGCAGTGCCTCGGCGATGCCGCGCTCGCCGTCGAGCAGGTGGAACTCGCGGCCGGTGAGATCTTCTGCCTGCACCAGATGCACCAGCGCATGGGCGACATTGGCTCGCGAGACGGTGTTCTCGCCGCCGGTCTCGGCAAGCGAAGTGGCGACGCGCTGGGTGGCGGGTTCATCGATCAGGCGCCCGGGCTTGAGGATCAGGTAGGGCACGTTCGAGGCCCTCAGGTAGGCATCGGCAGAGAACTTGGCGGCCATGTAGGGGCGCAGCTTCTCGGGGGCCTCCTGGGGATTCTCGGCGCGCAGGGCGCTGACCATCAGGAAGCGCTTGATGCCGAGCTCGCGGGAGACATCGATGGCGCGGGTGGCGGCGTAGAGATCGATCAGCAGGGTCTTGTCCGAGCCGGTATGGGGGCCGGACCCGGCGGTGAACAGCACCTGGTCGCAGCCTTCGAAGGCGTGGCGGAAGTCGCCCTCGAGATCGGCGATCACGGCATCGATGCCGCGCTCGGCGAACCAGGCCCGCTGGTCTTCGTTGCGGATCATCGCCTTGATGGGAAGGCCGGCCTGGGCGGCCAGGGCGCAGAACTGGTGGCCGATCTGGCCGTTGGCACCGATCACCAAGGTGGTCATGCGCGTCTCCTTGTCAGCTGGTGAGATAAGCCACCAAGCGTAGCATGGGGCCGCGACCGTCGGCCTGGCAGGCCTAAGCTGGAAGAGTTGGCAGAGCTGGCGGAACTGGCGGAACTGGCGGAACTGGCGGAACTGGCAGAACTGGCAGAACTGGAGAGAGCAGGCCCGCTGGCGTAAGCTCGCCGTCCCCCGTCGATGCCCCAAGGAGAGTGCCGTGAACCCCGAAGACCTGGAACGCCTGGTGACCCTGAAGATGCCCTTCGGCAAGCACCAGGGCACCCTGATCGCCGACCTGCCCGGCGGCTATCTCAACTGGTTCGCCCGGGAAGGCTTTCCCAACGGCGAGATCGGAAGGCTCCTGCAGCTGATGCAGGAGATCGACCACAACGGCCTGAGCGAACTGCTCGACCCGCTGCGCCGCCGCGGCTGAGCCGTCCGCCTCAGGTCTTTTCCGGTGGCATCACCACCCACTCGGGCTCCTCTAATTCGCCGATCATGCGCACCTCGCAGCCGGGGGCGGCGCTTTGGATGATGGCGTCGATGGCCGGCGGGTGCTCGGCTTCCATGGCGTCCCGGCTGGCCTTGCTGTCCCAGCGGGCGATGGCGATCAGCGTGTCGGGGTCGCCGATCTTGCGGTGCAGCTCGGTGCCGCGGGCTCCGGGCGCCTGCTGGATGAGCTCGCTGGCCCGCACCCAGGCATCAGCGTAGTCCTCGGCGGTGTAGCCCGGCTTGATGCGCACCTCGAACAGATACTTCATGCTGGCCTCCTGTCGATCAGTGCCCTCAGAGACGGCGGCAGGGCAGCGTAGAGCCTCTCGGTAAGGGCCGCCTCATGGCGTTGCCAGAGGATACCCAGCCAGATCACCCCGAGGCCAATCAGGGTCAGCGCGATGGGAAACAGCAGGCTGTCCTCGAAGACGTCGTAGGCCAGGTGGCCCAGATAGCCCGCGGTGCCCAGGCCACCGAAGACCACGAAGACTCGCCGCAGGAGGACGGCGCCGACGACGATCATCACCAGGTTGATGCACAGGTAGCCGACACGCTGCCACTCGCTCTCCGAGGAATGCAGCGACAGTCCGCCCCAGAAGGCCGCCACCCCGAACAGGTAGAGCCAGAAGGCATAGTCATTGGAATCGTCCTTGAAATCGCCCTTAGCATCGTCCCTGGCACCGCCCTTGGCTTCGCTTCTGGCATCGCCCCGCGCCACCTGAGCCAGACGGCTCCGCAGGTCGATCCAGACGGCCAGCACCACGATGGCGAGCCCCACCCACAGCGAGACCCGATGACGCAGCGCCCAGGTCAGTCCGTCCTCGTCGAACAGCAAGGGCGCCAGGTCCATGCTCAGGTACCAGAGGGTCACCGCCACGGGCATCACCAGGAAGGGCAGGCGATAGCGCCACAGCATCGCCGCGCCGCTGGCGAGGGTGCCGAGCTCCATCACCAGCCAGCGCCAGTCGATGTGGGTGTGATACTCGCGATAGACGTGCCCCTCGGCCCACCAGCCCAACATGACCTGAAGCCCGTAAATGGCGAGCGGCGTGAGCACCACCACGAAGGCCGCGGCGAGTCCGGCGGGAATCGGCAGCTGGCGACGCAGGAAGGATTCGGTGAGCCAAAGCCCGGCCACGGCGTAGAGCAGCGCGATCGCGACCAGCCCGGCACCGCCGAAGCGCTCCCAGCCCAGTGTCATGAACAGGCTCATGGCGCCGATGGCGATCAGGCCACCGAGGTAATAGAGGATGTGGGTGAAGCGAAGTCGCGGGGTGTCCTCCCCCTGCGCGAGGAGGAACTCCCAGAGCGGCCCGGCCTGCTCCTCGCGGATCACACCGGCCTTGGCGGCCTTCTCCAGCTGGTGGCGTTGCACGTCCATGTCATTATCTCGCTTGGATGGCTCTTGGGCGCGGCCGGAACACTGCCTGCGCTCGGCTATAGGAGACAAGCGCCGCCGTGTCCGCCGGGGTAGCTCACCACCGGTAGCGAGGCGACGTCATGGAAGCCGCGCCGGTGATAGAAGCGCTGAGCTCGGGTAGCCTCGCGAATGTGCATCTTCCCTCCCCCGGCTCGCCTGCAGATGACATGCCCGCCTCACATCACACTACAGCGTAGCCGCCCTGACAGGCCCGGTCGCCGCCCGACCGCCAATAGGGTGCCAGCATGTGAGGCCTGATGTGTGTTGTGAGTACCGTGAAGTGAGTGCCGTGGTGTGAGTGCCGAAGAGCGAGTGCCGTGGTGCGCCATGGGTGCTAGCTTGAAATCAGACACCCGGGCGAGGCGCGGCCATGAGCGGCGAGTGCAGGCTGGAAGTCATGAACCCCGCGACCCTCGACGAGACGGCACGAGAGGAGCTCGCCGATGAGCTCAAGGCGCTGAGTGACCAGATCTTCATCGGCGTCAGTCGGGCGGAGCTCATGGCCGAGGTGCTGACGCCGCCAGCGCGACGCACGCGCCTGCAGCTGCTGCGCGACGCCAGCGGCACGCTGATCGGCTACTGCGGGGTACACCTGTACGAGAAGCGCGTGCTCGGGCGGCAACAGCTCATCCTGCGCTCCGAAGCGGGCCTCCTTCCGGCCTACCGGGGCAGCGGTTGCACCCTTCGCTTCGGCCTTCGCCAGACGTTGACCTGCCGGCTCCGGCACCCGTTCCGGCGCCTCGACCTGTTCTGCACCCTGGTGCACCCCTCGAGCTACCGCCTACTGGCGGGCCGCTTCGCCGAGATGTCTCCCCTGCCCGGCCGGCCCGTACCACCAGACACCCGGGCACTGATGCAGGGCATGGCCGAGGCCTTCGGAGAATGCCCCGTGGCCTGGGGCGACAAGGGGCTTCGCCGAGTGGGCTGGATCACCCGCGACAGCGAGCATGACCGCCAGGCCTGGGAGACCAGCGAGGCCCCGGAGGTGCGCTTCTTCCTCAAGCGCAACCCGGGGTATCGCCAGGGCATCGGCCTGGTGGTGCTGGTTCCCCTGAGCTGGCACAACCTGCTGCGCTCCGCCTGGCGCCGCCTGCGACGCGGGCACTCCCGCGGCCTCGGCGGACGCCCCAGCGGCTACTCGAAGCTGGCGCAGACGGCGGACTGAGCCGAGGGATCGTGGCGTTCCACATGCGTGGTGGCCATCTCGCCGGCCAGGATGGGGATATGCCACTGGTGGTCATGCTGCATGCCATCGCAGGTGCCGGCGGTGCCGCCACCGAAGTTGGAATCGATCCAGTAATCGACCGCGTAGCGACCACCGGCCTTGAGCGCACCGGGGAAGCTGAACGAGAAGGCCGGCGCGCCGTCGGCGGAGACGGTGCCCGACTCCACCGCGAGCACTTCGCCGGAGTCGGTATCCACCAGCGCCGCCTGGATGGCCTGGCCACCGTGGGGGCCGCCGAAGCTGGCGTCGCCCTGGAAGGTGAGGTCGTGACCATCGGCGGCCAGCGCCGCGCTGGCCAACAAGGTCATTGAGAGCATGGCCGTGGAGAGCAAGGCCTTAGAGAGCAAGGCCGTGGCGAACAGCCGCGAAGGTGCCGGCCCGCCCGTGTAGTAATGACTGTCCATGATGTGAACCTCCCGAAGCATGATGAAGGGGCATGACGACCCCAAAGGGCCTGATCACAGCATAGTGGCTCCCCCGGCCGGCCGCCGGGCGACCCAGCACCTATAGTGACGGAGAGCCCTTGCCCGCCTGGAGTAATGTTCCATGAGTGAGCCCACGCCCATTGCCGTCATCGTCGGCAGCCTGCGCCAGGCATCGTTCAATCGCCTGGCGGCCCAGGCCCTGATCGATCTCTCCCCCGCCTCGCTGAACATGGCGATGGTGGAGATCGGCAACCTGCCGCTCTATAACCAGGACTTCGATGACGACTCGCCGGCCTCCTACCAGCTGTTTCGCGCCCAGCTCCGCGCGGCCGGGGGCTATGTGTTCGTCACTCCGGAGCACAACCGCTCGATGCCCGCGGCACTGAAGAACGCCCTGGACATCGGTTCCCGCCCGGCCAGGGAGAATGCCTGGGCCGGCAAGCCCGGCGCCGTGATCAGCGGCTCGCCCTCGCTGATGGGTGGCTTCGGCGCCAGCCATCACCTGCGCCAGGTGCTGGTCAACCTGGATGTGGCCTGCATGCCCCAGCCGGAGACCTATCTGAGCCGGGTCCAGGAGCTGTTCGACGAGCACGGCCAGCCCACCGAGCGCTGTCGCGACTATCTGCAACGTTTCCTGAACGGCTATGCCCAGTGGGTCAAGAGGATCTCTCCATGAGCAACACCGACCAACACCCTGACGCTTCCAACTCCCGCGACTGCCCGCTGGTCCATGGCGAGCGGGTCTGCCAGCGGATCAGGGCCCGGGGCACCGATGTCGGCGGCATTCCGGTGGCAAGGGCCCTGCCGACCCGGGAGCGCCGGCGCATCGGCGCCTGGTGTTTCCTCGATCACATCGGCCCGGTGGAGATCCCCGAGGGCGCGCCGGGCCTGCGGGTGGGGCCGCACCCGCACATCGGCCTGCAGACCTTCACCTGGATGATCGAGGGCGAGCTGTTGCATCGCGACAGCCTGAGCTCGGCGCAGCCGATCCGCCCCGGCCAGGTCAACCTGATGACCGCGGGGCGCGGCATCGCCCACACCGAGGAGTCGCTGCAGGACACCCGGCGTCTGCATGCGGCCCAGCTATGGATCGCCCTGCCAAGGGTCGATGCCTGCACCTCGCCACGCTTCGATCACTACCCGGTGTTGCCGCGCTGGAATCATGCCGGCATGACGCTGACTCTGCTGGCCGGCGAGCTCCTCGGCCATCGGGCGCCGACCCTGGCCTTCTCCGAGCTGATGGGACTGGAGATCTACAGCCCGGTCGCCAGCGAGGTGACCCTGTCCCTCGACACCCGCTTCGAATACGGCCTGCTGGTCCTGGTGGGCGAGATGGAGATCGGCAAGAGCAAAAGCGGTGAAAACGAGAGCAAAGGGAATAAAAGCGCTAAGAACGCGCACGATGGAGACAAAAGTGGCGGCGAGCGTTTCGCCCCCAACGAGCTGGCCTATCTGGGTCAGGGACGCGACCGCCTGACGATCAAGACTGCGCCCGGCAGCCGGGCGTTGCTGCTGGGCGGCGAACCCGATGACGAGGAGATCCTGATCTGGTGGAACTTCGTCGGCCGCAGCCGCGACGAGATCATCCGCGCCCAGCAGGACTGGGAATCCGGCAGCGAGCGCTTCCCCCCGGTGCCCGGCTTTCAGGGGCCGCGCCTCGATCCCCCACCGCTGCCCTGGAAGGCCGAGGAACCGACTGTCCGCGCGCCGAAGGTCCCGCCGGATCAGTCTGCCGAATGAGGGAAATCATCGACTAAAGGCTTACAAAACGTGACATTCTGAGCGTTTCTGACCATATTATTAAGCGATGTGCCTCCACTGCCACTGCTCCCTCATCGCAAGGAAACCCTCACATGATGCCCCCTTCACGTTGTGCCACGCTGATCGCCGTCCCGCTGCTGTGTCTGGCCAGCTCCGCCCAAGCGCTGAACTGGCAGGCCGCACCGCTCTACGAAACCATCGAGCTGGCATCCGGCTTCCAGCCCGACCCGCACCAGCTCAGCGTCAGCGCGGGCGGTGACACCGCGGCCGCCGAAGCGGGCCCCAACTGCAGCGGCTACGTAAACGGCGACAAGCCCGACGTGGACATCAACTACCAGGCCGGCCAGTTCCCGCTGACCATCTATGTCGAATCCGCAGCGGATACCACCCTGGTGGTCTACGATGCCGACGGCAACTGGCACTGCAACGACGACTACTCGACCACCAGCGGCAGCAACCCGGCCCTCACGTGGCGCTCACCGACCTCCGGCAACTACAACGTCTGGGTCGGCACCTACGAGTCCAGCGGGACGCCACAGGCGGTCATCAAGGTCTCCGAGCGCGATCCCGAGTGGACCGGCATGTCAGGCGGCAGCGCCTCTAGCGGCGGCATGGTCAGCAGCGTCAATGACATCGAGTGGGGCGACAACACCAGCCAGTGGGCCAACGACGGCGAGTGCGACGACCCGCGCTTCACCGGCCCCGGCGTGCACTCCCTCAACCTCGACGAGGACCGCTACCACGACGCCGCCGACTGCCGACGGCTCTATGAGCAGGGTCAGATCACCCGGGCCTCAGGCGGCGAGATGGTCAGTAGCGCCAACGACATCCAATGGGGCGACAACACCAGCCAGTGGGCCAATGACGGCGAGTGTGACGACCCGCGCTTCGCCGGTCCCGGGGTGAATGGGAATAACCTCGCCGAAGATCGCTATCACGACGCCGCCGACTGCCAGCGCCTCTACGAACAGGGCCAGATCTACCTGCAATGATCCCGCACCGGCCATGAGCGATGGCCGGTTCAGCAGGCGGCCTCTTTTTCCTCGCGCCAGGTCAAATGACCTGGCGCTCTCGCGTGTGCGTCCTGCCCGTCAAGCGACTACATCCAGCCCTTGCGGCGGAAGAGCCAGATCAGGCTGGTGGCAATCACGGCCATCGCGCCAAGCAGGACGAAGTAGCCATATTGATAGCCGAGTTCCGGAATATAGGCGAAGTTCATGCCATAGAGCCCGGCCAGGAAGCCGAGAGGCACGAAGATGGCGGTGATCACGGTGAGCACGCGCATGGTGATGTTGAGCTGGTGCGACGAGATGGAGATATAGCCATCCACCAGGTCACCGCAGATGTCGTAGTACATCTGGGTCAGGCTGTGCAGGCGCTCGAAACGCTCGTGTACGTCATTGACGGCGTGCAGGGTGTCGGCCTCTTCCCGGGGCAGATGATCGTAGTCGTAGGCCATCAGCTCCTGAGTGATCGCCTGGTGGTAATTGAAGACCCGGCGCATCTTCACCAGCCGTGACTTATAGCTGATGATCCGCTTCATCAGGCCGTCGTTGCCGGCCTCGATCAGCCCATCCTCGAGATCGCTGAGCTGGGTCTCGAACTCGAGCAGGCTCTCGAGATAGAAACCCGCCGAGAGGTGCATGATCTTGAGTGCCAGCTGACCGGGCGATTTCGCCAGCAGCTTGCTGCCATCCTGTCCCCACATCCGGTCGATGCTCATGGCCAGGCTCGGGTGCAGGCTGATCAGGTAGCGCTCGCCGATGAAGAAGGCCACCTGCTGCGGCGCATAGTTGAGCTCCGCATCGAAGGACGAGATCCCTCGGTAGATGATCAGGGTATGGGTCTCGAACTCCTCGACCTTGGGGGGGTGGCGCTCCCGCTGGGCATCGATAATCGCCAGCGGGTGGCAGTCGAAGGCCTCGAGCAGCGCCTGCTGCTCGTCGGATGCGCTGCTCTGCAGGTCGATCCAGATGCGGCTGTCCGGTTGTTCATGCCAGCGGGCGATCAGCTCTTCGCCACCGATGTGGGACTGGCCGTCGGTGTCGAGCAATAGAGTGCGAATCATGGGGCGCATCCTGGCGTGATGAATCGAAGGCCCCACGATAAGTCAGAGCACGAAGAGTTGCACTGGCGACCTCCCTTTAGAGCGTCATCAGCAGGGGTCGATGGGCAGGCAGACCCGCTCGCGGGTGCCGCGGATCTGCTCGAACTCAGCTTCGCGGGCCGCGGCCGCGTTCTGAGGGCGGCGCAACACCTGACCATTCCCCTCCACCTCTCCGTCGATGACCTTGGCATAGGCCACCTTGTCGGCGACGCGGATGATCTCGACATCGGCGGTCCAGCTCTCCCGCGGCCCCAGGCTTTCGCCATGATAGGGATCGGTGTAATCCTTGCCGATATCGAAGACCTGCCAGCGCTGGCCGACCTTTAGCAGGGTACCGCCCTGATTCAGCACTACCTGACGCTCGCGACTCTCGACGACCCGCAGCGGGTAGATGACGTTCAGGGCGCGGAAGGTCAGTTCGTTACCCAGGCCATCTAGAATCGGCTGAACCCCAGCTTGTCGCTCTCCTTCTAGGCCCAGGTCCTCGAGCGACACCGAAAGGGTTTCGCTCCACATCACCTGACCGGTGGCCGGCACGACCACGCGCGCTTCCAGGCTGGCGGTGCCTACGGGCTCCTGAGAGCGCTCGCCGGTAATCTGGCTACGCACCTCGCGCCAGTCGAGATTCATCTCGGTCAGGCGCGTCACCACCAGATAATCCGCCCCCAGACTATTGCCGAGCATGGCCTTTTCCCGCAGAGGCACATCGCCATGGGCGACGAAACGCTTTTCGGCATCGATGGCCGCGCGCATGTCGCGATCCAGTACCGAGAAACGCCGCGACTGCACCAATGCCTGAACGATGGACTGAGTCAGCCGACGGGAAACCTGTCCGGCTCCGATGCTCTCGCCCAGCAACCGATAACTCGAGCGACTGGCCTCAACCGGATAGACGGCGATGCGTTGCCGATTGCTCTGACTGGCCGAGCCGGGGACTCGGTATACCGGCACATCGACTGCCAGACGGGCGAGCATGCCACCACCGGATGCGGGCACCACCGAGCGGACGCGATACCCGCTGATCAGCCCCTGACTCTGGACACTGGTGCGACTCTCACTCTTGGCACGGTGAGTCGTGGAGCGCTGACTCTCCATGCCCTGGCGAGTCGAGGTACGCTCCATGGAAGTACGCAGCTCGCGGCTGGCATCCACGCTGGCGCCATGCACCTGGCGCACGGCGTCGCCCAGGGCATTGAAGATGGCATCCTCACGGTCGATACCGGTGGCTTCGGCATGGACGGTGCGGGTTTCAACGCCCGCCATGGCCATGCCGGGCAGCAGCACCAGCCACAGCAGCGAGATCATCAGGATGCGCATCACCACTCTCCGAAGGCGCCGGTGGAGCGGGAACTGGCCGAGGTGGCGGACGACGAGGAACTCTGGCGCTGGCTATCAGGCGACGCCTCTTGACGCTGGCGGTCCTGAGCCTGAGCGGCGGTGCCCGGCGACCAGTACTTCACGTAACCGAGGTAGGGATGCCCGGTGGCGGGATCGACTGCATCCCACTGGCCGATGGTCTGCACGCCCTGCAGACGGGCACGGGATTCGGACTGCAGCAGGCTATTGATCATGCTGCCCACGCCGCTGGCAGTGGTGATCTGCGAGCTGCCGTCGCCGCGAGTCTCGCGCACCTGCTCGCGCAGCTTGCGCTTGGTGGCCTCGCTCTGGCCCTGCACGGTCATGGTGGCGAACTGGGCCAACCAGCCGTCGGCCATCAGCTGGGCACTGCGCCGGGCGGCTTCCATCTCGGAAGTGATTGCAAACTCGTCCATGCTGCGCACCAGCGCCGGGCCGTCCATGCCGAACGACAGCAGGCCGAAACGCCCCTCGGCATCGACGATCGGCTGCACCCCGAAGTAACCCAGCATGGGCTCGCCGGCTTCCAGCTGGGGATCGAGACGGGCATGGATGTCGTCCACCGGGATGCCGCGTCCGGCCATGGCCTCGCCGCGCTTGAGCTGATCGCCGAACTCGCTGAAGCGGTTCGACTTGACCACGACCACACTGACGCTGCCGTTGTTGACCGGGCCATCGCCGCCGGTCTGCTCGATCACGCCGAACACCCCGATGCCGGACAGCTGACCCATGGCCTGCCAGGTGGTATCGGTCACGAACTCGTCGCGGATCAGCTGCTTGCGCTCGGCCACGTTCATTTGCGGCAGGCCGGCGGTATCGCCCCCCAGCTCCTCGATGACCTTGTTGAGGGTCTGCACCGAGGCTTCGGCGAGGCGCCCGGCCACGGCGTCACCCAGGGCGGCCAGGCTGGTGGTGTCCTTCACCTCTTCCGGCAGGTCGTCCTTCATAAAACGATCGGCCATGGTCTTGCCGATCTGCACCGAGTCCTGGGACACCAGGGTGCCCATCGCCTTGAGAAAGGCCTCCTCGGTGGCAATCAAGCGTGCCGTACTGAAATCGATGCTCGAGGGGTCGGCGGGGATGTTCTCGGTCGCCACCACCAGCCACCCCTTGCCCGGGTTGCTGTCGGACTGGCCCTGTTTCCAGCCGCGTGCATCGAGAAAATCACGGATCAATTGCTCGCTGGGCGCGACCTCATCCACCGTCAGAAACGGAGACGGTGGTGTCTGGGCGGCATCACGCTCGGCGGCGCTGGCCTGCTCGGCCACCTGTTCGGTGGCATCCTGGCCGAGGGCAAGAGGCGACACCAGCAGGCCTAATGCGGCGATGAGGGGCGTGAGCGGAAGCGCCTTGCTTCCATGGGGCTTGCACAAGCTCATGAGGGTCTCCTTACCAGGCCACCGAGGCATCCGAGCCCCGCTTGATGATGGGCGTCTCGCCCTCCCAGAACGCCAGACCACTGGCGAGATCGGTGAGGGTCAGCTGCACGTAGTATTCCACCTGTTGCTCACCATCCACCTCGTGGTTGGCCTGGTGGATCTTGCCCGACAGGCTCAGGTCCGGAGCCTGCAAGGTCCCCTTGCGCTGTACACCGCGCTGATCGAACTCCTCGGAATTCCGAAGATCTCGAGCAAGCATGTTCATGTCATCCTCGGGGCCATCGATGCCTACTGCGGTCGTGGTCACGACGCGACCCGAGCGCAGCAGCTCGACACGAATCTTCTTGGCCAGTCGGTCGGTATCGATGCGCTGCATGGTGTCGTTGACGATGCGACTAACCACCATCACGTATCGGCCACCGTTCGGATTCTCGAC